>URTF01000051.1 GCA_900550695.1 uncultured Ruminococcus sp.
GGACGCTGTCCCCTTGACCCCTGCCACCCTTTAAAAAGCGTGGACGTAAACTTTGGTTTGAAATTTTGTGCATCTTTTTCTATAACCTATTTTTTCAACAAGCTGTTGTCCTCTGCCAAAACAGAGGACATTTTTATTTTACTCCAAAGATCATGTCAACGAACTTTTCCGTGTACTCGTTCCAGAAAGTCATATCGTGCGCGCCCTTGCTTTCAAGATAAATGTGCGGTGCGCCGATGCTTTCGAGATAGCGGTGGAAAAAACGGTTATTTTCAAGCAGAAAATCCTCCGTTCCGCAGCTCATAAAGATCTCGGGGAGCTTGCCGCTGTCAAGCAGTTTTTTTGCAAGAACTTCGGGATTGCCGTCACTCTCCTCGACCGTTTCAAGGTCGCCGAAACATTCGTGATAATAGTCATAATTTGCAACGCCGTTATCTTCGCCCGGCTTAAGATGCGCTATCTCATGTACGATGAGCGCAGAGGACATTGCCGCCGTTTTGCCAAAATTTTCGGGATAGGCAAACGCTGTATGCAATGCACCGAAGCCGCCCATTGAAAGTCCCATTATATATGTTTCTCCCGCATCAGCCGCAAGTCCGAACGTGCGGCGGACATATTTAACGAGTTCATCTCCGACAAAGGTACAATACTTATGACCCGTTGAAAGTCCGTCGAGCCAGAAGCCGTTTTCCCCATTCGGCGCAACAACGGCAAAGTTATACTTTTTCATAAGATGTTCGGGCACCCAGTTCCCCGCATCGCCCGTATAGCCATGCAGGAGAAAAAGCGTTTTCATTCTGCCGCACGGCGTTTTGCCACACTCATCATTCGGGATAAAAACTTTAAATTCTACCTTTCGGTTGAGCGAATCTGAATTGAATTTTACGCTTATTTCAGCCACTTTGCACCACTCCTATTTTAATGTGATCTGTAAAAAAGGTTATTGTGCCTGTACGAAATTACGAAACACGATAACCTTTTTTTCTGTTTACTTTATGAACTCTATCTCCATAAGCTCGGTCGTTCCCGTTCCGTTATAGGTAAGGAAAAGCGAGTGTTCACCTGCCGAAACGCTTATCTTTGCGGAGGTCTTTATCCATGCTTCGGACGGCGTAACCGTGACAGTTCCGAGGGCGTTTCCATTCTCGTCCGTTACAGTATAAGCCCCCTCTCCCCTGCCCCTTGTCGTAAGGGTAAGTGTCGTGTCGCCGTCAAAATCAAAATACTTGTAGCCGATAAGGGTATTGTCACATATCTCTGCGATAAATCTTCCCGTTTCGTCGTTATTGCAGTTTGGAAAACTGTCTGTGAAAATGCGGTTTGAACCGTGAGGCATATGACCATTGGTGATATTGCAGGCAATACCTGCAGGATATTTTCCCTCCGCCAAAAGTGCGCCGCCGTTAAGTCCGCAGGACGTTACGCAGACCTGTTCGATGCTGCCGTCGGGTCTGATCTCAATTTTCTCGGCGCAGGCCTGTCTGCTGTAGTCGGACTTGTGCGTAAGTCTGTGATAAAAAACATACCACTGACCGTTTATACATTCTATGCTGCCGTGAGTCGTACCCGTCATGTTGAGCTTGTCGGCTGCGGTCCTGCCGTTGAAACCGACGTCGCCGTTTGAAACTATAGTGCCGCCGAATGTGAAATCTCTGTCGGGATAGTCGCTCGTTGCATAGCAAAGCTCGTGATTCTGCTGTGAAGAATAAACGAAGTAATATTTCTCTCCGACTTTGCGCATTGAGCTTGCCTCAAAGAACGGATGCGTTTCAAAGGAAGTTCCCTTGACCTTGTACGGGATAATATGCACCGGTTCGCCTGCAACAGTGACCATATCGTCCTCAACAACGACCATGCAGGGTCCCATAACACTGCCCTCGGCAGAAAGTATCTCTTCACGGCTCTTGTTGAACATTTCCATTTCGGAATTTATGTAGCTTTCGTTTTCGGGGAAGTCTTCACGCTCTTCAAAGTCATACTGTGTGCCGTAATAGATCCTGATCGTTCCGTTGTCATTGATAACGCCTGGGTCAAAGCACACGAACTTTTTCATCGGCGTACCGTCGGGATAATGAACAAAGCCGAGATATTCAAACGGTCCCTGCGGCTTTTCGCTGACGGCAACACTTATCGGACCCCAGTAGCCGCCAACGCCGTCTTTGCCCGACATACAATAATAAAGGTAGTATTTTCCGTCATTGCCGCAGACAACATCGGGGGCATACATAAACGGTCTTTCGCTGTAGTCGGGATCCTGCTCCGCACGGTAGCTAACGCCCTCGCACCGCCAGTCGGTAAGATCGTCGACCGGTGCGGAATAAACGGTATAATCAAGCATACAGAACGTTTCTCCGCCCTCCTTATCATGAGAGCCGTAGAGATAAACTCTGTCGCCGAAAACGTGCGGTTCGCCGTCGGGGATACAAACGTCGAGCGGAAATATAGGGTTAAATATCTGTTTTTTCATATCAAAAGCATCCTTTGCAATATAGTATAAAACAAGTATATACTATTCGGACATTTTTGTCAACAACTCACAATAAATCATATTACCAAAAAGCGCCGACCTCTGCATATATTCAGTCAAAGATCGGCGCAATACTTATTCTTTTATCATATCAAGAAAATATCCGTGCACAAAGTTATCATCGTTCAGCTCGGGGTGAAATGCCGTCGCAAGCTGTTTTTTGTATCTTACGGCGGTGACTTTTCCCTCAACCTCGGAAAGCACTTCCGTTTGTCCCGCATCACTCGCATAAGGCGCACGGATAAAGGTCATAGGCACGTTTTTTCCTGCGAAATCAGCCTCTGTGAAAAAGCTGCCGAGCTGTCTGCCGTAAGCATTGCGCTTTACGGTGAAGGGCATCGTTCCAAAGCAGGGTTCTTCGCCGCCGTCTATCGTTTCCGCAAGAAGTATCATTCCTGCGCAGGTGCCGAAAACGGGAAGACCGTTCTGTATCTTTTCCTTGAGCGGCTCATAAAGTCCAAGCTCGTGAAGAAGTTTTTTCTGTACGGTGCTTTCGCCGCCGGGGATTATAAGCCCGTCAAAGCTGCGTTCGATATCGGGCAGCTGACGTATTTCAAAGCATTCCGCTCCAAGCTGCGCAAGCTTTTTTTCATGCTCGATAAATGCGCCCTGCAGTGCAAGCACACCAATAACCGGTTTGCTCATCACTTGCCTCTTTCCGCCATAAGAAGTGCGATCTCCTGCTCGTTGATGCCTACCATTGCCTCGCCGAGATCCTCGGAAAGCTCCGCAAGAAGCTTTGCATCGTTAAAATTCGTTACAGCCTTTACTATCGCAGCTGCACGCTTTTCGGGATTGCCCGACTTGAATATGCCCGAGCCTACGAACACGCCCTCCGCACCGAGCTGCATCATAAGAGCCGCATCGGCAGGAGTTGCAACGCCGCCTGCCGCAAAATTTACAACGGGGAGCTTGCCGTTTTCCGCAACATATTCAACAAGGTCAAAGGGTACACGGAGTTCCTTTGCTGCCTCGAAAAGCTCGTCCTTTGACATTGAAGTGAGCTTGCGAATTTCACTCTGCATCATTCTCATGTGACGGACAGCCTGAACAACATCGCCCGTGCCGGGTTCGCCCTTCGTTCTTATCATAGATGCGCCCTCGTTGATACGGCGGAGCGCCTCTCCAAGGTCTTTTGCGCCGCAGACGAACGGAACATTGAATTCACGCTTGTTGATGTGATACTTGTCGTCTGCAGGTGAAAGAACTTCGGACTCGTCGATATAGTCGATCTCGATAGCCTGAAGGATCTGTGCCTCTGCGAAATGACCGATCCTGCACTTTGCCATTACGGGGATAGAAACAGCGTTCTGGATACCTTTTATCATCTTCGGGTCGCTCATTCTTGAAACGCCGCCTGCCGCTCTTATATCGGCAGGGATCCTTTCGAGTGCCATTACGGCGCAGGCACCTGCAGCCTCTGCGATCTTTGCCTGCTCGGGAGTTGTAACGTCCATAATTACTCCGCCTTTGAGCATCTGTGCAAGGTTTTTGTTAAGTTCATATCTTTCATTTGACATATCCGTACATTCCTTTCGTGGTTTTATCGGTTTTGATGATATTAATTATATATTCGGAAAAGCGCACGGTCAAATCATATCGCAGGCATTGTTTTTTGTACACAAATATACATTTTAAATATTTTCAAAGTCGTATTTTTTCACAATTTTGTTTAATATCACAACAAAACAATCTGTCGCTTTATCTGCCAAGATCGGCTATGTCAAAACATACAAAATCACTATGATATATGTCTTATTATGTTGTTCAAGATGCAGAATAAAAAAACTTTTGCGTTTTGTGTCACGGTATGATATAATAAATAATGTTTAATATTACAAAAAACGAAAGCAAGGGTCAAAAATGAAGATATGTATTGATGCGGACGGCTGTCCCGTTGTTGACGAAACGGTAAGGATCGCTCATAAATACGGCATTGAATGTATTATCCTCTGTGATACTTCGCATAGGATAGAGTGGGAAAACGTCCGCACGATAGTTGTTGACAAGGGTGCAGACAGCGTTGATCTTCGGCTCGTCAATCTGCTTGAAAAAGGTGATATCGCAGTAACGCAGGACTACGGTCTTGCGGCGCTGTGTCTTGGAAAGGGAGCTTTTGCACTCGATCAGAACGGCAGAGAATACACCGCCGACAACATTTCGGGTCTGCTCGAATTCAGAGCGATAAGCAAGAAGATACGCAGGAGCGGAGGGCATCTCAAAGGTGCGCCGAAACGCACATCTGCGCAGGACAGAGCGTTTGAAGATGCACTTGAAAAGCGGATAAAAACCTTATCCGTGTAAAATGAGGTAAATATGAACAAAGCAAAATACCATCTTCCCGGTTTATTTGAATTTTACGGGCTTTACAGCGTCTTTCTTCCGCTTTACCGCAAGCATAGGGACTGGTTTTACGACCGATGCGATATCGGTTCGATATACGGCGCACCTGCGGACTGTATATGGGGCGGCGGAAGAGTCGGTTCCGGCGAACATTCACCGACAGAAGTGCTTGAGCTGATGAAGGAATACGGCATTTCCGCACGTCTGACTTTCAGCAACTCGCTGCTTTCGGAAGAACATCTTTCGGACAGAAAATGCAATGCACTCTGCGCACTTTTTGAGAGCAGCGAACCTCAGAACGGCATTATAATCTGCTCCGATATGCTGCTTGGACATATAAAAGCGAACTATCCGAGGTTTTATTTTATATCATCTACAACAAAGGTCCTCACCGAATGGGAGCAGTTCATAAATGAGACCGAACGTGATGATTTCCGATACGTTGTACCCGATTTCAGGCTCAACAAGCAGTTTGGCAGGCTGTCGGAAATGACGCAGGCGCAAAAAGACAAGACCGAATTTTTATGCAACGAATGCTGCTGGGTCGGCTGCAGGGACAGAAAAGCCTGCTACGAAAATGTCAGCCGCAAAAACCTTGGTGAAAACTGTGCCGATCATATTTGCCGTGCGCCCGATTCGGACAGCGGATATCTCTTTTCAAAAGCAATGGAGAACCCGAGTTTTATCGGGATCAACGATATCTTTGACGTTTATCTTCCCATGGGGTTCTCGAATTTCAAGATCGAGGGAAGAGGACTCGGCAGTGCGGTCGTGCTTGAATTTCTGCTTTATTACATGGTCAGACCCGAATTTCAGCTGCGTGTAAGGGAGAATATTTATCTTGACAGTATGCTTGATCTGTTTTGATATGTTCATACTTTGTCTGAAAGCAAACATTCTCACTCCGTTCGCATATTTGCTTTCAGAGGATAGTTTTTCCGTACACATAGAATCAGCGCAATTCACATTTTTAGGTCAACGGAACTGATTTCTCACGTTCTGTTTAACTTTTTGAATGTGAATTGCGCTTTTTAACTTATAGATATTTCGCTATTGCGGCAATGCTCAATGCTGTTAGTTTAAGGTGTTTCGCTTTCTTCTAAAGGTCAAATTGACCTGCGGCAAGGGACGCTGTCCTCCGGACACCCACCACCCTTTGAACAAAGCGAAATTCCTGCAGAATTAACGTAAACTTTTATTTCTTTTCTATTTTGCTTTTTTCTTTTCTGCCGCTCTGATAATAAACAGCACTGCGAGCATAAGTGCGATCGAAAATCCGAGCACTGCAAACACGTTCTGGACAAATCCCGAAAGTACATATCCGACAACGCACACTGCTGCGACTGTGAATGCATAAGGCAGCTGTGTTGAAACGTGGTTGACGTGGTCACACTGTGCTCCTGTAGATGCCATGATCGTTGTATCGGATATCGGCGAGCAATGGTCGCCGCAGACTGCTCCTGCGAGGCAGGCTGAAATGCAGATTATTACTGTTTTCGGTATCTCCCCTGCCTCGGAAACTCCTGCGAGCTCGCTGCTGAAGATGCCCGTTACTATCGGGATAAGTATACCGAATGTTCCCCATGAAGTACCCGTTGCGAATGCGAGTCCGAGTGCAACGACAAAGAGTATGCACGGAAGAAGTATTGCTATTGCGGATGCGCTTTCTACGATGCCCGAAACGAATGTACCTGCCTCAAGAAGTCCTGTCATTGTTTTCAATGTCCATGCAAAGGTAAGGATAAGTATTGCAGGGACCATCTGCTTAAATCCTGCAGGTATTGCGTCCATGCAGTCCTTAAACGTAAGAACGTGTCTTATGAGAAAATACGCTATAATTATAAGAAGTGAGATAATTGAACCGAGCGAAAGTGCATACGACGCATCGCAGTTTGCAAACGCATCAACAAAGCTTTCTCCGCTGAAAAATCCGCCGCTGTATATCATTCCCACAACGCAGCAGACAATGAGTATCACAACGGGAATGATAAGGTCAATTACCCTGCCCTTTGAAACGGCGTTGTCCTCCGCAGTGTCGTAAACGGTGCTGCGGGTCGTGAAAAGGTCACCCTTTGCGGCATTTTCTTCGTGTATTCTCATTGTGCCATAGTCAACGCCCGTGAGCGAAATAAAAATCACCATTACTATCGTGAGCAGTGCATAGAGGTTATACGGGATAGTATTTATGAAAAGCTGTATGCCGTTCACTCCCTCGATCGTTCCGCTGACCGCAGCCGCCCATGAAGACACGGGGGCGATGATGCAGATAGGTGCGGCCGTTGCGTCAATGATGTACGCAAGCTTTGAACGCGAAACCCGATGCTTGTCCGTTACGGGGCGCATTACCGAACCGACTGTAAGGCAGTTGAAATAATCGTCCACGAATATGAGCGCACCGAGCACAAAAGTTGAGATACAAGCACCGACTCTCGATTTTATATGCTTTGCTGCCCACTCGCCGTAAGCCTTGCTGCCGCCAGCCTTATTCATAAGCACAACGATCGTTCCGAGCACGACGAGGAACACAAGGATACCGACATTATACGAGTCGGCAATGTTTGCGATAAGTCCGTCACGGACAACGGTCGTGAAAACTCCCTCAACGCCCGTCGATGATGCAGCGGCGTATATGACAGCGCCCGTCAGGCTGCCGATGAAAAGCGAGGAATAGACTTCCTTTGTAATGAGCGCAAGTCCGATAGCGACTATCGGCGGAAGAAGTGACCAAAGCGTTCCGACTGCGCTTGTTATCGGTGCGGAAACCATGCACCATATAAGAAATGCGATCATGACTGCGCCGAAAATGAGTTTGCTCAAGTATTTTTTCATATTTTTTCCCCATCCTTTTCTTTTTTATCCGATCCCGCAAGCTGTGCAAGTATCACAGCCGCAAAAATAAGGACACACCCGAAAAATTCCTTTGTGCTCAACTTCTCACCGAGGATAAGCCACCCCGAAAGAGCCGCAAAGACCGATTCAAGACTCATAAGCAGCGTCGAAAGCGTCGGCTCGGTGTATTTCTGTCCGAGTATCTGGAGCGTGTATGCCACTCCGCAGGACATTATTCCTGCATAAAGTATCGTGCCGCCTGCGTCGGCGATATTTGCGGCAGCAGGCTTTTCAAATATGAACATACATATCAGCATAAGCAGTCCTGCCGTAAAAAACTGTATGCAGGACATAAGAACGCCGTCCGTTCCCTTTTCGTTGAAATGGTCTATCGTGATGATATGTACCGCAAAAAATACCGCACCGAAAAAAACAAGCATATCACCTGCCGAGATCCCGAAGTTCTCCTTTATGCACAAGAGCCGGAACCCGACGAGTGCGGCCGCGATAAAAAACCACATCCGCAGCGGCATTTTTCTCCGCAGAAACAAGCCTATTATCGGAACGATAACAATGTAAAGCGCCGTTACAAAGCCAGCTTTTCCTGCCGTTGTTTGGGCGATGCCCGCCTGCTGGAACGAGCTTGCAACAAAGAGTAACACGCCGCAGCAAAGTCCGCCTATGACCGTATTTTTGAGAGGAAGGGTCTTTTTTTCGCCGCCGTTTTTCTTATCAAGAAAGCGGAAAAGAATTATCACGGGGATAAGTACAACTCCTCCGAGGAGCGTTCGCAGGGCGTTATAGGTAAACGGTTCGATATAGTTCATACCCTCGCTTTGTGCCACAAAAGCCGTTCCCCATATAAGTGAGGTCACAAGTAGCATAAGGCTGCCCTTGAAATTTTTTATCATTATATGCAAGATCCTTTTATAATATAGAATAAAACCGCAAAAAAACAGTATATTTATATGATACTGTATTTTTCGCGGTTTGTCAATAAAAGGTCAGGCAAAATTGCATTGCAAAGTTGTATTTTATGCTTTTTTCTTTGACCAATATCCGTATTTTTTATTCCGTATAATAAGGAACACGATCGTTACCGCTACTGCCATAAGCTCCGCAGCAACGCCCGAATACCATATTCCGTCAAGTCCCCATATCAGCGGCATTATAAGCACCGCCGCACTCTGGAAAAGAAGCGTTCGCAGGAAAGAGATGAGCGCCGATGTAAGTCCGTCGTTGAGAGCGGTAAAAAATCCCGAACCATATATCGACATTCCCGCAAAAAGGAAGGAATATGCGTAGATATCGAAAGCATGTGCCGTCATTTCAAGAAGTCCTGCATCATATCCTACGAAAATTTTCGCAAGCGGATAGGACATAGATTTTGATACCGCAAACATTGCCGCTGATGAAATGAAGATGACCGCCGAGCTTTTTTTCAGCAGGCTGTTCAGCTCCTCCTTATTGCCTGCACCGTAGTGATAGCTTACGATCGGCGCAGCTCCAGTCGAGTAGCCAATAAATATCGCAAGGAAGATAAAGTTTACATACATTATCGTGCCGTAAGCCGCAACGCCGTCCTCACCTGCATATTTCATAAGCCGGGCATTGTAGAGCATACCGACGAGCGACATTGAAATATTGCTCATAAGCTCCGATGAGCCGTTTATACATACTTTAGCGAGCGATCTTCCGTCCCATTTTGGTCTTGAAATTTTTAAGCTGCCTGAATTCTTTCCTGAAAAACAGATCAGCGGAATAAGTCCGCCCATAGTCTGTCCAAGTGCGGACGCCAGTGCAGCACCGAAAACGCCCCACTGAAAAACCGCCATAAACAGTGCATCGCCTATCATATTCACAATTCCCGCAATGACTGTTACAGCCAATCCGAGTTTTGGTTTCTCTGCGGCAACGACAAGGCTTGAAAACGCATACTGCAGCATAAGAAACGGCAGTGCGGCAAGGATCACCCGTCCGTACAGTACGCAGTCATCGAGCATTTCCCCGTCAGCACCGAGTAGCATTGCTATCGGTCCTAAAAAAGCTATACTCAATACTGCGATCACAAAGCCGCAGATGAACGTTGAAAAAACGATGAGCGAAAAGATGTTGTTCGCCTTTTCCTTTTCACCCTCGCCCATTGTTTTTGCGATAAGTGCACTTCCGCCTGCACCGAACATAAAGCCTATCGCTCCGACTATCATCAGGAACGGCATTATAAAATTCACGGCGGCAAAAGCCGTTTTTCCGACGTAGTTTGACACGAAAAATCCGTCAACGACACCATAGATCGAAGTGAAGATCATCATAAGTATCGACGGTATCGTAAAACGAATGAGCCTGCCATATCCGAAATGGTCGGAAAGCTGTATTTTCTGTTTCACTTTTTATCTCCTATTATATTTTATAGATCTTGTATCTGTTTTTGAAATTCGTCATTATATTTCTCGATAAGGTCAATATAAAGCTGTATTTCTTCCTTGCTCCAGCCACTGAAAACCCGGCACTCGGCATCGAACAGCTTTGCTGCGTTCCGCTCTGCATATATCATGCCCTTTTCGGTAAAACAGACCTCTTTTGCTTTTCCGTCAAGCTTTTCAAGGCGAATGATATCATCGCTCTCCAATTTTCTGACAGCGGAGTTTATAGTCTGCTTGCTGACATTGTATGATCTGTAAATATCATAAAGTGCGCATTTTCCGCCGCTCGTATATACCATATAAAGTACCTGCAAAACGCTGTCCGAAACGCCGAGCTTAAGTCCTGCCTGATGATAGAGAGAATCGATTTTTTCCGTCAGACAATTGATATAAAGTATCTTTTTCTGAAGTTCACTTAACATATTGCCTCCTGATAGTATGATTTCGTACTATTGTATGATACCACAAAAATATCCCACTGTCAATAGGATATATAAATTTCGTCACCTGTCATTGATCATTATTCTTGACAAAATAAAAACGCAAGTGTATAATTTAAAGCAAAACAGACATTAGGGGTGACATATATGAACAAAGAATGGTCGGAAATGAACGCCGAAATGCAGGAGCTTATCAAAAAGAAAAGTACCTTTAAGGACGGTATCAGCAAACTTATTGAACTGCGGAACAGCCTTTTTGAACAGATAACTCAAATCGTGAACGGCTATCCGGAAAAGGCCTTTTCCGAAATGCCGTTCGCAGGCGCAGACGGCTATCACAGCAAGACCCTCGCCTACTCGATATGGCATATTTTCCGCATCGAAGACATCGTTATGCACACTCTTATCGTAAACGATGAACAGATATTTTTTGCGAACGGCTTTGACAAAAGAACCCACTCCTCTATCATCACCACGGGAAACGAGCTTCAGGGCGAAGCTATTGCGGATTTCTCCCGAAAGCTTGATATTTCACAGCTTTATGAGTATGCAAAAGCTGTTATGCTTTCCACAAATGATATACTTTTGAATATGGAAATTTCGCAGACGAAGCGGAAATTCAACGAAGAAGACAGAAAAAGAGCTGCCGATTCGGGCTGCGTGAGCGATGATGAACACGCTGTCTGGCTCATTGATTACTGGTGCGGAAAGGATATTCTCGGATTGATAAAAATGCCGTTCAGCCGACACTGGATAATGCACGTTGAGGCAATGCTCCGCATAAAAAACAAGCTTTGCAAACTCGTGCGGAAAGGCGCTGACCCCGTTGCATACTGCGGTTTTTCCTGCAATCATTGTTTCCTGAGCGAATGGTGCGGCGGCTGTCGGACGGAATATAATGTCTGCTCGTTTGCGACCTGCTCACCCGATAAAAAATGCCCGAACGTGACCTGCTGTTCCGAAAAATGCATTGACGGCTGTTACGAATGTGCCGACATTGAAAGCTGTCACAAAGGCTTCTATGTTGAGGGCAATGACGGCGCGAACGCCGCAAAAGCGCAGGCTATGTTCATACATAAATACGGCAAAAAAGCCTTTCTCAAAGTTCATGACAAGCTTCACGAGAAATATAATTTCTCCAAAACGCAGGAAATTCTCGGGCAGGATATGCACGAGGGTCTGAAACTGCTTGAAAACACATATAATGACAGGTGACAAAATGAAAAGATACATTGCTTTGCTCCGAGGAATAAACATCAGCGGCAAAAATAAGATCGTTATGTCTGAACTGAAAGCAGCCTTTGAAAAGCTCGGCTTCACCGATGTGAAAACGCATCTCAACAGCGGAAATGTCATTTTTTCCGCCGAAGAAAGCTTCACCTCGGACGAAATAAAAGAGATGATAAGCGAAATCTTCGGCGTTCAGACCGAGGTTTACGTTACCGACAGCGAAAAGGTCGCCGACATTCTGCAAAACGCTCCCGAATGGTGGGGAACGGCTGACAAAGACATTTATGACAACCTTATCTTCGTAATGCCGACTATAACAGCGGAGGAAATTGCCGCAAAGATCGGCGAGCCGTCCGAAAAGCTTGAAAAGATATGCATATACAAGGACGTTATCTTCTGGTCGTTCGACAGAAAAAATTACGCAAAGGCAAACTGGTGGAAAAAGACCGCAAGCGCAGGCATCGGCGAATTTCTCACTATCCGAACCGCTAACTCGGTGAGGAAAATTTCCGAGCTTTGCGGCTGACAGAAACGGAGAACTTTATGCAGTTCAGTAAGCTTTTTAAAATCATTACCGTTGTCACGGCGGTGCTTGCACTGATATTTTTTATCCTTTACAAAACGTATCTTTCCACGCTTTGGTTCTCGCTGACAATAACATTCGCAACGATGTTTTACCATTTCGCAATGCGGCTCGCTGTAGGCACAGCTGTCGATCACTTTACCAAAGACGGGATAAACACGCAAAGCAGGTGGTTCTGCGAAACAAAGCTTGAAAAGAAGCTGTACAAGCTTCTGCGAGTGAAAAAATGGAAGCACTTTATCCCGACTTGGGAGCCGCAGAATTTTTCGCTCGAACAGAACGATATGAAAAAGATCATTGAAAATATGTGTGCGGCGGAGATAATTCACGAACTGATAATCCTGCTCGGATATGCTTCGCTGTTGTTCAGCTTTTTCACGCCCGACCCTAAAAGATATATCTTTATCTTCGTTATAACCGCATTTTTCGCAGGACTTTGCGATATTTTTTTCGTTATCCTGCAAAGATACAACCGCCCGAGAATGGTTAGGCTTTATAAAAGAAGTGAAGCTGAAAAACAACGGCTTTGACCTTTCAAATTTCTATCGCCGGTCCGGCCGAAAGGCTTGATCTGTTTACATTGGGGGATAAAAATGAAACGTTTTTGCTCTTATTTATTCTGTGTGTTGATATCCATATTTGTATTAACATCCTGCGCAGGCAATAAATATTTAAATGATACAGAAACAGATACTGTGTCTGATGCAATTGTTACGGGGTCATTATATGAAAACGATATAATAGAAGATGATGAGATCGCAAGTACGGAAGCTGTAAGCACAGTTGATTTACAGCAGGAAGAACTTTATTGCAGTATTGATCTGAATTATGATGGGATAGCCGAAGACTTTTATTTATGCAAAGATGTCAGGTATGATAAATTTCATATTGTAATGTATGATAATGCCGAAAAAACAATTATAAGTAACGAAATACATATTAACCGAGTGAACAGCATTGATATTTATAAAACCAATGATGGCGACAACAGCGATTATTATTGTGCAGTGTATCAATATGGCAGCTATCACAATTATATTGTTGCCTGCCTGTTTACCGGAAATGAGGAATATCGCTCCTTTAATTTGCGCACCTATGGTGAAGATTTTCATAATGCAATACATTGTTACTCTTACAATGTTGATATGCCGAAAGCAAGCTTTGATGAACTGCTCACAGATACGCAGTATTATCTGAATAAATATGATAATCTGGAATACATTGAAACTATAAATCTGGACGACTATTTAACCGATGATCATTCCGAGGAGCATTTATGCGATTTGGTCATTGGTGACGGCATGACAGATATTTCAATATGTCGTGTGCAAAATGATATTTTCGGGAGAGATCTCAAATTAAGCAATGGTGCATATTCTTATTATTCTTTTAAGAGTCCGAATATTGAAGTTTATAAGCGGGCGCAAAAAATCCGAGAACAGAGCAGCGAGCTTCACAATTACTATGAAGCTGAAACAGGCGAATATGAATATTTGCTGTGTATAAAAGCTTTAAATGAAGAAACGACAGAGCTTGTATATCTCGGAACACCGAATGAAGATATGATCGTGTCTTATTATGCGTATGCAAATGTTTCCGATGCACCGACTAAATCGGGACAGGACAGAGATATTGAGGAGTTTGAGTCCATAATGAAAGATTCTCTGTCGTTTCTGAAAAATGACGGTTGGAAATATGTGCACACTTTAGAGATATAGTATCATCAAATTATGATGACTTTACACCTATCGCCGGTCCTGCCGAAAGGCTTGATCTATATATTATTATATTTTAAGGAGAGCGCTGTTTGAAGAAAAACAACACCTTGGAGATTGTATTGGGCTGACGGAGGTTTGATCAATACATTTTCCGCCAAACCTCCCGGAACCGCAGTCAACGATCATCAGGAGGATTAAATAATGAATAAAATTGACTATATCATTCGCTTGGAAAACAACAATGAACACCGTGAGGTCGAGAACCTTGTAAGAGAATCATTCTGGAACGTCTACCGCCCCGGCTGCACGGAGCATTATGTGCTTCATCAGCTGCGAAACGATCCTGCTTTCGTTCATGAGCTTGACTTTGTTATGGAAAAGGACGGAAAGCTCATCGGGCAGAATATGTTTATGAGGGCGTTCATCACCGCAGATGACGGCAGGAATATCCCGATAATGACAATGGGACCGATATGCATTTCGCCCGAATTCAAGCGCAAGGGCTACGGCAAAAAACTGCTCGACTACTCGCTTGAAAAGGCGGCTGAACTCGGTGCGGGTGCGCTCTGCTTCGAGGGGAACATCGACTTTTACGGCAAAAGCGGCTTCACTTATGCAAGAGAGTTCGGTATCCGCTATCACGGTCTGCCCGAGGGTGCGGACGATTCGTTCTTCCTCTGCAAAGAGCTTAAAACGGGTTATCTTGACGGCATCACGGGCGTTTACGCTCCGCCGCAGGGTTACTTCGTTGACGAAGCCGAAACGGAAGAATTCGACAAGCTTTTTCCGCCAAAGGAAAAGCTTAAGCTCCCGGGTCAGCTGTTCTGATCTTTCCGGATGAAAAGCAACAGCCGTAGGCGTTTTTGTCTGCGGCTGTTTGTATTATACTAATTTTTAAACTGAAAGTGTACAAAAAATCAAGCCAAAGCTCGCATATATGGCTTTTGCGCCGATTTTTTGTCTACACTTTGATTAAAAA
>URTF01000052.1 GCA_900550695.1 uncultured Ruminococcus sp.
AGATTGTCGGCTTGATTTTTTCTAAATTTTAAATAGTGTTTAGTATAAAATAAGTCCGAATTCCGCATTCCGAATTCCGAATTTAACATCACTTGCTTGAATCAATGTATTTCCAGTAACCTTTGAGATAAATTCCGCCCGAAATGACCGTGAGAGCAGTCGCTATCCAGATAAGAGTCTGGTTTATGACATTGATAACAGCCTCTGCATTTGAGCCTGTTCCGATATTAAGACAAAGAGTGAAGAGTATAACGACCTCCGCAACGAGCGTGAACGCCGTCTTGAGCTTGCCCCATATTCCTGCTGCAACAACTACGCCCTCGTTCGCAGTGACAAGCCTTAATCCCGAAACCATGAACTCTCTTGTCATAATGATTATTACGGGTACTGCACCGACGATGCCAAGCTTGCAGAAACATATCAGCGCCGAAAGCACGAGGACTTTATCCGCAAGAGGATCAAGAAATTTTCCGAACGTTGTTACGAGGTTCTGGCTTCTTGCAATATGTCCGTCAAGAGCGTCAGTGACCGATGCCGCAATGAAAATAACAAGCGCTGCTATCTTTGAGAACGGCATAAAATCCGTCAGCAGGAAGAATACGAAGAACGGTACAAGTATAACTCTTAAAAGAGTGAGCTTATTCGGCAAATTCATTTTCGATCTCTCCAATCAGGTCATAGTCAAGCGTTTCTGTGATATTAACTTTTACAAAGCTGCCGGAGGTGAGCTTTCTTTCGGGCGAGCGGAAGAAAATTTTTCCGTCAATATCGGGAGCGTCCGCTGCGCTTCTTCCGAAGTAACATTCGCCGTAGCGGTCGAAGCCCTCGGTGACAACCTCGATAGTCTTGCCTATCATTTTTTCATTGTTCTGCGCCATAATTATCTGCTGCTGTTCCATTATAACATCAGCACGGCGCTGCTTGGTTTCCTCATCGATCTGGTCGGGCATTTCGGCAGCCTTTGTGCCTTCCTCCTGCGAATATGCGAAACAGCCAAGACGGTCGAAACGCATATCCTTGACGAAATCGGCAAGCTGATTGAACTGCTCCTCCGTTTCGGACGGGAATCCCGTGATGAGCGTTGTACGGATAGTAACGTTCGGGATTTTCTCACGAATTTTCGCCATAAGCGCACGGAGATATTCTTCATTGCCCTCACGGTTCATCTTTTTGAGAATATCCTCGCAGCAGTGCTGAATGGGAACATCGATATATTTAACTATCTTATCCTCTTTTGCGATAACATCAAGAAGCCTGTCGGTAATTCTTTCTGGGTAGCAGTAAAGAATTCTTATCCATTTTAATTTATCGATCCTACAAAGCTCGGTGAGAAGTTCGGGAAGCTTGCTTTCGCCGTAAAGATCCTCGCCGTAACGTGTGGAATCCTGAGCGATGATGTTAAGCTCTTTTACACCGTGTTCGGCAAGACCTTTGGCTTCTTCGATAAGCTTTTCCATAGGAACGCTGCGGAACTTTCCTCTTATAGCAGGAATAGCGCAGTATGTACAGCAGTTCGAGCAGCCCTCTGCGACTTTGAGGTAGGAATAGAAAGGCAGAGTAGTCTGAATACGTCCGCCCTCCATAGGAAGACAGAGCTTGTTTGCGAATTCGAGCGGTCTTTGGTTTGCGAGAACCTTGTCGATAACATTCAGTATATCATCATTGCAGCCAAGACCGATAACAGCATCAGCCTCGGGGAGAAGCTCGGCGACCTCTTCCTTATATCTTTCGGCAAGACAGCCCGAAACGATTATCTTCTTTATTCTGCCCTCTTCTTTGAGCTTGCCGAATTCGAGGATAGTTTCGATAGCCTCCTGCTTTGCACTTTCGATAAATCCGCAGGTGTTTACGATAACGATATCGGACAGCGCAGCATCAGCAACGAGCTGATAACCTGCTTCTTTTATTTTATATAACATTCTCTCCGCATCGACCTGATTTTTGTTGCAGCCGAGAGAAACCATTCCGACTTTGACTGGCATTTCTGTTTTGCTCCTTTTAAATAATGTTGTATTTCTCATCAATACATTATACAATCAAATTATATCACATTGAGATGAAGTTGTAAAGTATTATTTCCCGAATATCAAAGCGCATCAGCCACACCCGATGAAAACATTTTGTCGATATCAGCTTTAAGTTCAGGGAAATTCGTAAGGTCGGGACTTTGTTCAAGTATATCCTTTGCAGCATTCTGAGCCGTGCTTATGATCTGTCTGTCCATTGACGGGTCGGCAAGCCGCATCTCGGGCAGACCGTGCTGACGTTCGCCGAAGAAATCACCTGCACCACGCATTTTAAGGTCATATTCCGATATCCTGAACCCGTCCGAGGTCTCCGTCATAATTTTCAGACGCTCCCTCGTTTCGGGCGAAACGTTTCCTGCAATGAGAATACAGTAGCTCTGATGCGAACCTCGTCCGACACGTCCCCTAAGCTGATGAAGCTGCGAAAGCCCGAACCGCTCGGCGTTTTCTATCATTATAACAGTTGCATTCGGAACGTCAACGCCGACCTCGACTACCGTTGTCGCAACAAGCAGCTGAGTTTCGCCGCTTTTGAAGTGTACCATAGCTTCATTCTTCTCCTGAGGGGACATTTTTCCGTGAAGAATACCAATAGTATAATTCTTGAATTCGTTTTTCGCCGCATTTTCGGCATAGCTTTTCGCCGAAGCAAGACCGTTTTCGTCCTCTTCTATCATCGGACAGACGATGTAAGCCTGCCTGCCCTCGTCAAGCTGCTTTCGCACAAAGCCGCAGGCACGTTCACGAAGCTTGTCGGTGACGGCGAAAGTTTCTATCTTCTGCCTGCCCTTTGGAAGCTCGTCAAGCACCGAAATATCAAGGTCGCCGTAAATTATCATTGCAAGCGTTCTCGGTATCGGCGTTGCGGACATTACGAGCCTGTGCGGATTCATACCCTTTTGCGCAAGCTTTGCACGCTGATTTACGCCGAAGCGATGCTGTTCGTCCATAATGACAAGTCCGAGCCGCTTAAACTCGGTCGTGTCGGAAATAAGTGCGTGAGTTCCCGTTACAACGTGGAATTCGCCGCTTTTTATCTTTTCATCAATTACAGTGCGTTCTTTTTTCGGGACAGAACCCGTAAGGCAGCAGACCTTTACGCCGAACGGTTCAAGAAGCTCCGAAAGCGTCCGAAAATGCTGCTGTGCAAGGATCTCCGTAGGTGCCATAAGTGCAGTTTGACAGCCGTTTTTGAAGCAGAACAGCGCAGCCGCAGCCGCAACAGCAGTCTTGCCCGAACCAACATCACCCTGAACAAGTCGGTTCATCGGGTATTTACGGCACATATCGTCCGTTATCTCGTTCACTGCACGAACCTGCGCACCTGTAAGCTCAAACGGCAGACGTCTGCGGAATTCACCGAGCGAATCGGCAAGCTTGTTCATCTGTATGCCTGCAAGCTCACGGCTTCGGTTCTTCATCATGCTCATTCCGAGCTGTAGCTTAAGCATTTCATCGAAAGCGAGCCGCTTTTTCGACATTTCCGCAATATGCGCATCGGACGGAAAATGGATATTCCTCAGCGAATATTCGAGCGAAGCAAGGTGATATTTCTGTCGGATAAAGTTCGGGATATGGTCAATGTAGCCCTCATCGCCGATGCTGTCGAGTGCCTGAGAAATGTTCGCACTGATGATGTTTGAGGTTATACCCTCAGTGAGTCTGTAAACGGGTTTGAGGAGATTTTTCGTATCTGCGCGGACGAAAAGCGGTGTGTTCATCTCACGGCGGACCATATTTCCGTTGACCTTGCCCGAGAAAAGATACTCCTCATCGGTTTCGAGCGCATCATAAGCAAAGCGGTTGTTGTAAAAGGTAATCGTGATGTTTGCGCTGTCATCGGCGGCAATTATCTTGTAAAGCACAAGTCCGCTCCGTATCCTCGCCGCAGGCATTTTCTTTATTATGCGAGCCTTTATGACGTTATGCTCAAAAAGCACGGTTTCTGCGATCTCGGTCGGTGCGGAATAGTCGATATAGCTTCGGGGGTAATGGCAGATAAGGTCGCCGACCGTGAATATGCCAAGCTTTGCATACAGCTCCGCGCGCTTTTTTCCAACGCCGTGAAGCTCCTCTATCGGTGAGTTTTTGTCCATTACTTTTCCCCCTTTTCTATAAAATTACCCTTATATTATAATCCGAAGCATCGCCGAATTTTGTCATTTCAAACTGTAAAAACAAACCGCACGTTAAAGTGCGGTCTGTGATAAATTTAGGATTTATTCCTTGTTTTCGTCCGAGCTGTCAGACTTTTCTTCTGTTGAAGCGTTTTCGTCAGCCTTTGCATCGGAAGTATCTTCTGCGGAAGCAGCATCTGCTGTTGAATCTGCATTATCGGCAGGAGCATCGGATTTTTCTTCGGAAACCTCAGCCTTATCCTCGGGAGTGATAACGGACTTCATATATTCCTCGTAATCCTTCTCGATAGTTTCGGCTGTGATCTCGCCTTTCATAAGCTTTTCAAAGTCTGCGCCGTCGATCTTCTCGTGTGCGATAAGATACTTGGCAAGAAGATGAAGCTGGTCGATATGCTCTTTGAGCATTGCAACGCAGGCTTCATAGTTCTCGGTAACGATACGATGGATCTCATCATCGATCTCGCCCTGAACACGCTCGGAAATTCCGTTTGAACGGCCATATCCCATTCCGACGAAGGGTTCATCGTTCTGATCTGCGTAAACAACAAGACCAAGCTTGGAAAGACCGTACTTTGTGACCATATCCTTTGCGATCTTGGTCGAACGCTGGAGGTCGCTCACTGCGCCAGCCGAACCCTTGCCGATGATAAGCTCCTCGGCAACACGTCCGCCCATGCAGACCTTGATCTCGTCCTCGATGCGCTCTGCATTAACGTCAATGAGGGACGGTTCTTTTGACGGGAGATGGATAGTCATACCGCCTGCGCCGCCGTGAGGAATGATAGTTACCTGATGAACGCTGTCCTGTGACGGGAGATAATATGTTACTATAGCGTGACCTGCTTCGTGGTAAGCGACTGTGCGGCGCTCTTCCTGAGTAACGACACGGCTCTTCTTCTCGGGACCTGCGATGACCTTGATAACGGCTTCTTCGATATCAGCCTTTGTGATAGCTTTCTTTTCCTTGCGAGCTGCGATAAGAGCAGCCTCGTTCGTGAGGTTTTCAAGGTCAGCGCCCGTAAAGCCTGCTGTTGATTTTGCGATAGTGGAAAGGCTTACATCGGGAGCGAGCGGCTTTTTTTTCGTGTGGACTTTGAGAATTTCCTCTCTGCCCTTGATGTCGGGGTAGCTTACCGTTATCTGACGGTCGAATCTGCCCGGACGGAGAAGTGCAGGGTCAAGGATATCACGGCGGTTCGTAGCGGCGATGACGATAACGCCCTCGTTGCCCTCAAAGCCGTCCATTTCAACAAGGAGCTGGTTGAGCGTCTGCTCACGTTCATCGTGACCGCCGCCAAGACCTGCACCTCTGTGACGTCCTACGGCATCGATCTCATCGATGAAAACAATGGCAGGAGCGTTTTTCTTCGCTGTTTCAAAAAGATCTCTTACTCTCGAAGCACCTACGCCGACATAAAGCTCAACGAAGTCCGAACCCGAAATTGAGAAGAACGGAACTCCCGCTTCGCCTGCAACGGCCTTTGCGAGAAGAGTTTTACCTGTACCCGGAGGGCCCATAAGAAGAACGCCCTTAGGTATTCTTGCGCCCATTTCGCTGTATTTCTTAGGATTTTTGAGGAAGTCAACGATCTCCGCAAGCTCTTCCTTTTCCTCGTCTGCGCCCGCAACATCGTCAAATGTGTGCTTCGTGTTCGAGGTCGTTTTGACATTGGCCTTGCTGAAGCTGTTGATCTTTCCGCCGCCGCCTGCCTGTCTCATCATAAAGAAGAACAGTGCGACCATAAGAATGATTATGATAACTGACGGGAGAAGATTATAAAGCCATGAATTATCCTGGATCTTATAATACTCCATTTTGAGCGGAGCGTCGGGGTGGACAGCATTGTATTCCTTGCGGTAATTTTCCGAACCCGTCTGGATCTCATTCAGGAAAACAGTAACATTCGGAACGATGTAATTGATGAGCTTTTCCGTTCCGTCATCGAGTGTAACGGTCATACTGAGCTCGCCCGTGCCGAGGTCAAAGTTGTATTCGCTTACCTGATAATTGTCAAAGTAGCTCATAATATCGGAATAGCTGTATTCCGAAACGGTTTTGGTAGCCTGCTTCATAAGTGCAACGATAAGTATCATTGCCGCAAGAAGCACCCCGACATAGATAAGCAGTCCCCTGTTTGAGGATTTTTTTGGTGCCATTGGTCATTCATTCCTTTCCGAGCCTTGTGATGCTCAATACCTTAATTCCTGCGTCGAGTAAAAATGTCAGAATAGAGGTGACCTATTTTTTAATTTGGGTCGTATTCTGCGATGTAAGGCAGATTGCGGTAGTATTCGCCGCAGTCGAGTCCGTAGCCGACTGCGAAGAAATCCGGTATAGTGAAAAGCGTGTAGTCGGGCTTGAAATCCACGGCTCTGCGCTCGGGTTTGTCAAGGAGAGTGAGGACTTTGAGCGAAAGAGGGTTTCTCTCACGGAGCATCTCAACTATTCTGGAAAGCGTTCTTCCCGAGTCAACGATGTCCTCAACGATGACAACGTGATATTCGGAGATATCCTGCTTTAAGTCAAGTGTTATCTTTACATTACCCGAGGAAGAAAGACCCGATCCGTAGCTTTCCGCCGCCATAAAGCCTATCTCGCACGGAATGGAAACTGCTCTTGAAAGATCGGCGAGGAAAATATAAGCGCCCTTTAAAATGCTGACGAGCAGAAGCGGCTTTCCCTCATATTCACGGTCAATAAGCTTTCCTGCTTCCGCTGTCTTTTCGGCGATCTCCTCCGCCGTTATGACTACTTTTTTTATTCTGTCGAGTTTTTCGCATTTAAGTCCGACTGCATTCATTATGATTTTTCCTTTACATTTATATTCATATAGCTTTTTGTAGAAGCATCGGGCTTTACCCTTTCGGCAATTCCGAAGCCCTCCGCCCAGATAATACCTTTATCATCGGCAAGTATGGCTATTTTATCCCTTTTGCCGACGGGAACATTTTCATTCATAAGCTTTTTAAGGCTGCTTGTGAAGCTCCGTCCTGCACGGATAAAGCCGTCGCCGTCACGGCGGTTGCGCAAAAACAGCTCACCTTGTATTTTATCACAATCAAGCGCAAATTTTGTTAATAAATCATTAACGTGCGCCCCGTCTGCATTATTTTCCCCGTTGTTTACGCTAATTATCACCGTTTTATCACATAAAAACGGATTTTCGCCGATAATGGCTTTTGTTTCGGGGAAAACAAGGCGTTCCCGAGGAATAATTTCGGTTTGTATCCTGCCGTTTTTCGCAACGGCGTAAAGCTCGCCCGAAAGAACGGTTTTTCCGTTCCCTTTCAGCGCACATTCTTCGGCAGAAAGTATCTTTTCGCCCGAGGGTTCGATGCCTGCTTCACGAAGCTTCGATCTTATCACCCTGCGGCGTACCGAAGCGTCAACATTCCGCAGATCATCGTCATAATGCTCTTTTGCAAGCTCGGAAAGAAAGCGTTCGTCCTCGGAAAGGCTCTCCGTGAGCCGCTTTATGCTCTCCAAAAAGCCGCTGTTGAGCTCTTCAAGCACGGGGATAACGTTGTGACGAATTTTATTTCTCGAATAATCATCGGAAAGATTGGTGCTGTCGGTCACAAAGTCCTGACCCTTTTCCGAAAGGTACGATAAAATTTCCTCACGCTTACAGTATATAAGCGGACGTATCATTTTATCACGAACGGGCGGAATTCCGCAAAGTCCTTTCAGACCCGTTCCTCGGGAAAGGTTGAAAATGACCGTTTCTGCGCTGTCCGAAAGCGTGTGAGCCGTGGCGATCCTTGCGTTTTCTCCGCAGACCTCATCGAAAAAATTGTAGCGAAGCTTTCGTGCGCCCGATTCGAGCGACATTTTATGTTCCTTGGAAAAAGCGGCGGCGTCCGCACGGAAAACCGTCAGCGGTATGTCCTCCCTTTCGCATAGGTCACGGCAGAACTGCTCGTCACGGTCGCTTTCCGCACCCCGCAAAAGGTGGTTGACGTGAACAGCCTTGATCTTGAAGCCGTATTCGGACGAAAGCTCTTTCAGCGCAAGCGTAAGGCAAACGCTGTCCGCTCCGCCCGATAAGGCGCAGACTATCGTATCGGCTTTGCCGAACATATCGAAACGCCCGGCGGCAAGCCGTATGTTTTCCAAAACGATATTAGCATTGCTCATTTCTGATCTCCGACGGGAACTCTGTCATCGGTGAGGAACAGCGTGAACTGTCCGTTCCAGCGCAGAGGCACTGTACCCGTTTCACCGTGTCGGTTTTTCGCAACGATGCACTCCGCAAGGGTCGGGTCGGGGCATTTTTCCTTGTTGTAGTAATGGTCACGGTAGAGGAACATTACAATGTCCGCGTCCTGCTCGATAGAACCCGATTCACGAAGGTCGGAGAGTACGGGGCGTTTGTCCGTTCTCGATTCGACCGAACGGGAAAGCTGTGAAAGCACGATAACGGGAACGTTGAGTTCCTTTGCCATAAGCTTCAGCTGACGTGTGATCTCGGAAATTTCCGTTACACGGTTGTCGATGCGCCTGCCCGAACTCATGAGCTGGAGATAGTCGATGATAACAAGTCCGAGGTTCTTCATTCGCCTTAGCTTTGCTTTCATCTGCGTAACGGTGATGCCTGCCGTGTCGTCAAGGTATATCTGCATTCCCGAAAGACGCTCTGCGCCATCGGCAAGCTTTGTCCAGTCGTCGTCCTGGATCGTGCCTTTGAGAAGCTTTTCGCTCTCGACAAGGCTCTCGGACGAAAGCATACGGGTGACAAGCTGCTCGTTCGACATTTCGAGCGAGAAAATGACGACCTCCTTGTCGTTCCTGTGACGGCAGACGTTTGCGGCAATGTTAAGTACGAACGAGGTCTTACCCATAGCAGGACGGGCGGCAACGATAAGCAGGTCGGATTTGTTAAGACCCGTTATAACGCCGTCAAGCTTTGAAAAGCCCGAACCCATTCCGAGGTATTTTTCTCTGTCCTCGCCCGATTTTTTTGAGATATCGTCATAGGCTTCGATAACAACGTCCTCGATCTTTCTCAGACCGTCCGCATCTCTGCCCTGACGGATATCGAAAATTTTCTGCTCGGCAAAATCGAGCATCATCTCCGCACTTTCCTCACCGTTGCGGCACATATCCATTATCTCTTTTGATGCCGTGATGAGCGAGCGGAGATAGAACTTTTCCGCAACTATTTTGCAGTAGCTTTCGATATTCGCCGTTGACGGGATACCTTGGCTTATCTCAACGAGATATTCCTTTCCTGCGGCGGCATTCTCGAAAATTCCCTCTTTTACGGCTTCATCGAGAACAGTTACAGCGTCCGACCTTACACCCATTGCGAAATTCCGTGTTATTATGCTGTAAAGCTCACGGTGCATCGAAATGTAGAAGCTCTCGGATTTGAGGTAGTTCATCGCCGTTGAGAGAGCGTCGGGGTCGATGAGCATAGCACCGATAACGCTCTGCTCCGCATCAAGGCTGTACGGAAGCTCGTTCGCCGAAAATTCGCCGAGGTCGATATTGCCGGCCATTATTCCTCAACTACCTCAACTGTGATCTTTTCGGAAATGCCTGCGTGGAATTTGAGTTCGGCAGTGTATGTTCCGAATGCCTTTATTTCAGTGGAAAGAGAAACCTTCTTCTTGTCAACGGCAATGCCGAGCTGTTCCTTTACAACATCGGCAACGTTGCCTGCGGTAACAGAGCCGAAGAGCTTTCCGCCCTGACCTGCCTTGCACTTGATAACGACCTTCTTGCCCTTTGCCTTTGCGGCACTGTCAAGAGCCTCCTGCTTTGCAACGTCAGCCTTGTGCTGTTCGGAGGACTTTTTGCCCTCGAGAAGATTCATATTCTTTGCGTTTGCTTCAACAGCAAGTCCTTTTCCGAGGAGAAAGTTGCGGGCATAACCGTCCGAAACCTCTTTTACCTCACCTTTTTTTGCTGTTCCCTTAACGTCCTGTAAGAAAATAACTTTCATTTTTACTGCATCCTTTCTACTATAAGTAATATTATATTTCAATTTTACGAAATGTTTTGGATATATTCGTCAATTGCGCTGATAAGCTCTGCCTTGGCTTCGGTAACTCTCACATCGTTGAGCTGAGCCGCCGCCATTGTCTGATGACCGCCGCCGCCGAGCTTTTCCATGATGATCTGGACATTCATCGCACCGAGTGAACGTGCGGAAATGTTTACACCTGTCGGTATGCGGAAAATTACGAAGCTTGCGTCAACGCCGACGATTTCAAGCATCTGATCGGCAGCCTGAGCCGAAGCAACACGGATATATTCGTCCGCAGTGTCATCGACCGCAATTGCACATCGCTTGTATATCTCCGCATCGGCGATAAGCTTTGAACGCTTCTGTATGCAGGCCATCGTGTTTGCGAAAAGGTTCTTTACTGCGACCATATCCGCACCGAGCTTTCGGAGGAAAGCCGCCGCCTCGAACGTTCTAACGCCCGTTCGCATAACGAAATCCTTTGTGTCGAGCATGATACCTGCGAGCATAACGTCCGCATAGTAGCTCTGGAGCTTGTCGATGCCGGGGAAATACTGTATAAGCTCTGCCGTCATTTCACACGCCGACGAAGCGTAAGGCTCGTGGTGGAAAATAACAGCGTTGTCGATATAATTGACGACCTGTCTGTGGTGGTCAATGACAACGACCTGCTTTGCGGCAGCATAGACCTCGGGGCTGTCGAGGAGATCCTTGTTGTTCGTGTCAACAATGATGAGGAGGCTGTTTGCGTCCATTTTTTCGAGAGCGTCCTCGGGCGAAATGAAAACGGGTTCTTCATCACGGAGATTTTCGTTAAGTCTGCCGATGATAGGCTTTGCAAGGTTGCGTTCAAGGTCAACGACCATATTTACGGGGATATCGGGGCGAAGTATCCTTATCGCACCGCAAAGTCCTGCGCCCGAACCAACGCTGTCCATATCGCCGTTCCTGTGTCCCATAATGTAAACGGAGGACGAGGATTCGATAATGTCCGTAAGCGCCGCCGCAACGATACGTGTCTTGACCTTCGTGTGCTTTTCGATGCCCTTTGAAACGCCGCCGAAGAATTCATAGCCCTCTTCACGCTTGACAGCGGCTTGATCGCCGCCCCTGCCCTGCGCCATTTCAAGTGCCTGACGTGCGAACTGCTCGCTTTCTTCGAGATCGACCGAGCCGATGCCAACGCCTATCGAGAGGGTTATCGGGGTCTTGCCCGTAACGGGGATAGCCCTGACTTCTTCAAGTATCTTGAACTTGTCCGCTATCATAGCGTTGATGTATCTGTCCTCGGCAACGGCGAAAAAGCGGTCGGGAGCAAGCTTTCGCAGGATACCGTGCTTTTCTTCGAGGTATGTTTCGAGGAGCTTTTCTATCTGAATGAGGATATGCGACTTTTCCGATTCCTTTTCGTCCGAAAGAAGCTCTTCAAAATTGTCGATCGAGATCATCATAACGGACGGACGGAGGTTGTTCATCTCGGTCTGCAAATTGATAAGGTCGCTGATGTCCTCGAAGTAAAGGAGCGTGAGCGAGGAGATGAGCTTCGACTCGATGTCCGTCTTTTCGGTCGTTATCGCCGAGATGCGGAAGTGCGAAGCCTCAAAATCGACCGTAGTTTCCTTGTTCGCCATGACCTTGTCGAGGTCAATATCGATGACAGAACGAATGTCAACGCCGAAAGCGTCGGCACTGTAGACATTTTCGCTGAACGAGATGTTGTACCAGACGATTATGCCGTCACTGTCGATTATCACCGCAGGCGCAGGGAATTTGTAAAGCGAGTCACGCTCGGTAACATTGAGCTGTGACTCCATTTCCGTCACGAAATGGTGAAGATTCTTCTGCGCCGCCGAAAACAGCGCAAGGAACGCTATCGCCGTCAGTGCCGTGATGCAGAGCATCATCCAGAACATCGCAGGCTGCGTTTCCGAAAGCGCAAACGCCGAAGCCATTGAAACGACAACGAGCAGAATTGATACCAGCTTGAAAGCAAGCCATTGTTTTCCTGTCAAATAAACGCACCTCCATACGGGCGTAATTTACGGGGGAATTTTATGAACCGCAGTTGCCTGCGGATATTATCTGCGGATATTATCTGAGGATAAAACCATTATTCTGTAGGGAACGGGTCTCCCGCCCCTACAGAGGGGGGTACAAATTTATATTTCCATTATAATAGGAAGTATCATCGGCTTTCTCTTCGTTTTCTGGAAGATGAATTCGCCGAGATCGTCCTTCATTCGGGTCTTTATCGTGTTCCATTCCCTCGTTCCCGAATCAAGGCAATCCGTGAGCGTGTTCGTGAGAATTTCCTTTGCCGCAACCATAAGCTCCTCCGATTCACGGACATATACAAAGCCTCTCGATACAACATCGGGACCTGCGAGGATAGTTCCGCTTTCAAGCTCGATAGTCGCAACTGCGATGATAAGTCCGTCCTCGGCAAGATGCTTTCTGTCACGGATAACGATAGAACCGACATCGCCTACGCCAAGTCCGTCAACGAATACTCTGCCTGCCTGAACCTGACCCGTTATCTTCATATCAACGCCGTCCGATTCAATGACGTTGCCGATGCTTGCGATGATAACATTGTTCGGATCCATTCCAAGGTCGATAGCAAGTCCCGACTGCTTTTTCAGATGCTTGTATTCGCCGTGGACAGGGATATAATATTTCGGTTTGATGAGCGAAAGCATAAGCTTCAGCTCTTCCTGACAGGCGTGTCCCGAAACGTGAACATCGTACATCGACTCGTAAATGACCTCCGCACCTGCACGGAGAAGCTCGTTTACTACCTTTGTAACAAGCTTTTCGTTGCCGGGGATAGGATTTGCACTTATTATAATGAAATCGTTCGGAGTTATCGTAACGTGCCTATGCTCGTTCATAGCCATTCGGGAAAGTGCCGACATAGGCTCACCCTGACTGCCCGTTGTGATAAGAACTATCTTTTCCGCAGGGAAACGGTTCATAGCATCAAGGTCGATGATAAGCCCGTCGGGAACTTTAAGATATCCAAGCTCGATAGCCGTTGAAATAACATTGAGCATACTTCTGCCGAAAACAGCGATCTTTCGGTCGTTTGCAACAGCGCAGTTCACGATCTGCTGAACACGGTGAATGTTCGAGGAGAATGTCGCAATGATGATGCGCTTTCCCTCCGCACGGTCGAAAAGCTTCACAAAGGAGTTTCCTACTGTCCGCTCCGAAGCCGTGTGACCCGGACGCTCTGCGTTGGTCGAATCCGCCATGAGCGCAAGAACTCCCCTGCTGCCAAGCTCGCCGAAACGTGCAAGATCGATGATGCCGCCCTCGATAGGCGTGAAGTCGACCTTGAAGTCGCCCGTGTGGACGATAACGCCTGCAGGAGTGTGGACAGCAAGTCCGACCGCATCGGGGATAGAGTGGTTCACACGGATAAACTCGACCGCCATACAGCCCATTTTAATAGTCTGACGGGGTTTTACAACGTTCAGCTTCGCACTTTCGAGAAGACCGTGTTCTTTGAGTTTGCCCTCGATAAGTCCGATAGTGAGCCTTGTTCCGTAAACGGGAATGTTCACCTTTTTGAGAAGATAAGCGAGCGCACCGATGTGATCCTCGTGTCCGTGGGTGATGACAACGCCCCTTATCTTGCCGGCGTTCTGCTCGATATATGTGAAATCGGGGATAACAAGGTCAACGCCGGGCATATCGCTGTCGGGGAAAGCAAGTCCGCAGTCAACGATGAAAGCATCGTTAGCGCACTCGAAAACGGTCATATTCTTGCCGATCTCGTTAAGTCCGCCGAGTGGGATTATCCTCACGGGTGTGCGCTTTACGCTGCGGTGGTTAGTTCGGAAAACTCCCGTTGTGTCGGCAGCCTGCAAAGCCTCGCCGATATTCTGCGGAGCGTTATTAGCCTTGTTGTTCTGATCGTAACGGTTTTTGCTGTAGTTTTTCTGACGGTACTGCGGTCTGTTGTTCCTCTGCGGAGCGTTCGTGCGGACAACGGGAGCTGTCGGAGCTGCCGTTGCTGCGGAGATAGCTGCTCCGAGCGGATCACTCTCGGGAGTTATCGAAAGCACGGTCTGATGCTGATCCTGACGGTTTGAACGCTGTCTGTAGTTGTAGTAAGGCTTTTTGCCGTTTCTGTAATAATTCTTTTTCTGATAGCCGTTCTGATGATAACCGTTCGGACGGTTATAGCGTGAAGAGCTGTTCTGCGCCGACTGTTCGGGCGCTGTCTTGTCCTGTTTTTTCGGAGAGATTCTCTCGCCGTACATATTGACGGTAATGGTTTCAATCTCGTTTTCGTTGTTAGCCAATTTTTCAACCTCACTTTTCTTTTTATGGGGAAAAGCCGAATGAAATATCCGCCGCCGTACGTTCATTCCGCCGTTTCGGAAAAAATTATGCCGTGCATAAAGCCATAAAGCGTGAAAAAACGGTCGGGAGCGTTTTTAGCGGTGATCTCGGTGTTCCCATAGTGTTAAAATAGTATAAAAAATAAATTTCCGAGCAAAAAGCAGTAAAAACATTGCATCAAGGAAATATGTAGCCGAAACGTTCGTAAAGACGTAATATTAAAACAAGTTTCGGTGTGATAAAAACATTCAAGGGGCATACGGCGAAGTGGGAAAGGGGCGTTTTCCGCTCTTGTGGGAAGGACTGCCGATGCCTTATTCCGAACATAATTAATCAGATTAATTATATACCAATCCAATATATATGTCAAGAAAAATTTGTCGCAAAGTGCCTGTAATGCTAAACACCAATAAAACTATAGACAAAAAATCTGCGCAAAATCCATATATCAGAG
>URTF01000053.1 GCA_900550695.1 uncultured Ruminococcus sp.
GACTGAACTTATTCTATCTGTCGATTTTGTCTATAGAACGATCGAGAATTAGTATGAAATATATTCACATCAAAAATTCACTATTTTTTTACTCGTTGAAATGCCGTGGCACAAATTAGTATAAAAAGCTGCCGTATGGAAACGACAGCTTTTGCTTTATTGGTACATAACATTGATAAAGTCAAGAATTATCTGTGTGCTTTTCTCAAAACCATGCTCACTGGTGTTGATACAGAAATCATAGTTGCGGGCATTGTCCCATTCACGTCCCGTGTGAGCCTTGTAATAAGAGCTGCGCTCACGGTTGATCTTTTCTATCTGCTTTTCAGCCTCTTTCCGGTCAAAGCCAAGGACTTCCATAGTGTTCTTTATGCAGTTTTCCTTGTCTGCCCAGATGAAAAGGCGGAGAGTTCTTTCTCTGTCTTTGAGAACGAAATCAGCGCATCTTCCGATGATGATGCAGGGAGATTTCTGCTCCGCAAGTTCCTTTATGACCTTTGCCTGATAGTTGAAGAGGTTTTCTTCCGAGGTGAAATTCGGACTGTCGGGCGAAGTTATATCACCGCTGTAGACCTTTGGCTTTCTGAAAATGCTGTTTTTGGATTTTTCATCGGCAAGTCCGAAAAGATTTTCGTTGATGCCGCTCTGCTCGGAAGCAAGCTTTATAAGGTCTTTGTCATAGTAGGGGATACCGAGCTTTTCACTCAGCATTGTGCCGATCTTGTGACCGCCGCTGCCAAATTCTCTTGAAATTGTGATGACAAGATTGTTCATTTCATATCCTCCTTATTCGCCGAGATAAGCTTTTTTAACGGAATCATCGTTTATAAGATCCTTGGCATCGCCCGAAAGCGTGATGTTTCCCGTTTCGAGAACGTAAGCACGGTTTGCGATGGAAAGAGCCTTTTTAGCGTTCTGCTCAACGAGAAGAACCGTTGTTCCTGTGCTGTTTACCGACTGAATGATATCAAAGATTTCCGAAACATAGAGCGGAGAAAGACCCATTGACGGTTCGTCCATGAGAATGATAGACGGGTGGGACATGAGCGCTCTGCCCATTGCGAGCATCTGCTGTTCACCGCCCGAAAGAGTACCTGCGATCTGTGTGCGGCGCTCTTCAAGACGCGGGAAACGCTTGAAAACGGTGGAAAGCGTATCGTCTATCTCAGCCTTGTCTGTTCGTGTGTAAGCGCCGAGCATAAGATTTTCAAAAACGGTAAGCTGCTGGAAAATACGTCTTCCCTCGGGGACGTGTGCCATTCCGAGGCTGACTATCTTGTGCGCAGGCGTTTTTGTGAGGTTTACGCCGTTAAAGGTAACGCTTCCGGAATGAGCGGGAACAAGACCTGTTATCGTATGAAGAATGGTGGTCTTTCCTGCGCCGTTAGCACCGATGAGAGCGATGATCTCGCCCTGCTCAACATCGAAGGAAACACCTTTTATTGCGTGGATTGCGCCGTAATAGACCTCTAAGTTTTCAACGTGAAGCATTGACATAGGGTTTTCCTCCTTATTCTCCTAAATATGCGGTGATGACCTTCGGGTCGTTGAGAACATTGGTAGTAATGCCTTGAGCAAGCTCCTGACCGAAGTTGAGAACGGTAACTTCCTCGCATATTCCCGAAACAAGCTTCATATCATGCTCGATAAGAAGGACAGTCATATCAAATTTTTCGATTATAAAGCGGATATTATCCATAAGCTCCGCTGTTTCGTTAGGGTTCATACCTGCGGCAGGCTCGTCGAGGAGCAGAAGCTTAGGATTTGTTGCAAGCGCACGGGCAATTTCAAGCTTTCTCTGCTTGCCGTAAGGAAGATTGGAAGAAAGTGTGTCCTTTTCACCGTCAAGTTCAAAGACTTTGAGCAGTTCAAGAGCCTTTTTGTCCATCTCCTTTTCTTCCCTGAAATAACGGGGAAGACGGAGAACACCCTCAATTGCGGTGTATTTCTTTTGATTGTGAAGTCCGACCTTAACATTGTCAAGAACGGACATATCCTTGAAAAGACGGATATTCTGGAAAGTACGTGCAATGCCGTGACGGTTGATCTGTGCAGGAGACTTGCCCGTGATGTTTTCACCGTCAAGGTAGATAGTACCTGCTGTTGGCTTGTAAACGCCCGTGAGCATATTGAACACGGTCGTTTTTCCTGCGCCGTTAGGACCGATAAGACCGTAAAGCTGATTCTTTTTTATCGTAAGATTAAGGTTGTCAACAGCCTTAAGACCGCCGAACTGGATCGCAAGATTTTTTATTTCGAGCATAGGTGCTGCTTCACTCATTTCGATTCACCTCCGACAGCCTTTACTTTATTTTTGGTTTTAAACTTATCAAATACGGGGAGTGCCTTGATCTTTTCAAAAAGATCCTTGAAGTAAGGAGCGTTCTTGAAGATCATCATTGCGATAAGAACGATAGCGTAGATGAGCATACGGTAATCTCCGACTTCACGGAATATTTCGGGAAGTGCATAGAGAACGATAGTTGCAATGATAGAACCTCTCATGCTGCCAAGTCCGCCGAGAACGACGAATACGAGAATGAGTATCGAAAGGTTATAATCGAACTTTTTGGGGGCAAGAACTGCGAGAGAGTGGGAGTAGAGAACGCCTGCAACACCTGCGATAGCTGCGGAAACAACGAAAGCAACAAGTCTGTACTTTGTAACGTTGATGCCGACCGACTGTGCAGCGATGTAGTTATCTCTGATAGCCATACAAGCACGGCCTGTTTTTGAATCAACGAGGTTCATTATAACGATAAGGCTTATCATAAGGACGATAACAACGATAACAAGCGTTGTATCCTGCGGAGCTTTGATGCCCTGCGCACCCTTGAAAATATCAACGGCAGTTGCAGCGTCCGTTCCCGAAACCGGAGAAGCAAATGAGAAGTGAAGTCCGTTCACATCTTTTACAAGGTAAATGTTATTGGAAATGCTCTTGATGATCTCGCCAAAGCCGAGCGTAACGATAGCGAGGTAGTCGCCTCTGAGTCGAAGGACAGGGATACCGATGAGAACGCCGAATATCGCAGCGGCAATTCCGCCGATGATGATAGCAAGCGTTATTCTGAGCCATGAAACAGTCACAACGTCCTGAACAAGAATTGAAAATACGCCGCCGACATAAGCGCCGACACACATAAAGCCTGCATGACCGAGTGAAAGCTCACCGAGAATACCAACTGTAAGGTTGAGTGAGATCGAAAGAATTATGTAGATTCCGATAGGAATGAGCAAGCCGCTCAATTTACTGCCGAGAATACCTGCCGAGGAAAGAAATCCGCATACAATGAAAAGTACAAGTACCATTCCGCAGGTTATAATGTTGTTTAAAGTAGTTTTTTTCATACCTGCGCCTCCTTATACCTTTTCGCTTATCTTTTTGCCCATGATTCCCGTAGGCTTAACGATGAGAACAACGATAAGTACAAGGAATACGATAGCATCGGAAAGCTGTGAAGAAATATAAGCCTTTGAAAGGTTTTCGATAATGCCGAGGAGGATACCTCCGATCATAGCGCCCGGAATACTTCCGATACCGCCGAAAACGGCTGCAACGAATGCCTTGATGCCCGGCATAGAACCCGTGTAAGGGCTGATCTGAGGATACGATGAGCAGAGAAGCACGCTTGCAACGCCTGCGAGTGCAGAACCGATAGCGAATGTAAGCGAAATAGTAGCATTTACATTGATGCCCATGAGCTGTGCAGCGCCCTTATCTTCCGAAACGGCGAGCATAGCCTTTCCTGCCTTTGTCTTGTTGATGAAGAATGTAAGGCATACCATGATAATGAGCGAAACAACAATAGAGATTATCGTTTCCATTGAAATAGTAACGCCGCCGACAGTAACGGGAGCAACGTTCTTTACAACAGATGTGAAGCTTTGCGAAGCCGAGCCGAAAATGAGCAGGGCAACGTTCTGGAGCAAGTAGCTGACACCGATAGCAGTGATAAGTACAGCGAGCGGAGGAGCGCTTCTTAACGGCTTGTAAGCGACCTTTTCGATAACTATGCCAAGGACTGTGCAGACAACGATGCCGATAATGACTGAGAGCCATACAGGACACCAAGCGGTGGACATTGCGGTAAAGATCGTGAATCCTCCGACCATAATGATATCACCGTGTGCGAAATTAAGCATTTTTGCGATTCCGTAAACCATTGTGTAGCCAAGAGCGATAAGCGCGTAGATGCTTCCGAGGCTTATTCCGTTTACAAGGTAAGAAATGAAACTCATCATAAGAGCTTCAGCTCCTTTCTCTTTATTTTATATTTCTGCTGCAAGTTAAAGCATTTTCGCCTTTGAAGATGCTTTAATTTACAGCAGCTCATCTATTATAACATATTTCTCAGAAAAAAGCAAATAAGGTCCGCACAAAAATTTATACGGACCTTATGATGCGATAATTAATTAACTTATTAATTAAAGAGCAGCGTAAGAACCAGTCTTTGTGCCGTCTTCGTTTTCTGTAACAACGATCTCCATAGCCTTAGGATCCTTTGTAGGTTCGCCGTCAGCTGTCCATGTGATCGTACCTGTAACGCCTTCAACTGTGATCTCTGTCATAGCGGTCTTGAGAGCGTCGCAGAGGTCGGAAGCGGAGATAGAAGCATCTGTGATGCCTGCCTTTTCCATAGCAGCCTTTACAGCATAAACTGCATCGTAGCCGTCAGCAGCGAACTGGATCGGAACTTCGTTGTTGTAAGCAGCCTTGTAAGCTGTTGTGAAAGCAACTGTCTTTTCGTCCTGAGCATCAGCAGCGAAAGGAGTAAGGAGCATTACGCCCTCAGCGATCGCAACATCATCACCGAGCTGATCGATAAGTCCGTCAAGACCGTCGCAGCCAAAATACTTGACATTAAGTCCAGCCTTGGAAGCCTGCTGGAGGATAAGAGCTGCTTCCTGATAGTAGATAGGGAGGAAGAGAAGCTCTGCACCGGATTCCTGAACCTTCTGGATCTGTACGGAGAAGTCAGTCTTGGAGTCGGAAGTGAATGCTTCTGCAGCAACTACATCGATGTTCTGATTAGCAGCTTCTGCAGCGAACTTTTCGTAAATACCTGTTGAGTAAACGTCGGAGCTGTCGTAAATTACAGCGACCTTGGAAGCAAGTCCGTTCTGAGCGATATACTGTGCGGAAGCAACACCCTGGTTAGGATCGTTGAAGCAGATACGGAATGCATTGTCGTTTGCAACGCAGTCAACAGCGGAACCCGAAGGTGTGAGCTGGAACATATTGTCCTTAACTGTTTCAGCGGCAACAGCGATGCAGGGGTTGGATGTAACTGTACCGATAAGGAGCTTCATATCCTTATCCTTAAGTGTGTTGTAAGCATTTACAGCCTTTTCTTCGTTATGCTCATCGTCCTGGAAGTTGAGCTCAATCTTGATGCCGTTTACGCCGCCTGCTGCATTGATCTCATCAATAGCAAGCTGAATGCCGTTCTTTACAGCGTTTCCGTAAACTGCAGCGCCGCCTGTTACAGGTCCGATACCGCCGATAACGAGTGTGCCTGTGAAGTCGCCGGAATCAGCAGTGCTTGCAGCGTCAGCTGTGCTGTTATCGGTTGTTGTTGTATCCTTGCTTGAACAGCCTGCAAGGAAGGGTACTGTCATGCAAGCAGCAAGGCTGAATGCAAGAATTTTCTTGGAAAATTTCATAATAAACTCCCTTTTCTCCGCCATATTTGATGTGTTATGCAAAGCCGCACGGCGGTATGCGGCAAGGAGCGAGGGTCACTTAATTCAATTTTTCCCCGTTACCTTTTACACTATATAAATGATACCTTTTTAAACCGCAAAAGTCAAGGTAAAAACAAGATGAAATTAACATATCATTTTGACGATATTTAGGCATTTTTAACATAAAAAGTGTGATTTGCTGCCAAAGAAAGCCAATTGATGAATTATTATCAGACGAAACTTGCAGAAATCAGTTGTTCGTGTACATCTTTCTGACGATATCCTCGGTTTTCTTTCCGTAAATTGAAAAACCAAGCTCCTTTTCCTTCGTAGGAAGGAATGTGTACCAGTCCCACCAGAAGAAACCGCAGAACCAGTCTTCGTCCCACATAGTTTTCATAGCGGATTCGTAGAAATTTGCCTGCTCGTCCTCATCGTATGGGAGATCGGGGTGGGTGAAGTCCCACGGCATCGAGGAACAGCCGCTTGCGCTTCGGCAGCCAATTTCCATAAAGATTATCTTCTTGCCAAGCTCGGCGGAAAGTGCCGCAAGATCTTTCTTGTGGTATTCCCAAGCTTTGCACATATCTTCAAGAGAAGCACCTGCGCCGTTTGAAACGGGGTAATATGCCGAAGTTCCGATGTAATCGACAGCGTCGAACCATTTGATGTTGCGTTCCTTGCCGTGATTTGCGTTGTAAACGAGTTCGCCGTGATAGATCTTGCGGACTTCTGCAATGAGTGAACGCCAGTGTTCCTCCTTGCGCTCCGTTCCGAGCATTTCGCAGCCTATGCAAAGCATCTCGCAGCCCGTATCTTCGGCGATCTCGGCATAGTGGCATATAAACGCCGTGTAGCAGGAGAACCATTCTTTCCAGTAGTCAACATCGCCCCAGTCAGCCTCGGGAAAGCCGATGTTCGCTCTCCAAGTTCCGTCGGCACAGTTGAGGATAGGTTTAAGACATATCTTCTGACCGAGAGCTTTGAGCTTGTTTATTGCAAAGGTAAGCTCCTTGTCTGTCGAGTGCTTTCGGTAGTCGAAGCCGAATTTTGTCGAGTAAAAATGATCCTGCTCGATAGTCATTGCAAGGCATACCCAGTTCGTGCCGAGCGATGCGAGCTTTTCCATCGATTCAATTGCACGAGGGTCGGTGAACATTCCCTTTCCTGCACCGTAGCCGTAAGTAAATCCTTTTATTTCCATAATTTTATTCCTTTCGTTCCTTGTTTTTGATTGCTTCTTCTCGTTCTTTCATTGAGAAAACGCAGCCGCAGTAGTTCTGGCGGTACATTCCGAAGCTTTCCGAAAGTTCCGTCGAGCGTTTGTAGCCGTTCTTTTTCTTGAAATCCGATGTAAGATATCGAACGCCGTATTTCTGCGCAAGGGCTTCGCCGATCTCGTTGAGCCAGTCGGCGTTTTTGTAGGGACTTATCGAGAGCGTTGTCGTGAAAAAGTCAAAACTGCGCTCCTTGGCGAGCTCTGCCGTCTGTTCAAGGCGGAGCTTGTAGCAGGCGTAACATCGCTCACCGCCCTCTCTGATATGTTCAAGACCCTTTACTGCGGCGTAGAACCGCTCGGACTGATATCCGATCTCGGTAAAGTCAACGGGATATTTGAAATCCATAAGCGAAAGCAGCCGTTTCTGCTCGGCGCTTCGCTTGTAGAATTCCTCTTCGGGATAAATGTTGGGGTTAAAATAGAATACCGTTATCGAAAAATAATTTGAGAGATATTCGAGAACGTAGCTTGAACAAGGCGCACAGCAGCTTTGAAGAAGAAGCTTCGGCGGAGAACCGGGGTCTATACTATTTAGAATGTGTTCAAGTTCAAGCTGGTAATTTCGTTTCTGTGCCATTGTTATCCTTTCTTGTTTTTATCGCACTTCTGACCGCAGCTGCCCGAGTATGGACAGCCTGAGCAGCCTTTTCCGCTTTTCCTGCTTTTTATCATATAAATCACAGCACAAACTACTGCGAAACCTATCAGCGCAAGCGCTGCCCAATCGGCAAGACCCATAAAAACTCCTTTGAAGAAACAGAAATATCGATAAATCTCTGTAAAGTATAATGATTTTACAGTATGATTTTATACCAGTAAACCGCCAATGTTATAAACAGCGAACGAAACGCCCCAAGCCACGCAGCACTGGAACAAACAAAGCGCAAATGCTGCCCAGCCGCTTCCGAGTTCACGCTTTGCAGCCGCAATTGCAGCAACGCAGGGTGTGTAGAGAAGTGTAAAGGCTAAGAAGCTTACAGCTGTGAGCGGCGTGAATACCGTTCCGAGAACTTCGCTGAGGTTTGAAATGTTTGAACCCGTGAGAACGGCAAGCGTTGAAACTACCGATTCCTTTGCCGTGAAGCCTGAAATGAGGGCAGTGGAAACTCTCCAGTCGCCGAAGCCGAGCGGTTTGAGTATCGGCGCTATCAACATTCCTATCGCAGCGAGGATACTGTCCGAGCTGTCGGAAACAACATTGAATCTGAGGTCGAATGTCTGGAAGAACCATATTATAATAGTTGCAACGAAAATAACGGTAAATGCTTTCTGCAGGAAATCCTTTGCCTTTTCCCACATTAACATTCCAACGCTTTTCGGTGACGGAAGACGGTAGTTCGGCAGTTCCATTACGAACGGAACAGGATTTCCTCTGAAAAGCGTTTTGTTCATAATAAGTCCGCAGAGGATCCCGACGATTATTCCGCCGACATAGAGCGATATCATCACAAGTGCCTTATATTTCACGAAGAATGCCTGCGTGAAAACTGCGTAGATAGGCAGCTTTGCGCTGCAGCTCATAAACGGAGTAAGGTATATCGTCATTTTGCGGTCACGCTCGGAGGAAAGCGTTCTTGTAGCCATTATCGCAGGAACGCTGCAGCCGAAGCCTATCAGCATCGGCACGAATGAACGTCCCGAAAGACCTATCTTTCGCAGAAGCTTATCCATAACGAACGCAACACGAGCCATATATCCGCTGTCCTCGAGCATCGAGAGGAAGAAGAACAGCACGACGATTATCGGCAGGAAGCTCAGAACGCTGCCGACACCCGAGAAAATGCCGTCGATTATAAGGCTGTGTACAACGGGATTAAGTCCGTAAGCTGTCAGAGCGGTGTCAACAACGCTTGTAACCTTATCTATGCCAAGGCTCAGAAGATCGCTCAGAAATGAGCCGATAACATCGAACGTCAGCCAGAAGATGAGCAGCATAATGATGATGAAAACGGGGATAGCAAGGTATTTTCCCGTTAGGATTTTATCTATTTTTACACTTCGGGCGTGTTCCTTGCTTTCGTGACATTTTACGACCGTGTCTGCGCAGACTTTTTCGATAAAGGTGTAGCGCATATCGGCGAGAGCGGCATTTCGGTCAAGTCCCGTTTCGGATTCCATTTCGGAAACGCTGTGTTCTATCATATCACGCTCGTTTTCGTTGATGCGAAGCTTTTCGATTATGTAAGGGTCCTGCTCGACAAGCTTGGTTGCGGCGAAACGTGGGGAGATGTCCGCAGCTGCAGCGTGGTCTTCGATAAGGTGCGTTACAGCGTGTATACATCTGTGAACCGCACCGCTGCAAAAGTCTTTCTTTGTCGGGAGAAGCTTTTTTGCGGCTGTTTCGTAAACGGTCTGTATAAGCTCGTCAACGCCCTCGTTCTTGGCTGCGCTTATGGCAACAACGGGGATACCGAGATTTGCCGAAAGCTTTTCGACGTCGATAGTTCCGCCGTTGTTTCGCACTTCGTCCATCATATTCAGCGCAAGCACTGTCGGAATGTTCATTTCGAGAAGCTGGAGCGTGAGGTAAAGATTTCGCTCGATATTCGTTGCGTCAACGATGTTGATTATCGCATTCGGCTTCTGTTCGATAAGAAAATCACGGGTGACTATCTCTTCATTCGTATAAGGTCTGATCGAGTAAATACCGGGAAGGTCAACAACTTTACAGTCTTTGAGTCCGCGGACACTGCCCGATTTGCTGTCAACGGTAACGCCGGGGAAGTTTCCAACGTGCTGATTTGAACCCGTGAGCTGGTTGAAGAGCGTGGTCTTTCCGCAGTTCTGGTTTCCTGCAAGTGCAAATATCATACCGATGCCCCCTTATTGTTTGTTTCGGGGATAATATCGATAAGCTTTGCATCGTCAAGGCGTATCGTAAGCTCATATCCTCGCAGGAAAAGCTCGATCGGATCGCCCATAGGAGCAACTTTGCGTATCATTACCTTTGTTTTGGGGATAAGTCCCATATCAAGCAGACGGCAGCGCAGAGCGCCATCGCCTCTTACGGCTGTTATCACCGCAGTTCCGCCCGTTTCAAGTTCGTTAAGCGTCATAAAATTTCCTCTTTCATAAACATAAGTTAGTTGGCAATAACTTTTATAAGTAAGCCTATTATAACTTTTTTCTGCGGTTCTGTCAATCGATTATTGTACAAAATCATCGTTCGATTTACTGTATTATATAATCGAATTGACGTTGTTTATGAAAAAGTTAGTTTCAACGAACGCAGATACGTCGTTTTTTGACAATGAATACTTTATCATAAACATACGCCGCCGTCAAGTGGATTTTTGCAAAATTTTGTGTTGAAAAAATATATTTAATATGGTATAATAAAAATATTCTAACCGTGGAGGTCTGCGAAAAATGAAGCTGTCCGTTTTTTATCATCATATCTGCGAAGCTGCACATCAGAGCGGCAAAACTGTTCCCGAAGTCATTGATATTGCTAAAAGCTTTGGGATAAACTATCTTGAATTCGATATCGCAGATCTGAAAAGCGATGAAACAGCGGCGCTTCTTGCCGATTCGGGTATGAAAATTTCGTCCGTCTATGGATTTTATGATTTTGTTCATTCGGACGACCTCGGCGGAGCTTTTTTTCACTGCGACAGAGCGGCAGAGCTTGGCTCGGAGAAAATTATGCTTATTCCCGGATTTTATTCTGCAAATGATAAGTCTGTTATGAAAAATGAGCGTGAAAAAATGATCTCTGCGATGAAAAATGTCTGCAAATATGCACACGAAAAAGGTATTACACCGACTATCGAGGATTTCGATGATTTTCTGAGTCCGATATCGACCTCGGATAGAATGTTGGACTTCGTAAATGAGATACCATATTTAAAGGTAACTTTTGATACGGGTAATTTTATGTACAGCGCCGAATCGGAGAATTACGCTTTTGAACGTTTGAAGCCGTACATCGTACACGTTCACTGCAAGGACAGAAGTATGACACCCGATGAACGCTGCGAAATGAAATGTGCCGTTGACGGAACGGAAATGTATGCCTGCCCGACGGGGGACGGCTGTGTTGCTGTTGCGCATATTGTAAAAGAGCTTGCCAAGAGCGGCTATGACGGCATTTTTACGATAGAACATTTCGGTGCTTATGACCAGCTTTCGTTTATGAAAAAGTCGGCGGAAAATTTAAGAGGTATGCTTGAATGATAAGAGTAACTGTATGGAACGAGTATGTTCATGAACGTGAATATGAGGGTATAGCTAAAGTCTATCCGAAAGGGATACACGGCTGTATAGCTGATTTCCTTGACACTGACGAGGATATAACGGTTCGGTGTGCAACGCTTGATATGGAAAATCAGGGTATTTCCGAGGAAATGCTCAAAAATACCGATGTTCTGATCTGGTGGGCGCACGCCCGTCACGAAGAGATAACCGATGAAAATGTGCGGCTCATTCAAGAGGCTGTCCTCGGCGGAATGGGACTTATCGCGCTTCACTCGGCACACTATTCAAAGATAATGAAAGCGCTTATGGGAACAACTATGTCGCTGAACTGGCGAAATAACGACAGCGAAACACTGCAATGTGTAAAGCCTTTACACCCGATAGCGAACGGAGTTCCTGCGGTGATAGATATCCCACACGAAGAAATGTACAGCGAGTGGTTCGATATCCCGAAGCCTGATGATATCGTGTTCGAGGGGACTTTTAGCAGGGGAGAGAAATTCCGCAGCGGAGTAACTTTTACCCGAGGCTATGGAAAGATATTCTATTTTCAGCCGGGACATGAGGAATATCCGATATATTTTATGCCCGAGATACAAAGGATAATCACAAATGCCGTTCACTGGGTGTATTCTCCCGATGCGCCGAGAAAGCTTCCCGAATGTCACGAAATAAAGTGAGAATTTCTCGTCTGTAGAAATTTTTGAGAAAAAATTATTGAAAATTACGAAAAAACACTTGACAAATGACCTCCGGATGTGGTAGAATAAAACTACCTCTTGCAGAGGTCTATTTTTTGTGCCCGAAAATATGGGACATGACCTCTCGACAAAGTGTACAGAGCCGCTAAAAGCTTTGTATCGGAAATTGCCACAGAGGGAGGCACAGGGACATAAGTTCCTGCGAAATCGAAACGTTCTCAAAAAGAGGACATTTAATAGGAGGTGCCGATATGAGAGTAAAGGTAACATTAGCCTGCACAGAGTGCAAGCAGCGCAACTACAATACCAAGAAGAACAAGAAGAACGATCCGGACAGACTTGAAATGAATAAGTATTGTAAGTTCTGCAAGAAGCATACTCTTCACAAAGAAACCAAGTAAGGAAGAGGTGTGAAAATGGCTGATAGCAAAAAAAATCAAGCTAAATCGCCGTCAAAAAAATCCATCGTTGCTCAGGCAGAAGCCAAAGCCGACAAGATCGTGAAGGATAATGCCAAGGCAAAGGCTAAGGGTCAGAAAAAACAGAACCCTGTTGCCAAGTTCTTCAAGGATTTGAAAGGCGAGATCAAAAAGGTTGTATGGCCGAGCAAAAAGAAGGTCATCAACAATACTGCGGTCGTTCTTGTTGCAATGTGCGTCTGCGGTATAGTAATCTGGGGAATCGACAGCGGACTCGCCGCTTTGCTCAAGCTTAGTCTTGGCATATAAGCGTTTTTGCGAAAGGAAGATAGAAGAATGTCAGAAACAGCAAAATGGTATGTCATTCACACCTATTCCGGTTATGAGAATAAGGTAAAAGATACTATCGATAAAGTTGTCGAAAACCGTAATCTCCGTGACCTTATCCCAATGGTAAGCATTCCGACCGAACACGTTAAGGAGCTTACCGAAACGAATAAGGAGCGTGAGGTTGACAGAAAGATTTTCCCGGGATATGTTCTCGTGAAAATGGTTCTGAACGATGATTCTTGGTACGTTGTACGAAATGTACGAGGCGTAACGGGATTCGTCGGACCTGCGTCAAAGCCTGTTCCGCTTTCCGATAAGGAAGTTGCCGCACTCGGCGTTGATACTAACGAAACTATCGTTGAAGTTAATATCAAGGCGGGCGACAGAGTCAAGATCACTTCCGGTACAATGGAAGGCTTTGTCGGAGAAGTTAAGAATGTCAATACCGAAGATATGACTGTTGACGTATCGGTATCGATGTTCGGCAGAGAAACTCTTGCAACTCTTGAAATTTCAAAGGTTGTAAAAACTGACGAGTATTGATCTTGTCGGTAAAAAACATAAACTGTATGGGTCTTTTCAGATCCTTCTATATTACGGAGGTGCATTCAATATGGCACAGAAAGTTGTTGGCTTAATTAAGCTTCAGATCGCTGCAGGTAAGGCTACTCCTGCTCCCCCTGTTGGTCCTGCTCTCGGTCAGCATGGTGTAAATATTATGGCATTCACAAAGGAATTCAACGAGAGAACTAAGAACGATATCGGTCTTATCATTCCTGTAGTTATCACAGTATATGCAGACCGTTCTTTCTCATTCATCACTAAGACTCCTCCCGCAGCCGTTCTTATCAAGAAGGCTATCGGTATCGAAAGCGGTTCCGGAGTTCCTAACAAGACCAAGGTTGGTAAGATCACTAAGGATCAGATCCGCAAGATCGCAGAAACAAAGATGCCTGACCTTAACGCTGCAACCATCGAAACTGCTATGAGCATGATCGCAGGTACTGCACGTTCCATGGGCGTAGAAGTTGTTGACTGATTGAAATTTTAACTGAATTTTCTTCGCAGCTATGGTGGGAGGAACATTCCGCTACACGTCCCGATCTGTTATGGGACAGCCCTTTTGATAAGGGCATTACCACTTAAAGGAGGATAAATTAATAATGAAACACGGTAAAAAATATAATGAAAGTGTAAAGCTTGTTGACAGCGCAAAGCTTTATGAAACAGCTGAAGCACTTGACCTTGCTTGCAAGACAGCAAAGGCTAAGTTCGATGAAACAATTGAGGTTCATATCCGTCTGGGCGTTGACTCCCGTCACGCTGACCAGCAGGTTAGAGGTGCAGTTGTACTTCCTAACGGCACAGGTAAGAAGGTAAGAGTTTGCGTATTCTGCAAGCCTGAAAAGGAAGAAGCTGCAAAGGCTGCAGGTGCTGATTATGTTGGCGCTGATGATCTCGCACAGAAGATCCTCAAGGAAAACTGGATGGATTTCGACGTTCTTATCGCTTCCCCTGATATGATGGGCGTTGTTGGTAAGCTCGGTAAGGTTCTCGGTCCTCGCGGACTCATGCCTAACCCCAAGGCAGGTACAGTTACTCCCGATGTTGCAAAGGCTGTAACAGAAGCTAAGGCAGGTAAGATCGAATACCGTCTTGACAAGACAAACATCATTCACTGCCCGATCGGTAAGGCTTCTTTCGGTCCTGAAAAGCTCGACCAGAACCTTAACACACTTCTTGAAGCAGTTGCAAAGGCTAAGCCTGCTGCTGCAAAGGGCACATACTTCAAGTCCTGCGTTGTTTCTTCAACAATGGGCGTTGGTATTGCTGTAAATACTGCTAAGTACGGTGTTTAATTTATAAGATATAACGATAAAGCTCCTGATCTTTTCGGGAGCTTTTTTTATACTAATTCTCGATCGTTCTATAGACAAAATCGACAGATAGAATAAGTTCA
>URTF01000054.1 GCA_900550695.1 uncultured Ruminococcus sp.
CCGCCGTATTTCGCCGCAACCGTTTCTCCGAGAAGATACGCCATAACGGACGGCGAAAGTCCCGTCGTGTAGCTGTTCAAAAGGAAGAAAAGCGGATCGTCGCTCAATACTCCCGTGCAGAGCTTAACAAGGTCGTAAATGCAGTCTTCCAGCTTCCAGACCTCCTGATTTGGACCTCTGCCGTAGGAGGGAGGATCCATTATAACAGCGTCATATTTTCTTCCTCGCTTTATTTCACGGGCAACGAATTTTTCGCAGTCGTCAACTATCCAGCGTATAGGCTTGTCGGAAAGTCCCGATGATGCGGCGTTATCTCTTGCCCATTGAACCATACCCTTTGAAGCGTCAACGTGACAAACCGATGCGCCTGCATTTGCGCAGGCGAGCGTTGCGCCGCCCGTGTAAGCGAAAAGGTTAAGAACGTTTATCGGCCGTCCCGCATTTTTTATAAGCTCGGACATATAGTCCCAGTTTACAGCCTGCTCGGGGAAAAGTCCCGTGTGCTTGAATCCCGTCGGGCGAATGTTGAATTTTAAATCGCCGTAGGAAATGAGCCAGCTGTCGGGAATTTTCTTAGCGAAATCCCAGTGTCCGCCGCCTTTTTCGGAGCGGTGATAATGACCGTGCGCACTGTTCCAGAGCTGCGTTTTGTGTCCCGTTTTCCATATGATCTGAGGGTCGGGACGGATAAGAACTATATTGCCCCATTTTTCAAGCTTTTCGGAATCGGAGCAGTCGATGAGCTGATAATCCTTCCAGTTTTCTGCTGTTCTCATATTTTAAAAGTTCCTTTCCTGTGCAATTATTCAGCCAAAGTGCAGCGTTCCTTTATCTTGTCGGCGATCTTTACAGCCATATCGTTGATAACATCAAAATGCTTGCCCTCAATCATAACACGGATAAGCGGTTCTGTTCCGCTTTCACGGACAAGGATACGTCCCGTTGTGCCGAGAAGCTTCTGATTGACGGAGATTATCTCTTCGATCTCGGAATCGTTCTTCCACTTTTCTTTCCAGTCGTTAGTTATCTTGACATTTATCATCACCTGCGGATAGCGTTCCATTATCTTTCCAAGCTCGGAAGCCTTGTGTTCGGAGCGCTTCAAAACGGAAAGAAGCTGAACAGCCGTGAGCTGACCGTCACCCGTTGTGGAGAAATCTCTGAAAATGATATGTCCTGACTGCTCACCGCCGAGGTTGTAGTCGTTCGCAAGCATCTGTTCGATGATGTATCTGTCGCCGACTTTTGTCGAAACGATGTTGATGTTGCCTGCCTTTGCAAAGTGAGCAAAGCCGAGGTTCGTCATTATCGTAACAACAGCCGTGTTCTTCTTCAAAGTTCCCTTGTCACGCATATCTCTTGCGAAAACCGCAATGAGTTTGTCGCCGTCAAGGATAGCACCGTTTTCATCAACAGCAAGACAGCGGTCGGCATCACCGTCAAATGCAACACCAACGTGACATTTGTTTTCGATAACGAATTTCTGGAGCGGTTCGAGGAAAGTCGAGCCGCAGCGTTCGTTGATATTTGTACCCGTCGGTTTGTCATTGAGCATAAGAACTGATGCGCCAAGACCCGAGAAAAGCTTCTCTGCGGTAGTGCTTGCCGAACCGTTCGCACAGTCAATGGCAACTCTTATTCCGCTGAGATTGTGGTCGATGGTTTTCATAATGCTTCTTATGTAGTCCCATTCAGCGTTTTTGTCATAGGAAATTCTTCCGATGTTTGCGCCGCCCGTGATCTGTTCCTTTATCTTTTCGGGAGTGTCAAGGATAAGTGCCTCAATTTCTTCTTCAATATCATCGGAAAGCTTGAAGCCCTTGCCCGAGAAAAGCTTGATGCCGTTGAATTCCATGCTGTTGTGCGATGCGGATATCATAATTCCTGCGTCAGCTTCTCTTTTCTGAACGAGATATGCAACGGCAGGTGTCGGAACAACTCCGAGGATAACAGCATCCGCACCGATAGAGCAGATACCTGCCGCAAGTGCAGCTTCAAGAACATCGGAGGATATTCTTGTGTCCTTGCCGATAAGGATTTTTGCTTTTTTATGTGATTTCTGAGTAAGCACCATAGCTGCGGCTCTGCCGATCTGCATAGCCATTTCGCAGGTAAGTTCGGTTATAGCAACGCCTCTTGCTCCGTCTGTACCAAATAGTCTTCCCATAATTCTCTCCGATCCGCCGTTTTGCGGCTTAAATATTTATTATTCAAATCTGAGCTGATCGTCATCAGCGTTCGCATCGCTCTTGTATTCATACCCGAGATGCTTGTAGGCAAGCGCAGTCGCACAGCGTCCTCTCGGTGTTCGGGAAAGGAAACCGAGCTGCATCAGATACGGCTCGCATACGTCTTCGAGAGTAACGGCTTCTTCGCCGATAGCGGAAGCAAGCGTTTCCAGTCCGACAGGACCGCCGCTGTAGCCTTTTATAATCATATTCAGCATACGCTTATCCATATTATCAAGACCGAGAGAATCTACTTCAAGTCGGTCAAGAGCTATCTTTGCAATGTCCTCGGTGATTTTTCCGTCACCGATGACCTCGGCAAAATCACGCACTCGCTTTAAGAAGCGGTTCGCAATACGGGGAGTGCCTCTTGAACGCCTTGCAAGCTCGGTAGCACCTGCTTTGTCACAGGCAATGCCGAGAATTACCGCCGAACGCATAATAATGTCGGAAAGCTGTTCAACACTGTAAAGCTCCAATCGCATTATAACGCCGAAACGGTCACGAAGCGGCGAGGTAAGCTGACCTGCTCGTGTTGTTGCACCAATGAGTGTAAATTTCGGCAGGTCGATCCGCAGCGAACGTGCCGATGGACCTTTTCCTATAATAATATCAAGTGCATAATCCTCCAGCGCAGGATAAAGAACTTCCTCTATCGAGCGTGAAAGGCGGTGTATCTCATCGATGAAAAGTACATCGTTTTCCTGCAAATTTGTGAGCAGTGCCGCGAGGTCGCCGGGCTTTTCAATGGCAGGACCCGAAGTGACACGGATATTTACCCCCATTTCGTGCGCAATGATAGCCGAAAGGGTAGTTTTGCCAAGTCCCGGAGGGCCGTATAAAAGAACATGATCGAGCGGTTCGCTTCGCTTTTTTGCAGCTTCTATAAAAATCGAAAGATTTTCTTTTATCTTATCCTGTCCGATATATTCCGAAAGGGTCTTCGGACGGAGCGTGACTTCAAAATCGTCTGTTTCGTTCTCTGTTTTTTTAGGAGAAACCATGCGTTCCTCAAAATTCATCTCGCTTGATTCAAGCACGATCCTACCTCCTTAAATAAGCTTTTTCTGTTTGTATTCTTTGGTCTGCTTTGTAGCGGCGATAATGAGCGGAACAGTCATTTCCTGCTCGGTGAGTCCGCCGTGGTTAGCCTTGTTCATAATTTTAGGCTTTGCATTCATCGTCCGATAGCGAAGTCCGATGTCCGATATCGCACAGGCAAAGTAATCACCGATAAAGTCGAGCGTTTTCTTGTGAGTTTTTCCACCGCCGAGAAGCTTCTTGTCGAAAACCTCACGCCTGCTCAGAAGCAGAAAATCCTGCCCGAGAAGATTGGTGAATGCTCGTTCAAAATCAGTACGTCTGTCCGATTTTACGAAGAAAGACATCGCTCTGCTTTCGATAAAAGGCGGAAGCACAAGACATTCGTTTATCTCGGGTATGCGGTCTATAAGTATCTCGTCGGAAATATCTATCATTCCGTGGTCGGCGGTCACAATGAACAGCGTGTCTGTCACGGACTTATATAAAGCTTCAAGCTTTCGGTTTATGTCAGCAAGCTTTTCCTTTGTTTCATCGGAGTAACAGCCCGTGCGGTGAGCCGTATCATCGGGTGAACACCATTGAACGTATGTGAAAGTGTTCTGATTTGTGGCGCATATCTTTCCGATAAGCTCGCATACCGTATCAAATTTGTCAGCGGTCTTGTGAATGTTTCCGTTTTCTGCAATTCTGACCTTGGACTGCGATATCGTGAAAGGCTGAACTTCGCCGATTATCGAGCTTGCGATAGACTGATATATCGTTTCGTAAGGCATAATGAATTCCGCTGCACTTGAAATTGCCGCAGGCTGCTTTGTGTATGTGTCAAGGTTCGTGAATACATCTATCGTCCGACAGAATTCCTTGAAGAAAAGCGACCAGCCGAGCCAAGCGTGTTCATTCGGGGAAACGCCGGTGTAAAAGCTCGTCATTGCCGAAGCAGTGGTGGACGGAAAAACCGATGAAAGCTTTGAAACACAGCTGCTCCTCAAAAATGAATTCGATGGCAGATCGTGTTCAAGCATATCATGCCCCATTCCGTCAAGAACGATAAGGACAACGTTCTTGTAAAAATCCGACAAATGCTTATCGAGCGCAGGAACGGTGGGGTACTCATACGGTGCTCTGTAATAATTCATTATCGAGGAGATAACGCTTATTATTGATCTGCTGTAATCGGGATAACAAAGCATAGCAAAACAGTTCCTTTACGAAATTACATTGACGCTGCGATCTTTTTCAGCGCATTCTTTATAAGATCTTCAACGGACATTGACGGGTCAAGCTTTGCAATGACCGAAGCGGCTTCTGCCTGAGAATATCCAAGCACAACGAGCGCAGAAATAGCCTCGCCCTGATTTCCGCCCGAGGAAACAGCCGTGCTGATCTCGGATATACCCGTAACGCCCGATGTGAGCTGTTCGTTCGTGATCTTGTCTTTGAGTTCAAGCACAACCCTCTGTGCAAGCTTCGGACCGACACCCTTTGTCTTGGTGAAAGCCTTGTAATCGCCCGTTGCAACGTTGAGAGCGAAGTTTTCCGGTGTCGTATCAGAAAGTATCGCAAGTGCAGCCTTAGGGCCAACGCCCGAAACGGAAAGCAGCATCCTGAAGCAGTTGAGTTCCTGCTGTGAAACGAAGCCGAAAAGCTCAACAGCGTCCTCACGGACGTGCATATATGTGTAAAGAAAACATTCCGAACCGTTTTCCCCAAGCTTTGAAAGTGTGGAGAGCGTAGTCCTGCAAGCATAGCCAACGCCGCCGCATTCCACAACGGCAAGCGACTGTTCCTTATGGATAAGCTTTCCTCTTACGCTGTATATCATAATGACCTCTCCTTAGTATTTAGGGATTTTCACACCGCCGCTTGCATGGCCGTGACATATCGCAATGGCAAGCGCATCGGCGGTATCGTCGGGTTTCGGAACGGTTGCAAGACCGAGTATTCGCCGTGTCATTTCCATGACCTGAGGTTTTTCGGCACGTCCGTAGCCAACAACCGACTGTTTTACCTGCAAAGGCGTGTATTCATATATCGGTATCCCCATATTTGTTGCCGCAAGCAGCGTAACACCCCTTGCCTGAGCAACATCAATGCCCGTTTTCTGGTTAGTGTTGAAAAAAAGCTTTTCTATCGCCATTACCTCGGGCTTGAATGTGGAAAGAACCGTGTTCATATCATCATAAATCGTCTTTAACCGCATATTGAAGTCGGTCTTTGCCTCGGTAGTTATCGCACCGAAGTGAACGGGAGTGAATTTGTACCCGTCATATTCAAGCACACCGAAGCCGACTATCGCATATCCCGGGTCGATACCGAGTATTCTCATAAAAATATGTTCCTTTCGGCGCTGGAAAAACAAAAAATATGTGTTTCTGCAACATAACAATTTATTATACCATATTCAAAGAAATTCTGCAACTGTTTTTACAATTTTTTCTGATTTTTGGACGAACGTAAAGAAAAAATCTCCTCTGCCGTCAAAAATGAAAATTTTGCTTGAATTTGTATGAAAATTGTAGTATAATAAATACATTATATCATTTTTTACAGAGGTATGCTATGGATCTTTCAACTTTAAGAAACCGGATCGACGAGATAGACAGCGAAATTTTGAAGCTTTTTATTGAAAGAATGGACGTTTGCCGTCAGGTAGGCGAGTATAAGAAAACGCACGATCTTCCCGTTATGCAGGGCGGCAGGGAACAGCAGATAATCGACAATATAAGAGCCAATTCCCCCGATGATCTCAAAGACGGCGCAGCCGTTCTGTTCCAGAATATTATGGATATCAGCAAGAGCATACAGAATATCGGAATGGCAGCTGATAAAAAGAGAGAACACAGCTCTTTCTCTGCCGAAAAAGCAGGAAAAATAGCTTGTCAGGGAACGGACGGCGCATATTCGGCTATTGCCTGCAAAAAGCTTTTTGGCGATAAGCCGTCAGTATTTTACCACAGCTTTGAGGACGTTTTTGATGCGGTCGAAAGCGGCGAGTGTGAATACGGACTTCTTCCGCTCGAAAATTCTACCATCGGCTCAATAACCGAGACCTACGAGCTTATGGGCAAAAGACAGTTTTTCATAAATTCGCTCGTCAGAGTTGAAATAACCCATTGTCTTGCCGCAAAAAAAGGAACAAAGCTTTCCGATGTTAAGAAAGTTTATTCAAAGAACGAAGCGCTTTCACAGTGCTCAAAATTCCTGAAAGACAGCGGTTTTGAAACCTGCGATTTTGCGAATACTGCACTCTCGGCAGAGTTCGTGTCGAACAGCAGTGAATCTATCGCTTGTATCTGCTCGGAAAGCTGTGCAGAACTTCTCGGGCTTGAAATTCTGAGCAGAAATATTGCAGACGCACAGCCGAACTATACACGCTTTATCTGTTTCTCAAAAAATCTCACCGTGAACAGTGATTCGGATATCGTATCTGTTCTTCTTACCATACCGCATACAAAGGGCGCACTCAACCGTCTTCTTACAAAATTCTCTGTAAATGGCATCAACCTTACAAAGATAGAGAGCAAAAGCATCGCAGGAAGCGACTTCGAGTTTATGTTCTTTCTTGATTTTGTCGGAAACTGCCTTGATGCTAAGGTAACGGCATTGCTTGATGACTTGAAAAAAGAGATGAGTTCGTTCCGTCTGCTCGGAAACTTCAAGGAAATGCGTTGATGGCTTGTCAAGTGTATAGCCTTTACATATATCTGAAAGGAATGACCATATAAAATGTCCGAAATAACGGTATCGGCAATAATCGCCTGCGCAGGGAGCTTTTCCCGAATGAACGGTGTGAACAAGCAGCTGTTGGAGCTTGACGGAATACCCGTTGCAGTGCGTTCAATGCTCGCCTTTGAACAGCTTGACGAGGTAACGGAGATAATAGTTTCGGTTCGTGAATGTGATATTGACGAGTATAAAAAGCTGTGTAAAAAGTACGGCGTAACAAAGCTGAAAGCTGTCGTAAAAGGCGGCGAAACACGTCAGCAGTCGATTTTCAACGCATATAGGGAAGTATCAAAGGAAACAAGGTATGTCGCAGTTCATGACGGGGCAAGACCGCTTGTTTCTCCGGAGAATATAAAGCAGTGCATAAGGGACGCTTCGATTTTCGGCGGAGCAGTCCTCGGAGTTCCCGTAAAGGACACAATAAAGAACGTTGACGGCGGTCTTATAACGGATACGCCCGACCGAAGAAAGCTTTACATCACGCAGACTCCGCAGATATTCCGCAAGGATATCTATGTAAAGGGAATAAACTTTGCAAACAGCCATGAGCTTGATTTCACCGATGACTGTCAGCTTGCCGAAGCAGTTGGAGCAAAGGTCGCAATGACCGAATCAAGCTACCGCAATATAAAGATAACAACGCCCGAAGATATCGCCGTTGCGGAGATACTCCTGAAAGGAAATTTGTAACTATGTTCAGAATAGGTCACGGCTATGATGTTCACCGCCTTACCGAGGGAAGAAAGCTTATCCTCGGCGGTGTGGATATACAATACGAAAAAGGTTTGCTCGGACATTCCGATGCAGATGTGCTTGTCCATGCAATAATGGATTCCATACTCGGTGCGCTCGCCCTCGGCGATATAGGAAAGCTTTTTCCCGACAATGACAGCGCATATGAAGGTGCAGACAGCATAAAGCTTCTGGAAAAGGTAATAAGCATAGCCGAAGAAAAAGGCTTTACCGTCGGAAATATCGATTCAACAATACTGTGTCAAGCACCTAAGCTTGCAGGATATATCAATAATATGCGTGAGAATATCGCTAAAGCCTGCAATACCGATATCGGCAACATAAGCGTGAAAGCCACGACCGAGGAAAAGCTTGGCTTTACCGGCAGCGGAGAAGGGATCGCCGCTCACGCTGTCTGCATAATGGAAAAGATGAAGTAATAATAGTTTTTCTGCTCTCATATATTGTAAAAAACAAGCTATGGGAGGCAAAACTATGGTTTCTGCAAAGCATAAAAGGAAGTTTACCGCTGCTGTCGCTCTCGCAGCGGTATGTATTTTTACAGGAACGATACTATATGCAAAGTCAAGACTGGAAAATGCTATCCTGACATCTACAGAGCTTTCTGATCAGAAAATGATCGTTCTTGATGCGGGACACGGCGGAATGGATGGTGGCTGTTCAAGTGCTGACGGCAAAACCGAAAAGGGGATAAACCTCAATATCCTGCTTTCCGTCCGTGATATGGCAAGGCTGTTCGGCTATAATGTCGAAGCCACACGCATAAAGGATATCTCTATACACGATAAGGGCGTTGAAGGTCTGCGCAATCAGAAAATATCCGATATGGAGAACCGTCTTGCGCTCTTTAATAAATATCCCGACTGCGTTTGCGTTTCTATCCATCAGAACACCTTTACCGACCCGAAATACAGCGGCGCTCAGATGTTCTATTCGGATAAAAACGAAGAAAGCGAGCGTCTTGCAGGTATTATGAAAAACAGGTTCGTGACAAATCTTCAGCCTGATAATGAGCGTGAAACAAAGCTTTGCAAGGACGAACTGTATCTCTGCTATTACTGCAATAACCCAGCCGTAATGGTCGAGTGCGGATTTCTCTCCAATCCCGATGAAGCTGCAAAGCTTACGAATAAGGATTATCAGCAGCAGGTCGCTTTCACAGTCTTTTCGGGAATAAATGAATTCATTGCAACGGAATAAGGTCTGAACCGAGCAGGTCATGTGCTTATTTCGGAAAGGAAAATAAAATGGCAGGAAAGTCCAAAATAGTATATGTTTGCTCGGAGTGCGGCTTTGAATGTTCAAAGTGGAACGGTAAATGCCCCTCCTGCGGCGAATGGAATACCCTTGAAGAGCAGGAAATTCAGTCTGCACCGAGAGGCTCTTCATTTAAAAGTGCGTCAGGGTCGGTGAGCCGTGACCTCTCTTCACAGATAAAAGACCTCACGCAGATAGGAACGGACGATGAGATTCGCTATTCAACGGGAATAAGTGAGCTTGACCGTGTTCTCGGCGGAGGTCTTGTAAAGGGTTCGCTCGTGCTTCTCGGCGGCGAGCCGGGCATAGGAAAATCAACGCTGCTTTTGCAGATTTGTAAATATCTCGGCGAGGAACATTCGATACTTTATATTTCGGGAGAAGAAAGTGTCCGTCAGATAAAGCTTCGTGCCGCACGACTTGGTGTTGATACGCCAAACCTGTACATTTTATCAACAAATGACGCAGGTGCAGCCTCCGATACAATAATATCGAGCAAACCCGATGTTGCGATAATCGACTCTATTCAAACGATGACTTTGAGCGATATAAACAGCACATCGGGCAGCATTTCGCAGGTCAGAGAATGTACGAACCTGTTTATGCGAACGGCAAAATCAGAGGAAATTCCTATCTTTATTGTCAGCCATGTAAACAAGGACGGTGCTATCGCAGGTCCGAAGGTAATGGAGCATATCGTTGATGCAGTCCTCTATTTTGAGGGTGAAAGACACCTCAGCTACCGACTTCTCCGTGCAGTGAAAAACCGTTACGGCTCAACTAATGAGATAGGCGTTTTTGAAATGGGCAATTCGGGACTTGAAGAGGTCGAAAATCCGTCTGCAATGCTGCTTTCGGGCAGACCCGAGGGAGTTTCGGGCTGCTGCGTTGCCTGCATAATGGAGGGCAGCCGACCGATACTTGCCGAGGTTCAGGCTCTCGTCACAAAAAGCGGCTTTTCCGCTCCGAGAAGAACTGTCACGGGCTTTGACTATAACCGCCTTGCAATGATAATCGCAGTTCTTGAAAAACGTGCGGGAATGTTCTTCGGAACGCTCGATGTTTTTTTGAATGTTGTCGGCGGTTTTAGGCTTGACGAAACGGCAGGCGACTTGTCGGTCGCACTTGCGTTGTACAGCGGCTTCTATGATACCGTCCTCGACAAAAAAATGATAGCATTTGGCGAGATCGGACTTGGCGGCGAGATACGAAGCGTTGCGAATATCCCACAGCGGATCCGTGAAGCGGAACGTCTTGGCTTTGAGCATTGCATTATCCCGAAGCAGTCAATGAAGCTCATCGACAGAAACAATACTAAGATAAGAGTGACGGGAGTATCTTCCGTAAAACAAGCATTTTTTGTTATCAGAAACAGCAATGATAACAAGTCTGAATAATCATTCCAACATATAAAAATTACAGCTTACTTTTTGTTTTGAAAAGTAAGCTGTAATTTTTTATTTTGCTTTCTGAACAGATTCACGCTGAATAAGTCTGTAGTTCAGCTTTATATGTCTGCCATTTTTCTGATTTTGCTTTATGTTCTTCACAAGTTCGTTTATGACCGTTTTGCCGATCTCAAATGCAGGCTGTTCAATTGTCGTGATACCCGGATTGTAAAGCTCGCACATCTGAATGTTGTCGAAACCGCAAACGGAAATGTCTTCGCCGATCTTATAGCCGCTCGAGATCGCTTTTTTCATCGTGCCTGCCGCAAGAAGATCGGATATGCAGAATATCGCCGTCGGAGGTTCGGGGAGAGTCATAAACTGCTCAAATGCCTTTCCGCCGTTGTAAGGGTCGTATGTTCCTCGGTAGATATATTCTTCTTTAACGGGAATATCAAATTCATTAAGAGCCTTTATATAGCCGTGTTCTCTGTCCTTTGAAGAAAGAGCCATTCCCTCAGTCGAAACAATGGCGATCTTTCTGTGACCGAGCGAAATAAGGTTCTTTACGGCTGTATAAGCGCCGCTTTCATCGTCAACAGTAACTGTAAGAACATTTGCACCCTCAACACGCTCGCAGCAGATAGCAATATAATGTTTTTCATTAAGTTCATTGAGTTCTTCTGCGGAAAGCTGAGTTCCGAGCATTACAGCAGCGTCTACAGTTCTGTTGTAAAGCATACCGAGCATTCTTGTTTCTGTGGGATGTGAGCTGTTCGATGTGCAAAGGAGTATATCATAGCCGTTTTCGGAAGCGGCACTCTGCATACCTTTTATTATCTCATTGTAAAACGAATGTTCTGTGGAGGGGAGTATCGCAAGGATAACGTTTGTTTCGCATTTGCGGAGGTTTCTTCCGAGAAAATTAGGGTTGTATCCAAGCTCTTTTATGGCATTGTTTACCTGTTCTGCGGCAGCTTCGGAAACGGTAGCGCTTTTGTTAAGCACTCTTGAAACGGTCGCAACGGAAACGCCCGCAGCTTTGGCAACGTCTTTTATAGTTACGTTCAAATCTATTCCTCCAGTAAGTCAAAGTATTTTTTCGTCATCGTTAAGGCTGCGTTCTCTTTCAGCTTTTCTGGCATTTCTTTTCTCCAAACGCTTCTGAACGGCTTCTTCACTGAAAAAATTGAAAATTATCAGCAGGATAAGAAGCACGGTAACGGCGATAGTCGGAAAATGTTTGGCTGAAAGAGCCTCTGTATATTCCTTTGGTATCTTTGTATTCGGTATTGCTTCAATAACGGCAAGCGTGTAAATGTAGCAAGCCGAGCCGAATACAGTCAATATAAGCGGAACAAGTGATTTTTTGAATTTTATAAAAACAAGTGCGGCAACAAGGAGAACCGTGCTTGCAAAAAGTGCGATACCGCATTTGTCATATCCGTTCATAATAAAAGCAGCACCGCCAAGGGTGTTGAGCACAAGACAGCATACCACTTCCGCAGTTACCGCTAAAATGAATGTGATCTTGGAAATTTTTTTCGTAAAAACTCCTCCGTGTCAAATTTGTAATAACGTTTTCATTATAGCATATTTTTAAAGAACATTCAAGGGTAATTTTATAAAATTCTTTATTTTTACATTATTTTTGCGGGCTTGGCTTTAAAATAACATATAATTAGAATTTATAAAAAGCTTCAAAATGTGAATAGTAATAACAGCTCGGCGAGAGTCGAAAACGGAAATTTAAGGAATGAAGCGATCTGTTATGCGGCAAACAAAGCGGAACAGATCATCATTTTAAAAGAAAAGGAAGGAAAATAAAAATGCAGAAATTGATAAAAAGCGTTGTGTTTTGCATATTTGCTGTTATATTATCTTTAGCGGCTTTTATTATATACCTCGAAAGAACACTGCCCAATGATTACTATATCACAAAAGGCGGAAAAATGAATATCTCAAAAATGCTCGATGCCGTACCGTGCTCCAATACAGATGTTGACCTGACGGAGATCGACAATGAATGTGCAGAACAGGCAGAGCTGAAACTTCTTGGACTTATCCCGATAAAGATAGTCAACATTTTTCCTGTGGAAACGCCGGTTCTTGTTCCATGCGGCGAGCCATTTGGGATAAAGCTTCTCACCGATGGTGTGATAGTCGTTGAAGTGAGCGGTTTTGAAACGGATAACGGTTATATTTCACCAGGAGAAAGCTGTGGACTTAAATCGGGAGATATAATCAAAAGCATTGACGGGATAGAAGTTTCATCAAATGAAGATATCGAGGATATTATTTCTTCAAGCGGAGGAAAAACACTTAAAGTAAGTGCGGTACGGAATGAAAGAGAATTTACAGCGTGGCTTTGTCCGCAGATATCAAGCACAGACGACAGCTACCGAGCAGGTATATGGGTGCGTGACAGTTCGGCGGGCATAGGGACAATGACTTTTTATGATCCCGAAACAAAACAGTTCGGCGGACTTGGACACCCTGTCTGCGATATAGACACAGGCAATCTTATGCCGCTTGATTCGGGCGAAGTGGTAAAAGTCTCTATAAGCGGTGTAAAAAAAGGCAAATCTGGTTTTCCGGGGGAGCTTGTGGGAGGATTTGTATCATCTTTTTCTATGGGGACACTTACCGATAATACAACAGTGGGGTTATTCGGAACGCTCGATGATTTCTCGGGCGTAAATGAGGCGATACCGCTTGGCTTGAACAGCGAAATAAAAACAGGAAAAGCATATATCTACACAACTATAAGCGGAACACGTCCTCAAAAATATGAGATAGCCATTGAAAAGATAGATCATTCGGGCAACGAAGATTCCCGTGATATGGTGATAAGGGTGACAGATGAATGTCTGCTTCGTGAAGCGGGCGGTATCGTGCAGGGAATGAGCGGAAGTCCCATTATTCAAGACGGAAAGATAATCGGTGCAGTCACACACGTTTTTATAAATAATCCGACAAAGGGTTATGCTGTATTTGCCGATACGATGTATGAACAGATGAAGCAGGCAAGCTGACAGAAAAAGGCGCAGGGAGAACCTTGCGCCTTTGGGTATTATTTTGTGTATTCGACAATATTATCAAGCGGTTTTCCACTGAAAAATTGGTCGAGGTTATAGACCGTTACCTCCGCTATCTTCTGCAAAGCTTCTTTGGTGAGAAAAGCCTGATGAGAGGTAATGATAACATTTGGCATTGAAACGAGAACGGAGAGTTCGTCATCGTCAATAACTTCGCCCGACCGATCTTCAAAGAAAAATGATGCTTCCTCTTCGTAAACATCAAGACAAGCGCCGCCTAATTTTCCGGATTTTAGTGCGGAGATAAGTGCGCCGCTGTCTATAAGCTTTCCTCTGGAAGTATTAACAATAAATGCGCCGTCTTTCATCTTTTTGATGTTTTTTTCGTTGATGATGAATTTCGTTTCGGGAGTGAGCGGACAATGGAGCGAAATTATGCTGCTTTGCCCGAGCAGGTCATCAAGCGAGACGTAGTTGATATCGGAATTATTTTTGGGGTATGGGTCGTATGCAACGACATTCATTCCGAAGCCTTTGCATATATTCATGAAGATGCAGCCGATCTGTCCCGTTCCGATTATGCCGGCGGTTTTTCCATGCAGATCAAAACCAGTCAGTCCGTTAAGACTGAAATTGAATTCTCTTGTTCGGTTATAAGCTTTGTGTATCCTTCGGTTAAGCGTGAGAAGCATTGCCATAGCGTGTTCGGCAACGGCATAAGGCGAGTAGTTCGGAACACGGACAACGCTTATCCTGTTTTTGGCGTATTTCAAATCAACATTGTTAAAGCCTGCACAGCGCAATGCTACGAGTTTAATTCCAACGCTGCAAAGTACATCAATGGTGTTTTTGTCGATCGTATCATTTACAAATGCGATCACAGCTTTGCAGCCTTTGGCAAGTGCGGCACTGTCTGCGGTAAGCTTGCTTTCAAAGAATTTGAATTTATAGTTTGTACCATATTTCAGAAACCATTCTTTATCATAAGGTTTCGTATCAAAAAAAGCTATCTGTTCCATAAAATGATCCTTTCATATCAAATATGTAAATATTATTTTTAGATAAAAGGATTTTATACTAGAGCGTATCTGAAAACTCAAAAGAGTTGTATCATTTAGACAAAAGCCAA
>URTF01000055.1 GCA_900550695.1 uncultured Ruminococcus sp.
CCCCGTCCGGAATGCGGACGTCTCCTGACGCTGCGCTTCCGTCCACCAATATGGTATTCAGAATAACCAGCGGTTTTTCTGCCTGCTTTTCAGAAAACCACGGTGTGTTGCGAAATGTAAACTCTCCAAAATACTCGGCGCTGCTTGGAATCACCACCTGGGACAGTTTACTGCAATCATTGAAGCCGGAAATTCCCGTAACACCTTCCGGGAATTCCACATAGGTCAGCTCATCTTCTTTTCCGATTCCGAAAACCTTTGTCACCTGTTTTCCGTCTACCATTTGCGGAATTACCAGTTTCCCGGATATCGGCTGTGTATTTCCTGTGATTGCAACAGTTCCGTTTGTAAACACGTCATAGGTCAATACAATGCCGTTTTCCGTTGTAACCGTTTTGCTTTCTTCCGCCTGTACACACCATGATACATTTCCGGCCAGAGCCGCCAGTGTCAGCAGACAGGCAAGCAGGAAAACACCCCATTTTTTTACAAATCCGATTCATTTCCAATTTTTCTGTAATCTCCTGTCATTTTTCGGTGATTGTACAAAAAACCGGCTCACAGCAAACTTGCCGCAAACCGGTTTTTTCGAATCTGCCGGCATAACCGTCAGATTACAATGTTTCCTTTTCGTCAGAATGTACGAGATCCAGAATTCGCTTGCCTGCAAGGAAAATCCCCAATGCATTCAGGATAATCTCAATTACTGCAAGCACAACTGTCCAGTCTTTTTTCATCTCCCGCACTCCTTTCTGATCTTCTGCGGACACCAAAGTTGGTTTCACATCCGGATGCATACACAATGTATGCAAAGGACGAAAAAACAATACTTACGCCTTGTCTACAGAACCGAACAGGTTCATCTTCTCTTCTACCTTTGCAATGATTGCTTCATAGCCCGGCAGGAGCAGCTTTCTCGGATCAAAGCCCTTGCCGACCTTGTCCTTGCCTTCTTCGATGTACTTTCTGGTAGCTTCTGCGAATACCAGCTGGCACTCTGTGTTTACGTTGATCTTTGCAACGCCGAGAGAGATAGCCTTCTTGATCATATCTGCAGGAATACCTGTGCCGCCGTGGAGAACGAGAGGCATATCGCCAACCTTTTCCTTAACAGCTGCAAGTGTTTCAAAGGAAAGACCCGGCCAGTTTGCAGGATACTTGCCGTGAATGTTGCCGATACCTGCTGCGAGCATTGTTACGCCGAGGTCAGCGATCTGCTTGCACTCGTTAGGATCAGCACATTCGCCCATACCAACAACGCCGTCTTCTTCGCCGCCGATAGAACCAACTTCAGCTTCGAGGGAAAGACCGAGAACGTCACAGGCATTTACAAGAGCAGTTGTCTTTGCGATGTTTTCAGCGATAGGATAGTGTGAACCATCGAACATGATGGAAGAGAAGCCTGCGTTGATGCAAGCCTTTGCGCCTTCAAAAGAGCCGTGGTCAAGGTGAAGTGCTACAGGAACTGTGATATCGAGTTCTTCGAGCATACCGTTTACCATGCCTACAACAGTCTTATAGCCGCACATATACTTGCCGGCACCTTCGGAAACACCGAGGATAACAGGAGATTTGAGTTCCTGTGCTGTGAGGAGGATAGACTTTGTCCATTCAAGGTTATTGATGTTGAACTGACCAACAGCGTACTTGCCGTCACGAGCCTTGTTCAGCATTTCTTTTGCGGAAACGAGTCTTGACATAATAATATACATCCTTTCACGGGATAACACTATCCCATATTTAATATACGTTCATATTATACCACACACGTTCACGGATTGCAAGTATTTTTTGTTAATTTCTTATCATACACCGATAATAAAAAAGCAGGCATACGACAGCGTACACCTGCGATTTAACTTAAAAGTCGAGCGACTTGATGGTATCTGCTGCCTTATCGCAGAGAGCCATACAGGTTTTCTTGGGGCTGCCGAGTCGGCTGAACATCGTTGCAGCGCCGTCCGTAACAGCATCGAGAACGTCCAAAGCGAGCTGATTCTTGATAAATTCGCCAAGACCTGCGATGACAGTGCTTCTCATAACTGTAAGCTTGCCCTTATCGCCTGTGATCCGGATTCGGTTCTCTCTGTCGGAAAGCAGATAACTCTCAGCCGTATATGTATTATTCAGTCACCCAAGGAGTGCCGTCCTTCTTTGTGAATTTGCCTGTTGCAACCTGAACGATGTCAATGATATAGCCAATGCCGAAGCATCCGCCTGTGAGAAGCCAGATGATGCCTGTTCCGATCTTGCCGGACATAAATCTGTGAACGCCTAATCCCCCAAGAAAGATAGTGATAAGAAGTGCAGGTACTTTTTCCATAATTAATTCCTCCATTATGCGTATATCGCATTTTTCATTTAATAATGTGCAGAAATGATATATAATCTATATTCATCTCCGTTTCGAAATATTCTGTCAATTTCTTTATATTGCTTTATTCATTATTATATCACAAATCTGCACAATGTCAATAATAATTCATAAACTTTTTATAATCCAAAAGATTTTTAGACATTCTTTTACATTATACAACAAAAAATCGGTATAATTTGTACACAATTACAAATTATACCGACCATATTACTGCCATTACAATAAAAATATTATCGATCCGCTTCATTTTCTTCAAGCTGTGCTTTCAGAACACGGTTGTTTTTCATTGCGCAAAGCGACATTGAAATACAGCTGATAATGATAATCTGCCATTGAATAATAAGGGCAATATCACTCAATTCATGCTCCGAATGAAAAAATCTGGAGATCGCCATAATTTCTAATATCATGTAAGCAGGTATTACCCACTTTGCCGACCAGCCTTTTGCAAATTTGGGGTTCATTATTCCCTTTTTCGCAGTCATATAGGCATATATGATGTAAAATACAAAAACAACGGCAAATAATGCAAGTGAAAATGCCATGCCCCAAAGATCGTTGGCATTTCCGCAAACCATCGTCAACATAAGCGCTGCAGCCAGCACAATAAAAAACATCGCTTTGAATAGCCTGTAACCTATCTCGTGATTTTCGGACTTCTGCATTTCGTCATATCCTGCCTCGTCAAAGATAGTTCCCGATAATGCGTTTTTATTGTTATCCATTACTCTTCCTCCTCGTTCTGTTCATCAAGCACTTTGTTGTTTTTCAATCCGCAGAAGTACAGCACGAAATTTTCTGCGGAAATCATTGCACACAGCACGGCAAGAACAACGCAATCCGTCATTTTATCCGAAGCGGAGATAAGATGACCTGCACCCAAACCGAAAACAATAGCAAGCAAAGCCGTCAAAATTGCTTTTGCAAGACTTCCCGTTGAGAATGAAAAAGCCGTGATCCCGTTGATAACGCCCGCTTTCGCTGCACGGAGAGCGTAGATGCAGTAGCAGACTATCGCCGCCGCAAAATAGCTGCCTGCGACTATCACGATAGGAATAGTTGTATCAACAACACAGCTTATAACGTACCACACGACCGTCATTATGAGCGAAGTGATATAAAGCTCACGAAAGCATCGGAAGCCGATATTCTCGCTTTTGCTCCGCTGACGCTCGTCCAGCCCGTAGTCGCTGAAAACAGTCACATAATTTCTTTCCTTTTTCGTTTCTTTCATATCAGTCACCCTCCCAGAATATCTCGTCAAGTGTTTTCCCCAATGCTTTGCAGATATCTATACAAAGATTAAGCGTAGGGTTGTAGTCGCCCTTTTCGATCGCATTTATGGTCTGCCTTGAAACGCCTGCTTTCTCGGCAAGCGTCTGCTGTGACATATCGAGAGCCGCCCTTGCGGATTTGAGTTTTAGATTCTTTGCCACCCTATCACCTCCGACAATTTCATAATAGCATATATTTTACAGTTTGTCAAGTATATTTTACATATTGTAAAATTCATTTTCATTTGGACAACAAAAATCCCCGAGAAAGAATATTTTCTCGGGGTCGATTTGTATAAGAAATTCAAATGCAAATTTAGTGTGCAATTCTAAAAAATAACGGAGCAAAATAATTACGCATTACGAATTACGCATTACGCATTAACCCGCCGCCGTTTCCGTAACGCTCTCCGTCTCCGTCCTCGGCGGAGCGATCGTTACAGCCGTCTGCTCCTTTTTCTGAGCGGTGGTTTTCTTCTCATCGGCGGTCTGCTCGGTGGTTTTCTTGTCGGTTTTCTTGTCTTTTTTCTTTTTGCCGCCCGAGGCTGTGGTTTCGCTCAAAGTTGTTTCGGTTTCCGTAACGGTCGTGACTACCGAGCCTGTCGGTGAGCTGTAGAGGTCTTCGATATGCTTTATCAGCGAAGAAGTGTTTGCGGCGAAGCAGTTATCGATGAAGAGAACGTCGGTCGCACCTATTTTCCTGATATAATCGACTGCGTTCGTGCCGAAATATCGGATATCGATAACGTATATCTCCTCAAAATTATTGACGAGGAACGGCACAAAGGCATTGCCGTAGGACTCCTTGAAAACGACTATCTTCCTGCCGTTTTGGGTGCTTGTTGTTATTTTTGTATGGATAGCGTCTGCGCCGAGGAACATTCCGTAGCAGTTTGCGCCCTCGACATACTCATGGAAAAGTGCGCCGCCATTTTTCGGTGCAAGCGTATCATAATAGTAGGTCTGGACGGAGTAGGTCACATCGGGCGGCAGGAAGTAATGGAACTGCTCGGGGGCATTGGCGAGGGTAATATCGTTCGTATAGCCATAGAGAGAGCCGACAAAGCCTTCCTTGACCTTTTCGGTATAGTCGGTGATAGGGTGATACTCCATTCCGAGTGCTTCGCAGAAAGCTGTATAAGCATAGTATGCGCCGAGCGGTGCCCAGTGGTGATCTGTTCGCAGGTAGATATACTCGTCGGTATGCTCTGAAAGCTTGGAATAAGCGTCTATCGGGGTAACATCGGGCGAAAGGCAGCTATAGATATAGTCTATCGCTTCCTTTTCCGAGGAAGAATATTTGCTGTATTTTTTCGGGAGATAGAACTCGACCGAGGTCGGGACTACCATATTGTAGACATTGACATTGCCGAGCGAAGCCTTATACTTATTGATTATATCGGCATAACGCGCGCCCTGCTTTTTGTTTCCGCCGAAGAGCATAACGCCAGCGTCCTCGCCGTACATTTTTACGCCGTCAACGACGATGCCGTTATTTGAGAAGTCGGCAATTCCCGTTGTTTCCGATTCGGTCGTTTCGGAAACAGAAGAGGTTTCCGAAGCTGTACTGCCATCTGCCTGCGGCACATTATCAGCGGCAGGTACTGTCGGCTGAACATCAGGCTCTGTCTGCGCAGGCTCGTTTTGGACGGGAGCTTCTTCAAGCGAATTGCCCTCATCGTCGGCAACGATATCCACCGCACCATAGAAGGTCGGAGAGCTTATTCCCATTGCTTTTTTCATACGTGAATTCAGCACAACGAGCTGCTCACGGAACGGAACAGTATCGGAAAAATGCTCCGAAATGCCGCTGAAATATTCGCCGCTGAACAGCGCTTTAGCCGAAAATTCGGGCATGGACGCAAGCTCACGCTTTTCCAGTTCGGAGGTTTTCGGACGAGGCAGGACAGCGAGCAATACTGCTGTTACTGCGATCACACCGAGTATCACTGCAATGCTTATTTTATTGTAAAGCTTAACGTTCTTCTTGTAAGCCTTTGCGGCTTCTATTCTTTTTTCGAGCGAAGAACCTTTGTCTTTTGAACTCATTTGCAATTATCCTTTTTGAGTAAAATTATTCGGGAAAGCTCATTTCAGCTTAAAAATAAGCTCTATCGTATCGGAATCCTTAATTTTCATGACAAGTCTGCCGTTCCCGACCCTTGCCTCCATATCCTTTGCCGAATCATCGAAATCAATAAGATATACTCCGCTGTTTTCGGTGACGGTTCCATTATGGGTTTTGCCGTTCAGCGCAAAGGTTACATTCTTACCGTCTTTACAGGAGAATCTCGGTCCATTGGAATCAAGCTGCAGCGATGCTCCGGACACGGTTTTTCCGTTGACCGTCATCTGCTCTATCTTCCATTCCGAGGTTATATCCGCATTTTTTGCAGAATTGCCGCAGGAACAAAGACAGCAAAGCATAATAAGTATGGCAGATGTAAAAATGATGATCTTCTTCATAATGATTACCTCCGTCTTATTTTTCAATTCGCCAAATGCACTGTTTATCCGTCATAAAAACGTCAGAATCTGAAATAGAGGAACGGGTTATAGGTCTGACCGACAAGCATTACCGACGAAACGGCAAGCAATGCGATGCAAAGCACCGTTCGGATAACACTTGAAACGGCAAACGTTCCGCCCGACTTGCGCTCGATGTGCCGGACTTCCTCATCAAGCAGGCGTGAAATTGGCATTGAAAGCACTGCTGCCGCTATGATAAGGTAGAGGTTGCTCATAAGTGCCGACTTGGTAACTTCGTCATAAAGAGGTATTCCGTCTGCGCCGAACATTGCGCCGAGGCAGGAGCCGAGCTGACCAAGGTCAGTGAAATAGAACACTGCCCAGCCGATAAGTATGAAGAAAAGCGCATAAATATGCGAGAAGAATTTCGGCAGCTTGTCAAGAACCTTCAGCATAAAAAGCTTTTCGAGGATTATCAGTACACCGAAGCCCATACCCCATATAATGAAGTTCCAGCTTGCGCCGTGCCAGAGTCCCGTGAGGAACCATACTATCGCAAGGTTGAGTATCCGGTGCTTGCGGTTTCCTCCGAGGGGAATGTAAACATAGTCACGGAAGAACGAGCCGAGCGAGATATGCCATCTTCGCCAGAACTCCGTTGCCGAGCGTGAAATATACGGGTAGTTGAAGTTTTCGGGGAAATGAAAACCGAACATTTTTCCAAGACCTATCGCCATATCGGAATAGCCCGAAAAGTCGAAGTAAATTTGCAGTGCGAACATTGCAACGCCGAACCATGCGGCTGCGACCGAGGTAGGAGCTTTCTCAAATGTGAGCGAATTTGCGGCAAGCTGACCGACCGTATTTGCAATGATGACCTTCTTTCCGAGTCCGCATATAAAGCGGATAAGTCCCGAGTTGAAGTCCTCGGCGGTCGTTCTGCGCTCGTCTATTTCAGCCGCAACGCTTTCATATCGGACGATAGGACCTGCAACGAGCTGGAAGAACATCGAAACATAGAGCAAAAAGCTCAAAAACGAATGTTGAGCCTTGACCTTTCCACGATAGACATCGACCGTATAGGAGATAGTCTGGAACGTATAGAATGAAATTCCTATCGGGAGCGAAAATGTCGGCTCACGCAGCGAAAGTCCAGTCAGAAGATTTATCTGGTGAATGAAAAATGCGCTGTATTTGAACACGAAAAGTATACCGAGGTTCACAACGAGCGAGAAAACCACACCAAGCACGGGATTTCCCTTTTTGCGCACACGGCATTTTTCGATAAAAAGTCCGTTAAAATAGTCAACGGCTGCACTGAAAATGAGCAGCAGCACCCACACGGGTTCGCCCCATGCATAAAACGCAAGCGAAAACAGCGCAAGCACGAGGTTTCGCAGCTTCGCCGACCTCGCCGAATAGTAAAACACAAGGCAGAGCGGCAGAAAAACATATATAAATATAAGGTTTGAAAAGACCATTCCTATCCAATGCTCCCAAATTATTTTTTCAGCTTTGTTTCCTCGGCATCAATGATGCTCATAAGCTCTTCGAGCGTTTTGCTGCTCTTTTTCTTTCTTACGGGAGCAATATTTTCTTTCGGAACTACTGCGTTTTCGGGAATAGTGGAAACAGCTTCGGCAGCAGGTTTTTCCTCTGCGGAAACAGTCGGCTTGTCGTTTTTCTCGAAGTAATTTTTCACGCTTTCGTCAAATCCCGACTTTGCGGCAGCTTCTTCCTGAATATTTGCAAGGCTGTCGGGGATAACATTGCTGACATGAGGAGTGAAAACAACACGTTCGCTCTCGGAGCTGCGGACTGCGTCTGCGGTTATCCTTGTGGGAGCGGCGGCATAAGCGGGTTCGCTGCCCGATGAAGCTTTCGCAGATGCGCTGACGGGAGATGTATGCTTTACGATGCCGCTGATGCGTTCAAGGCGTTCATTCGGCGTTTCGTTTTCGGGGATACGGACAGGCTCTTTTTCCTCGGCAACAAAATCGGCTCTGCCATTGCTGTCAACGGTAAGGCGTGACTTCGGGCGCAGATCGTCCTCGTCAAAGTCAAAATCACGGCTTCTCGGACGTCTTACAACGAGCGGAGATGCCTCGCTTCTTTCCGGGCGGCGAGGCTCGGGCGCTTCATCGCTGAACTTCGGCTTTGTAAAGGTAACGGCAGGAGCTTCTTCCTTTCTGCGTGAATTGATAACATCATCGATATCATCGAGTGAAGAGGCTTCACGTTCAAGTGCTTTGAGCCTGTTTATGCGGACGACCTGAACGGCTATTATAATAGTAAGCGGAATGATAAGCACGATGATTATTCCGACCGTGCTTGTGGCAAAATCGATGAACTTTCCGAAGGCTTCGAGCTGCCATACAGCCTTTGCGATGACGTCCGATTTTTTCACACGGGCGGTCTCATTATCGGGCGCAACGTCATATTTGACTATGTAGGCATCGTCCTGCACTTCGGTAACTCTTGTAAGAACGGTATATTCATCGATCCTGAAGAGGATAACACTGCCTTTATCGATAGAATCCTTAGCCGATTCCTTGGCAACGATTATCGTACCCTGCGGTATGCTCGGCTCCATATTCACGGCTCTCGTACGGTAAAAGCAGTAGCCGAAAACGCTTGTGGCGGTGTTGTCCTTGTGAAAAACAACGCCTATGAATATCATTGCTGCGATAACGGCAATGAGAAGTATTATCAATATTATCTCCGCAACGGAAAATGCGGAAAATTTCTTATCGGTTCGTGACATCTGCGGTTCGTCCTTTCAAAAAAGTGCATTTCTAAATAATTAAAATTATTATATCATACTTTTTTACAAATTAAAACCCCTAAAGCACTAAAAATTCTTAAAAATCTTAAATTTTGCTTAATTCGTTCTGTATTTTATTGACAAAGCCTTGAAACGGTGCTATACTCTTAACGTAAAAAATGAATATTGCTGCACAAAAGCATATCATATACGGTATGCTTGATACAGTCGGGGAAGTCATAAAGTGAAATCTTCACTTTTGTACGGTCCTGCCGCCGTAATGACGATGCAGACGCAATTATGTCACTGCAGATCTTGTGGGAAGGCTGCGTTCTGTTCTTTTTTTAGATAAGTCAAAGTCGGAATACCCGTCTGTCCGATAAACGAAAAATTCATCGGGTTTGCTGAAAAAAGCAGATATCCGCAGGTGAGCGTCGCACCGCAGTGAACGGTTGAAAAGTTACGCTTGTGCATTGTTCGGGGATTTCGGTTCGTTTTCGGAATATCGGAAATGCCCTTGCTTTGCTGCGGTCATTTTGCTTTTTTAGCAGTATCGGCTGCGGCAATTTTTATGTTTTATGCGAAAACGAATTATTTCGCAGAAAGGAAGTTTTTAAATGAAAAAGTCAAAGCTCTTATCCCTCGCAATTGCAGGTATTCTTGCCGTTTCGATGACAGCCTGCGGAAATGCAAATTCCACCTCAGACGGCGGAGAGATCACTACCTCCGAGATCACCGAGGCTGAAACCGTTGTAAACGAAACAGAAGTTGAAACAGAAGAAACAACAGCCGAGGAAGCTGCCGATGCTGACAGCGTTATCGACCGTGAGGGCAACCTCGTTGAAGTTCCCGCAGAGATCAACACCATCATCTCCGCAGCTCCGTCCGTAACGGAAATTCTCGCAGGACTCGGACTTGCTGACAAGATCATCGCAGCAGACATGTATTCCGCTGACGTTGAGGGCATCGATCCTGCTGTATGCACACTTGATTTCTACAACCTCAACACAGAAGAACTCGTTGCTCTTGCTCCCGATGTTATCATCATCAACGGCATTTCCGACAACGGCGACACAGACCCTTACGCTGAACTTAAAGCAGCAGGCACAAACGTTGTTTACATTCCGTCCGCTGTTTCTCTTGACGGCATCAAGGACGACATCGCTTTCCTCGCAGCTTACACACGCACTTCCGACAAGGGTGATGAACTCATCGGCACTATCGACAGCTGCATCAGCGATATTTCCGCAAAGGCTGCTAACATCACCGAAAAGAAGTCCGTTTATTTTGAAATAAGCGCAGCTCCTTACCTTTACACAACAGGCAGCGGCACATTCCTCAACGAGATCATCGAGCTTGTCGGCGCAGAGAATATCTACGGCGGCGAAGAGGGCTGGATCTCCAACTCCGATGAAACTGTTATCGCAGCAAACCCCGATGTTATCCTCACAAGCGTTGCTTATGAAGGCTACGACTTCAACGAGATCACCGCAAGAGAGGGCTGGGACGTTCTCACTGCTGTAAAGAACGGCGAGGTTTATCAGGTAGGCGCAAACGAAACGAGCCGTGCATCTCAGCACGTTGTTGACGGCATCAACGAGATCGCATCTGCTATCTACCCCGATGTTTACGGCGAAAATGCAACCGTTACAGCCTGCAGTTCCGCAGCTGACCTTGCAGCCTGAAACAGGGTGAAACGGCTTAATTTAACAGCAAAAATAACGGCGGTGATACTCTGTGCATTCGCTTCCCTCGTCATTGGAATATGCGTGGGAAGCGTCACGGTATCACCGCTTCATATTTTTGCAGCGATAAAAAATTCATTCTTCGGCGTACCTCTCCCAAGCGATGTCACCGAGGGTGAAGTGAGCATAATCGCAGGGATAAGACTTCCGAGAGTGGCCTTAAGCTTTATTGTCGGAGCGGCTTTTTCCGTCAGCGGTGCGGCTGTACAGTCAGTTCTCCGCAATCCCCTCGCCTCCCCTTTCACACTGGGAACTTCAAGCGGCGCATCTCTCGGTGCGAGCCTTGTCATCGTCACGGGATTTTCGATTTTCGGCAGCTACTCGACCGCAGCAGGCGGTGCTGTCTTTGCCGTTGCGACAATGTTTATAATGGTAGCTTTCGCACGGCGGCTCGACCGAAGCCTGCAAAGCAGCACGGTAGTCCTCACGGGAATGGTGCTTTCGCTTTTCATAAGTGCTTGGGTAAGCCTTATGGCGACATTTTCGGACGAAAGATACCGCCAACTCATCAAGTGGCAGAACGGCAGCTTCGCAGGAAGAGGCTTCGGATATTCGGCAGTTCTGCTCGCAGTTTTTGCGGTATGCTTCACCGTATTTATGATAAAGTCAAAGCAGCTCGACCTGCTGACGTTCGGCGATGAACAGGCGATGTCGATAGGCGTGAACACCTCCGCCGCAAAGACGATACTGCTCGTGCTTGCGTCCGTGCTTTCGGGAACGGCTGTCGCTTTCGCAGGAATTATCGGCTTTGTTGACCTTATCGCTCCGCATATCACAAGAAAGCTCTTCGGTCCGAAGCATAAGCTCCTCCTGCCGATGACAGCGCTTGTCGGCGGTGCGTTTATGACGGTATGCGACATTGCGGCAAGAACGCTTGCAGTCCCGAACGAGCTTCCTGTCGGGGTCATAACCTCGCTCATCGGCGCACCGTTCTTTGCAGCGGTTTTCTTTAAAAGGAGAAGGTGAAGCTATGCTCGAAGTAAAAGAACTTTCCTGCGGATATGGAAATGATACTATTGTAAAAAATGTGAGCTTTTCAGTAAAAGACGGAGAGATACTTTCAATAACGGGTCCGAACGGCTGCGGAAAAACAACGCTCCTGCGTGCTTTGTGCGGAATTATCCCCTATAAGTCAGGCAGTGCGCTCATCGGCAGAAAAGAGATACGCTCAATGTCCCGTGAGGAGCTTTCGGCGAATGCCGCACTTCTTTCGCAGACGGGTGCAGGCGGCGAGTACAGCGATTTCACCGTCCGTGAAACTGTAGCACTCGGAAGATACGCAAAAAGTAAAGGCTTCGGCTCGGATAAAGCCGATGAAGCCGCCGCAGAGGAGTATATGAAAAAAACGGACACTCTCCCCATCGCAGACAGCATTATAACCGAGCTTTCGGGCGGTCAGCTCCAGCGGGTTCTTCTTGCAAGAGCCTTCGCACAAGAGCCGAAGATAATCTTCCTTGACGAGCCTGCGAACCACCTCGACCTGAAACGTCAGATAGAGCTTATCGAAATGCTCAAAGGCTGGGCGGCAGACGGAAAAAGCGTTGTAGGTGTTTTCCATGACCTCAACCTCGCCGCCGAGCTTTCGGACAGGATAATGGTGATGAACGGTGGCAGGACGGAAATACTCGATTCAGCGGAGAATGTATGCCGTTCGGAAAAGCTGAATGAGATCTACGGCTTTGATATAAGGGCTTATATGCAAAAGACATTGAAAAAGTGGGAATAACCAACTATCCGCCGGAATGTCGGTCAGGCTATGTCAAAGCTGAGTCATCTTCCGCTTTCCTTTATCTCGCCCGAACGGTACGCCGCAAGAAGCTCTCGCAAGTCGCTTATCTGTTCAAGCAGCTCCTTGCCCTTGTCCGTATCGGAGATATTCGCACGGCGGTCAAGCTTTTCTACAAGGTGTATCGTCGGCGTATGCTCACTCTCCCCTGCCACGAACGGCTTATGCTCGGCAAGGTTAAGGCTGTGCGAATCGTAGATGAGTGTATAGCCTGCGATGCCCGTTGCTTTCTGATATGCTTTCGAGATGCCGCCGTCAATGACAAACAGTCTGCCGTCTGCACGGACGGGACTTTCGCCGTTCTTGATCTTGACGGGAACGTGACCGTTTATGATATGACCGTGCAGAGGGTCAAGTCCGAACATTGCAAGTATCCTGCCGCAGACATCTGCCTGCTCGGAAAAATGGTAATAGTCGTTGTAATTCTCTTTCCAAAGCTCCTTATCATCGATGAAATAACGCTCAAAGAACGCCATTTTATCCTTGCCGTAGAGCGGTGAGCATGGTCCGCACCATAGATACCAGAGATAGTCTGCGGCGTAGTCTTTTTCCTCGCCCTCCTGCAAAAAGTACGCTTTGTTCGCCGTCTCGTCAAGCTTATCGAGCATTTCCCTGCCCGAATACTGCCTGCCCTCGATATTTATGCTTTGCAGCTCACCGTCCTTGTCGAGCGGGATACAGCCGTGGAAAAGCAGGTTTCCGTTTATCGTTTTATACATCGAGCCTTTGGAATAGAGAAAGCGAATATGCTTATTCAGACGGTCACTGTGCATAAACGAATACGCAAGAACGGTCATAAGCTCGTTTTCCTCATCGGTGAGTTCAAGCGGACGCTCGGGGTAAACTGTCGGGAAGTTCGTATCGAGAAGCTTGTACTTTTTTCCGCCTATCTCAACGGTATTATCGGTAAAATCAGCCTTGCCGAAAACGCTGTGTTCAGCCATACTCCATTCGGGGTGACGTTCAATAAGCTGACCCTCGAGTTTTAGCTGGATAACAGTTATCGCCTTGTGCATCTTCGCAACAAGACCCGTATCAACTGGGTCATAGATGTTGTCGTCAAGCGTTTGCGGTGCGAAAAGTGCGCAGTCATCGTCCTTGTAGGTTTCACCTGCGAAAACGGCAAGCGCACGGAGGTTCAGACCGTAGCCGTCCTCCAGCACATCGAAGTTATTGTAGCGCATCGAAATTCGTATAACGTTTGCGATAAGCGCCCAGTTGCCCGATGCCGCACCCATCCACGAAATGTCGTGATTTCCCCACTGGATATCAACATCGTGTATCTTCATCAGCTCGTCCATGATTATATCCGCACGGGCGCCTCGGTCGTAGATATCGCCGATTATATGCAGATTGTCTATCGCAAGCGACTGGATAAGCTCGCATATCGATTTGATAAAACGGTCGGCTATCTCGGTATCGAGGATAGTTTTGATTATTTCATCGTAATAATATTCCTTTACAACATCGTCCGTTACGTTGAGAAGCTCGTCAAGGATATAGACCATATCCTTTGGTGTGCGCTTGCGGACTCTTGAACGTGTGTACTTCGCCGAGACCGCTTCGCAGACGAGAATGAGCCGATATATCGTTATTCTGTACCATTCATCGGTGAGCTTTCCTTGGTGGTAAAGCTCCTTTAATTTTTTATCGGGGTAATAGATAAGGAACGCAAGCTCCTCACGCTCCGCCGAAGATACGGTCTTTCCGAGTGCTATATCGATCTTGTTTTTTATCATTCCCGATGCACTTTTGAGCATATGCAGGAACGCTTCATATTCGCCGTGGATATCGCTGAAAAAATACTCCGTTCCCTTTGGCAGGCTTCGTATCGCGGAGAGGTTGACGATCTCGCTGACTGCGCTGTCGATAGTCGGGAACTTTTTTGCAAGCAGGGTAAGATATTTTTTGTCCATATTAAAAATCCTTATAGGGGTTCTCTAAAAACCGGAACACGAGCAAATTTTCGTTG
>URTF01000056.1 GCA_900550695.1 uncultured Ruminococcus sp.
CAACCCGAATCTTTTTCGAGTCGACCTCACCCTTGGAAAGCAAGACAACCGTCTCAACGTGCTTCGTCCTCGGAAACATATCCACCGCCTGCGCAGATTCAGCCTTGTAACCGTGTTCGCATAAGTAAGCGCAGTCACGGGCAGCTGTCGCAGGGTTGCAGGAGATCATAACTATCCGCTTCGGTGACATTTTCACTATCGAAGAAAGTGTTTGCTCGTCGCAGCCTTTTCTCGGAGGGTCGGTCACGATAACGTCGGGGCGTATTCCCTTTGCCGCAAGCGCTGCCGCTATCTCGCCCGAATCTCCGCAAATAAATTCTGCGTTTTCAACTCCGTTCGCAGCGGCGTTTTTCTTCGCATTTTCTACCGCCTGCGGAATTATTTCTCCGCCGATGAGCTTCTTTATCCCGTCCGACATCGACAGTCCGACCGTTCCCGCACCGCAGAAAAGGTCAAGCAGCGTGTCCTCTCCGCTCAATTGCGCATACTTTTTCGCCACGCCGTAAAGCCGCTCTGCCTGCGCAGTGTTGACCTGATAGAACGACAGGGGAGAGATCGATATTTTCTTTCCGCACATCGTGTCTTCGATATGAACGCTGCCTGCAAGCGTTATGCAGCGTTCGCCCGTGATGACGTTCGTTGCTTTCGGATTTATGTTCAGAACGAAGCTTTTTATCATCGGGTATTTTTGGCAAAGCTTGTCCGCAAGCGGCTTGAAAGCGGCAGTATCTGCCTTTGTGACAATAAGGCAGACCATTACCTCGCCGCTGTGAAAACCTCTTCTCAAATAAATATGGCGAACAAGCCCATTGCCCGTTTTTTCGTCATAAACAGGCAGCTTTTTTTCGTCAATGTAAGTACAGATTTCGTCCGTAAGCTCCTTGAAAAGCTTTGGCTGTAAAAGACAATCGCCGCAGGGGACAACACGGTGGCTTCTCGGCGCAAAAAATCCGCAGACAGCCTTTCCGTTTGTATCATAAGTGAGCGGATACTGCGCCTTGTTGCGGTAACGTTCCGTTTCCGTGCAGCCGAGTATAGGTTCAAACGGCACATCTAAGCCGCCAAGCCGCGTAAATGCGTCCTTGACAGCCTGCTCCTTTGCCGCAAGCTCCGCTTCGTATGAGATATGACGGAAAAGACAGCCGCCGCATTTCTGGTAAACGCCGCAGCTGTTTTCGCATCGTGTTTCGGACGGTTCGAGCAGCTTGTCGACTATTCCGAAAGCATAGGTTTTGTTGACCTTGACAATTTTGCAGGAGATCACATCTCCGACAGCGGTGAGCGGCACAAAGACCGCCATGCCCTCGTCAGTTCTGCCGACGCCGCTGCCCTCGGAGGTGAGCCCCGTTATTTTCAGGGTGCAGATATCATTTTTTTTCATAAAAAGTCCTTGTGTGTTTTAGTCAAGCTTTTCTCCGCATTTTGCGCAGTAAACAGCGTCAGTATCGTTTTCCGTAAGGCAGAATTTGCAGGTCTTTGGCTTCTTCGACTTTACGGCTCTGTCTGCATCATCAAGCTTTGATTTGAGCCTCTTGATATCGGCAATGACCATCTTCATTCTGCCCGTTTCGTCAGCGTCGCTCTCGTGCATATTGTAGCAAAGCTTTCCAAGCTCGGTGTATTTCTCGTTGATCTTCGCACGAAGCTGCGCGCGGTCGATCTGGTTCTTGGAATAATCGATGACCTCGGCTGTCTTTGATGCAGCCTTGTCGAAAAGATTCATTGCGTCTGATTTAAGATCGTCAAATGTGTAAGCCATAGTTAGCCCTCCTGTAAATAGCTTTTGTAGAATTCAAAAATTTTATCCTTTTTTTCGATCATCTTTTCATAGCGTGAAATGTATTCGTAGGGGAATTTGTAGTTGAAAAGACGCTCGATCTTTCCCGTTTCTGTGTTGACAAGCTTTGTCGAACCTGCCGCTCCGACCGCCAAGATAGTCTGCGCTTCCTCCATTATATAAATGTTGTAAAGGCTTTCAAAGCCTGCCTTTGCGAAGCCGACATTTTCGAGGTTGTCAACTGTGTTTTTCTGGCGGTAGAGGTAGTAGGGGAGGTACCCCTCGCCGAAAAGCTTCGCCTGACCGTAATCGACCATATCCGAAATGTGCGAGTCAACGCAGCGTTCTTCCTCTCGGAAAAGGTTGGACGAGCGTTTGAGCGTGAGCGTGTGGATAGTGATGCTCTCCGGGTCAAGTCCGCAAAGCTCATCTATCGTGTGAACGAAACCGTCATAAGTGTCGGTCGGCAGTCCTGCGATAGTGTCCATATTGATGTTGTCAAAGCCTATTTCACGGGCAAGTCTGAACGACTTCACAACATCGTCAGCCGTGTGCCTGCGTCCGATAGCTTTGAGAACATCATCGTTCATCGTCTGCGGATTGACGGAAATTCTTGTCGCACCGTTTTCTTTGATAACTTCAAGCTTTTTTGCCGTAATTGTATCGGAACGTCCTGCTTCTACAGTATATTCACGGATTTTTGAAATGTCAAAGCTTTTTTTGATCTCACCCATAACGAGCGACAGCTGCTCTGCGGAAAGCGTTGTCGGAGTGCCGCCGCCAATGTAAATAGTGTCAAGGTTCAAGCCAAGTTCGTCTGCGATCTGCGCAGTCTGACGAATCTCTTCGCAAAGCTTGTTCGCATATTCGGGAAGAAGCTTCTTCGCACCTGAACTTTCTATCGAGTGCGAAACGAACGAGCAGTATGAGCATCTTGACGGGCAGAACGGTACGGAAACATACAGCGAAAATGAACGCTTGTCGAGCGAATCAAAGTATTTTTTCTGCGTAACGGCTGTGTTGTACGCAAGTTCGAGCTTCTTGTCGGAAACATCGTATTCATCTTTTAAGCGTGTGAAAATTTCCGCCTTGGAAAGTCCCTCGTCAAGCAGAGCATTGACCTTTTTTACGGGTCTTATTCCCGTTAAGCGTCCCCACGGCGGAGTGATGCCCGTGAGCTTTCGCATAACATCGTAAAGAAGCCTGCAAAGCGCAGTTTCAACGTCTTTTTCATCGCTTACAAATGCCTCCCTGCAGTCAAAGCCGCCGCCGAGTGAGACCTCGCATTTCGCATTATGGTCAGCGTAGGAAAGCACCGCAAAATCACCGCTGCGGTTTTCCTCCTCAAATAAAAAATCAAACGTTTTTATCGGAAGAAACAGCTTCATTATCGCTTCGATCTCGTATTTGCAGCTGTTTCCCTTAAAACATATCGTCATAGTCAAAGCCTTTCATAAAGGGGTTAAATTTTCTTTCGTTTGAAAGAGTGGAGCGGTCGCCGTGACCCGATAAAAGAACATAATCTTTGCCAAGATTATCAAGCATTTTTAGGCTCTCGTTGAGCTTTATGCTGTTTCCGTCCGGCATATCGGTCCTGCCTGCCGACATCTTGAAAAGCGTGTCGCCGCTGAACATAGCTTCATCGCAGATATAGCATACCGAACCGCTCGTGTGTCCCGGTGTGTGCAGGACCTTGAACGAAAGCTCGTCAAGCGTGATGATATCACCGTCCGAAATCTTTTTTGCACCGCTGAAATGCTCAACGGGCTTGTCGTAATAATCAGAAAAATATTCGGAAAGGTTAAGGTAATCGTCCGAAAGCTTCTTTTCGTCCATTTCGTGAATATAGACCTCTGCACCCGTTTCCTTTGCAAGAAAAGCGAGTGATTCAATATGGTCGCAGTGACCGTGAGTGAGAAGAATTTTCTTTATCGAAGCGCCGTTTTTCTCCGCTTCGGCAAGAATTCTCTCACCGCCTCTCGGTGCATCGATAAGAGCGGCGTTTCCGCTGTCGGAGATGACGAGATAGCAGTTCGTGCCGAAAATACCGCCCGAATTTATCATTACAGTTTTCATAGTTAAAGTTCCTTTAATTTTTAAAAGTACGGTCAACGCTTATAACATCGGGCAGCTTGCGAATTTTTGCAATGATGTTGTTGAGCTGTGCAACGCCTGCCGCATTTATTGTCGCAAGAACATTGGAGTTGCCGTTTTTGAGCATACTTACGGAGATGTTTGTCAGCGGAATATGAAGCTCTGCCATAAGCTTTGTTATGTCGGCGATGATGAGCATATTTTCCTTTGCAACAATGTCAAGGATAACACGGTAAGTCGTTTCATTGCTCGTAGCAGATGCCCATTTCGCCTCGACCCAGCGTTCAGGTTCTTTTCCGTCTTTTATTGCTGCAAGATAGGTCGGGCAGTCCTGCCTGTGAATGGAAACTCCGTGACCTTTCGTGATAAAGCCGACAATATCATCACCCGGAAGCGGATTACAGCACTGCGCAAACTTGACGATGATGTTGTTTTCACCCTCAACGATAACGCCCGAGCTGCTCTTGGACGGCTTTGAATTGCCCTTGACTTCGGCAATATCGGGCTGAGCGTAATATTTGAGATATTTGTCCTTCAAACGCTGCATTATGCGTGAAAGTATAACGCCGCCGTAGCCGATAGCGGCATAGAAATCATCGACCGTAGAGCAGTTGTGACGCTTCATATCATCGGCAAGGAATTCCGGCAGCTGCTCGTCCGAAAGGTGGATAAAGTTGCGTTTGAACTCCTTTTCAAGTTCATTCCGACCCTGAACGATGTTCTCCTCACGGCGTTCTTTCTTGAACCATGAGCGGATTTTCGACTTTGCTTCATTCGTGCGGCAGATATCGAGCCATGCTCTGTTCGGAGCGTGGTTTTCGTCATTCGATGTGATGATCTCAACGATTTCGCCCGTTTTGAGCTGATAATCGAGCGAAACGAGCTTTCCGTCAACCTTTGCGCCCTTCATCTTGTTGCCGACCTGCGTGTGGATAGCATAGGCGAAGTCAACGATAGTCGAACCGACAGGGAGAGTTATCATATCGCCCTTTGGAGTGAACGCAAAAATATCTTCGGGGGAAAGGTCATTTTTAATAGTGCGGACGATCTCCTCAACGTCATCGGTTTCCTGCTGTGCCTCAATGATCTGGCGTATCCAGGCAAGACGGTTTTCAAGCTTGTCTTTTCCGCTGATGCCCTCTTTGTATTTCCAGTGTGCAGCGATACCGTATTCAGCGGTGTGGTGCATTTCCCAGGTTCGTATCTGCACTTCAAACGGGATACCCTCACGTCCGATAACTGTCGTGTGGAGCGACTGATACATATTCGCTTTCGGAGTTGCGATATAATCCTTGAAGCGGTTCGGGATAGGTCGGAACATATCGTGGATGATTCCGAGCGCATTGTAACACTCAGCAACCGTGTTCACGATTATACGAACGGCATATTTATCATAAATTTCATCAAAGCTCTTGCCCTGAATGAATGCTTTCTTGTAGATGCCGTAGATAGACTTTACTCTGCCGTCGATCTGCGGCTCGCCCGTGAAGTGTTCTTCCTTGAAACGTGCGGCGATCTCTGCCTTTATCGACTCGATGAAAGCCTCCCGCTTGTCGCTGCGAATTTCAAGCATACGCTCTATCTCGCTGTAAGCATAAGGGTCAAGGTAGCGGAAAGCGATATCCTCAATTTCGTCTTTGAGCGCTTTCATACCAAGACGGTTTGCGATGGGAGCATAGATATTCATCGTTTCAAGAGCGGTGTTGCGCTGTTTTGCGGCAGGTCGGTACTGGAGCGTCCGCATATTGTGAAGTCGGTCGCAAAGCTTGATGATGATGACACGGATATCCTGCGACATTGCAAGGAGTATCTTTCGCACATTCTCCGCCTGCTGTTCTTCCTTGGTGAAGAGCGGGATCTTGCCGAGCTTTGTAACGCCGTCAACGAGCATCGCAACGTCCTGACCGAAAAGCTTCTTTATCTCATCGAGCGTTACATCGGTATCCTCGACAACATCGTGGAGGAGTGCCGCACAGATAGTATCGGTGTCCATTCCGAATTCAAGCAGGATATAAGCGACCGCAAGAGGGTGGGTGATATAAGGCTCACCCGAGGAACGCACCTGATTTGCGTGTGCCTTTGCCGCAAATTCATAGGAAGATATTATCTTGCTGAGGTCGTACTGCTTTTCCTCATCAAGTATCTTCTGGATTATCATATCAATTGTGTATATGGTTTCAGGCTTGTTGTTAGTCATAAATATGACCATTCCTTTCCGAGATCAGTTTATAAGCGCCGCAAATGATTGGTAGATTTTCGAGCTTTCGATAGCCGCTTTCGGCGGATTTTTGATAAATGTTATCCTGTCGCTCCATATTTCGTATGTAATGAATCCAAGCTCGGCGAAAATATCGACCGCAATTCTTAATTTGCAGTAGGAGATAACATTTTCGTCCAGCTGTCCGAAAAGCTCATCGGACGAAATAACGCCGAACTTTGCGATGGTTTTATATATAAGTATAAGCTCATCTCTCGTTGGCAGTGCGCGCTTCGCAAGTGTGGGGTCGATGCCCTCGCCCCGTCTGAACTGCTCATAAGCCGCCTTTGCGTTGAAGTATCTGAGCTGTGAAACGCTGCTGCTCCGCATATCGGAAATGCGCATACTGACGCTCGTTCTTCCGTTGAAAACGTTGATACTGAAAGAAGCGAGCAGGTCAAGCGTGTCGCCTTTTCTGTAAAGTATATCCTCCGCCTTTGTGCCGAAAAGCAAGCCCTCAAGCATCGTTCCTCCGTAATTAAGGCGAAGCTTTGTGTGAACTCCTCCCGAAAGGGGAACAATATCCGTAAGAACGGCTTTTCGTATAAGAAATATCGGCTGACGGCTGCCCTCGCCGAACGGTTCAAGCGAAGAAAGCGAGCTTATCGCATCGAGTGTAAGTTCATTCGGAAGTATCACCTTATCCGCACGGATAGTTAAAACGGGCGGAGCAGGGTAGTGTTCGGCGGCAAATTTCTGCATAGCCTCTTTAAAGCTTCCGATGTTTTCTTTGAGAAGCGAGAACCCTCCCGCACCGACGTGACCGCCGAATTTCGTAAGATGATCTCCGCAGGCGGCAAGAGCTTCGTATATCGAAAAGCCCTCGACCGAACGTGCAGAACCTCTTGCTTCATCACCGTCGTCCGAAAGCAGGAAAACGGGTTTTCCGAAGCGTTCGACAAGCCGAGCCGCAACGATGCCGATAACGCCGTGATGCCAGCCCTCGCCGTATATCACAAGCACTCTGTCATATAAGATCTCGGGCGAAGCGGAAATGCTTTCCTCAATCGAAGCAAGTATCTGCTCCTCGGCGGCTTTTCTCTCGCTGTTCAGGCGGTCAAGCTGTTCCGCAAGCTCCTCGGCACGCTGTTCATCGTCCGTCAGAAAAAGCTCCACAGCGTCCGATGCCGAACCGAAGCGTCCCGAAGCGTTTATCCTCGGAATTATAGAAAATGAAACATCGACCGATGAAAGCCTGTCCTTGACGCCTGCCTTTTTCATAAGTGCCTGCAAGCCGAGATTTTCCGTGTTTTTCAGATAGTGCAGACCGCTTTCGACAATGAAACGGTTCTCACCCGTGAGCGGAACAACGTCTGCAATTGTCGCAAGAGCCGCAAAATCGGAGAACTGTTCAAGCGCCGCACTGTAATCTCCGCCGTCCATTGCCGCAATGAGCTTCAGCGCAACCGCACAGCCGCAAAGATCCTTGTAGAGCGAGGTGCAGTCGGTTCTGTGAGGGTCAACGACCGCAAGCGCATCGGGGAGATTTTCTCCCGGCTGGTGATGATCGGTGACAACAACTTTCATTCCGAGTTCGTTCGCAAGCTTTACTTCGCTTACGGCGGAAATTCCGTTATCGACCGTCACAATAAGCTGAACACCGTCATCGGCAAGCTCCCGTATGCCCTTTTCGCACAAGCCATAGCCGTCCGAGCGCATATTGATGTAGTATCGGACATTTGCACCAAGACATTCAAGATAAGAATATAAAATGGTGGTCGCCGTGATGCCGTCACAGTCATAATCGCCGTAAACACATATATATTCGCCGTTGTCGACAGCTTCAAGCACTGCATCTGCCGCAGCCTTCATATCCTTTGTGAGGAACGGGTCGGAGAGCGCAGGCAGGCTGTTGTCTTTCCTGAAATTGAAAAAGTCACACGCCTTTTGTACGCTGTTTATCCCTCTCGATACAAGTACAGATGAGCAGAGCGGGGAAAGTCCGCATTGTTTTGCAAGTTCCGCCGAAGCCGAGTCATCGGGTTTGCCTATGATCCATTTTTTCATAAATCTTATCCCTTTTTATCTGAAAATAATTATCTTTAATTATACTATATTATTGCAGAATAATCAATAGAAATCTGATTAATTTGCACTTCGGCATAAAATTTTTGCACCAAAACAGCAAAATTATCAAAAACATATGTGGAAAACCTTGTGGAATATGTTCAAAAAGCAGAAATTAATGTTTTTCAGAAAATCTATATCCTATTAAAGAAACTTGTGTTATAATAAAAATTGTTTAGGCAGAATTAAAGTGGAATTAACAAGAAATTTGGGAAGGAAAATGAAAATGTCTGTAATTGATATCGTGTCCATTTTCATCAAAGCGATAGGAAGTATCGCGCTCTTTATCTACGGTATGACAATTCTCGGAGGAAGATTGGAAAAGCTTTCCTCGGGAAGAATGGAAAAGGTACTTGAAAAGCTTTCAAACAACGTTTTCAAAAGCGTTATGCTCGGCGCACTCGTTACGGCAGCTGTTCAAAGCTCCGCAGCAACGACAGTTATCGTCGTCGGACTGGTAAACGCAGGTATCCTGCGCCTTTCGTCCGCTATCGGCGTTATAATGGGTGCTAATATCGGTACGACCATCACGGGTCAGATACTCCGGCTCGGTGACCTTGAAAATAATGATAACGTCGGTGCGGTGCTCAAGCTGCTTTCGCCGCCGACGCTTGCGCCGTTCATTGCGGCGGTCGGACTTATCATTTTTATGCTGTCAAAAAAGGAGAGCGTAAAAACGATAGGCGAGATACTTATCGGCGTGGGTATCCTTTTTACGGGAATGAATTCCCTCACGGACGCTGTAAGCCCGCTGTCGGAGCTTCAGGCATTCCGTGACCTGTTCGCAACGCTCAAAAATCCTATCCTCGGTATCATAGTCGGCGCAGTCGTTACGATACTCCTGCAAAGCTCGTCCGCATCGGTCGGAATTCTGCAGACTATCTCAACAACGGGCGTTCTGACATTTTCGGCTGCTTTCCCGATAATAATGGGACAGAACATCGGTACCTGCGTAACTCCGATCATTTCCGCTGTCGGCGCAGGCAAGAATGCAAAGCGTGCAGCCGCAGTTCACCTTTATTTCAACATCATCGGTACAATTCTTTTCCTTGTTGTTGTTTATGCTCTCCAAGGTCTGATCGGTCTTCCGTTCTGGGATAAGTCGATAGATATGGGCGGCATCGCAAATTTCCATACATTCTTCAACATTGTTGTTACCCTCTGCTTTATCCCGTTCACAAAGCTTCTTGAAAAGCTTGCTATGATAACCATTCGTGAAAAAAAGACGGAGGACGGCACTCCCGTTTCCGAGTTCACCGCTCCTGCGCTTGAGGACAGACTTCTCGTTTCTCCCTCGCTCGCAGTTCAGCAGGCTTCAAATACCGCTCTTGCAATGGGCAATCTTGCGTTCTACAATTTTGAGAATATGAGGGGACTTTTCACGGGCAATTATGATGAAAAACTCATCGCTTCGCTCAAAGACAACGAAGAAAACATCGACCGTATGGAGGACAGGCTCAACGCTTACCTCGTAAAGATAAACGAATGTGAGCTTACCGATTTCGAGAACCGCCGTGTTACCGAGCTTCTTCATTTAAGCTCCGAATTTGAACGTATCGGCGACTATACGATGAACCTTATCGAGGACGCAGAAAAGCTTCACGAAAATTCGGTGACTTTCTCACCCGAAGCTATCCGTGAGCTTGACGTTATCTCCCGTGCCTGCGAGGAGATCATCGGAATGGCAATTCGCTGCGTGGAGCTTAATGATGCTGCTCTTGCCGCAAAGGTCGAACCGCTCGAAGAAACCATCGATTACCTCAATGAAACGCTCAAAGCACGTCATATCGAGCGTCTTAAAGAGGGTAAGTGCGTTGTCGAAAGCGGCGTGAACTTCCTCGACCTGCTTATCAACCTTGAAAGAATTTCCGACCATTGTTCAAATATCGCAGTCTATGTTATCGGCTCGCAGAAGAACAATACCGTCATCAACCGTCACGAATTCATTCAGAATGCACACGCCGCAAAGGACGAAGCTTATGTTCACCTTGAAGAAGAGTTTATGACAAAATATGCGATCTGACACTTCGGCTGTTTCGGAAAAGGAACAGCCGAATTTTTTCCTTTACAAACGGGAAAAAATATGCTATAATCAGTTGAAGAAAAGGAGTGTTTTTGTGTCATATAATCAGGATAATATAAGAAACTTTTGCATTATTGCTCATATAGATCACGGCAAATCAACGCTTGCCGACAGGATTCTGGAGCTTACTTCCTCCGTTGCGAAGCGAGATATGGAAGAGCAGCTCCTCGATAATATGGATATCGAACGTGAGAGAGGTATCACTATCAAGGCTCGTGCCGTCCGCCTTAACTATACCGCAAAGGACGGTAAGGAGTATGTTTTCAATCTTATCGATACTCCGGGTCACGTTGACTTCAACTATGAAGTCTCCCGTTCGCTCGTTGCCTGCGAGGGTGCTATCCTTATCGTCGATGCATCGCAGGGAATTGAAGCGCAGACCCTTGCAAATACCTATCTTGCAATAGAAAACGACCTTGAAGTTATGCCCGTTATCAATAAGATAGACCTGCCCTCGGCTGAACCCGAACGTGTTGCGGAGGAGGTTGAGAACGTTATCGGCATACCTGCAATGGACGCTCCGAGAATTTCCGCAAAAATGGGTACGAACGTTGAGGAAGTTCTCGAACGTGTCGTTACGGATATCCCTGCACCGAAAGGCGATATAAATGCACCGCTCAAAGCGCTTATCTTCGACTGTTACTACGACAGCTACAAGGGCGTTATAATCTACGTCAGAGTTATCGACGGCGAGGTAAAGATCGGTCAGAGAATTCGCCTTATGGCTACAGGCGCAGAGTTCGATGTTGTCGAAACAGGCTATATGGGCGCTGTAGATCACGTTAATTCGGGTACGCTCAAAGCAGGCGAAGTCGGCTATATCACAGCTTCAATAAAATCTATCGGCGATACAAAGGTCGGCGACACCGTTACCGATGCAGAAAACCCCTGCGGCAGCGCACTTCCCGGCTATCGTGAAGTAAACCCGATGGTGTTCAGCGGTATCTATCCTGCCGACGGTGCAAAGTACGGCGATCTCCGTGACGCACTTGAAAAGCTCCAGCTCAATGATGCATCACTCTCGTTCCAGCCCGAAACCTCCGTTGCTCTCGGCTTCGGCTTCCGATGCGGCTTCCTCGGACTTCTCCACATGGAGATAATTCAGGAACGCCTTGAACGTGAGTATAACCTCGACCTTATCACGACCGCACCCTCGGTCATCTATAAAGTAAACCTCACGAGCGGCGAAACGGTCTATATCGATAACCCTACGAATTACCCAGACCCTGCAAATATCCGGTCGGCGGAAGAGCCTATGGTAAAGGCTTCTATCCTTGCGCCGTCCGATTATGTCGGAAATATTATGGAGCTTTGTCAGGAGCGGCGAGGTGTGTTCAAGGATATGAAATACCTCGATGCGACAAGAGTTGAGCTTCACTATGAGCTTCCGCTCAATGAAATAATCTATGACTTCTTCGATGCGCTCAAATCACGCACAAAGGGTTATGCTTCGTTCGATTATGAAATGCTCGGATATGTTCCGTCGAAGCTCGTCAAGCTTGATATTATGCTCAACGGCGATGTCGTCGATGCACTTTCGTTTATCGTTCATGCGGATAATGCATATAAACGTGCGAGAAAGATTGCAGAGCGGCTTAAAGACAATATCCCCCGTCAGCTTTTTGAGATCCCTATCCAGGCGGCTGTCGGAGGAAAGGTCATCGCAAGAGAAACCGTCAAGGCTATGCGCAAGGACGTCCTTGCAAAGTGCTACGGCGGCGATATCACACGAAAGAAAAAGCTGCTTGAAAAGCAGAAAGAGGGTAAAAAGCGTATGCGCCAGCTCGGTACTGTCGAAGTTCCGCAGGAGGCGTTTATGGCTGTACTCAAAATGGACGATGAATAATATACTGATTTTTTTACAAATCTATAGAAAAATCAGAAGTTATACTTAACACCAATTAAAAACTATACAAAAAATCAAGCAAAAATTCTGATTTATGATTTTTGCGCCGATTTTTTGTCTATAGTTTTATTGGTGTTTAGTATTAGTATGTTTTGGGGCGGCTCTCGGGTCGCCCTGTTGTTTTTGGAGAAATAAAATGTACAGAGGACTTTATATCCATGTTCCGTTCTGCATAAGAAAATGCCCGTACTGCGACTTCTATTCGGTCACACAAACAAGCCTTGCGGACGATTATACTGCGGCAGTCGTGCGGAATATAAAAGCACAAAACATCAGTGCCGATACTGTCTATTTCGGCGGAGGAACGCCATCGCTTCTGACAGCGGAACAGATAAGCACGATGCTCTCAGCCGTTTCGGATATCGCACCGAACGCCGAGATAACAATGGAGTGCAACCCGAATTCCGTCAGCGAAAAATACCTCTCGGAAATTTTAGAGGCAGGCGTGAACAGAATATCTTTCGGCGTCCAGTCGCTTTCCGATAAGGAACTGACCGCTCTTGGCAGGCTTCACAACTCGGAAACCGCCGTAAAAGCTATAAAATCCGCCTATAAAGCAGGTTTCCGAAACATTTCCGCCGACCTTATGCTCGCAACGGCATATCAGACCCCCGAAACACTTTCCGAAACGCTTGAAAAGCTTTGTACACTTCCGCTGACCCACGTTTCGGCGTATATGTTAAAGATAGAAGAGGGAACACCCTACGGCAGAAGTGACACGATACGAACTATTATCCCCGATGAGGACGAAACCGCCGATATGTATCTCGAAGCCGTGCAAAAGCTTGAAGAAAACGGCTTTGCACAATATGAGATATCCAACTTCGCACATAAAGGCTATGAATCCCGTCACAACCTCAAATATTGGCGGTGCGAGGAATATTTCGGCATAGGTCCGTCCGCACATTCATATATTGACGGCGTAAGGAAAGCCTGTCCTCCGTCCGTGGAGGATTTCATCGAAAGCGAATTGCAGACCGAGACCGTCACCGAGAAAAACGGCGGCGAATCGGACGAGAAAATAATGCTGCGACTCCGCTTAACACAAGAGGGGGTACCGCTTTCTGCACTTGCGCAGGACAAGCTCCCCATTGTTGAGCAGCTGAAAAAACACGGTCTGCTCCGACAGAACGGCGAGCGGATAATGCTTACTCCGAGCGGCTGCCTTGTTTCAAACGGGATAATCTGCGAGTTGACATAATAATGCTAAACACCATCTGCGCCGAAATCCAATATAAACCTGTTTTCAACATCAAGCTGTTTTCAACAGCTACAAGATTGTCGGCTTGATTTTTCTGTATTTATTGGTGTTTAGTATTAGTATAAAAGCTGAACGATGTAGTTTCGTTCAGCTTTTTTCGTATAAATAAAAAACGGACAGACTGAAAAGTCTATCCGTTTTGGCGCGGAACAAGGGATTTGAACCCTCGCGCCGGTTTCCCGACCTACTCCCTTAGCAGGGGAGCCCCTTAACCACTTGGGTAATTCCGCAGGTTATTTAATGGCGGAGAGGGTGGGATTCGAACCCACGGTCCCTTGCGGGATCACTGGTTTTCAAGACCAGCTCCTTAAACCACTCGGACACCTCTCCGCATCTGCTGTACTAACAGCTTATTTATTATACAATAAAACCGTTCCTTTGTCAAGGGATATTGTCTCAAAAAATAGATTTTACATATTATTCACAATAATATCTTTCGGACAGAATGTGCACACGGCTTGCATTCTTCGGGAAAATCTATTATAATAGTATCAAACAGCCCTGCGCTGCATCTTTTTGCAGAAAGGAAGATTTGCTATGTTATACGCGTATACGCTGGAAACTCCAAGCGAAGATTTTTGCCCCATCACACCCCAGGTACAGGGTGCCGTAGCCGAAAGCGGCGTGACAGACGGCATCTGCGTGGTATATTGCCCCCACACCACCGCCGGCATTACCATTAACGAAAATGCCGACCCGGATGTCGTAACCGATTTGCTTCTGGCCTACCGGGAAGCGTTCCCGGATCGTCCCCAGTTCCGGCACATGGAGG
>URTF01000057.1 GCA_900550695.1 uncultured Ruminococcus sp.
TAAAATTCTTTTTCGTCAATATGCATAAATGCAATATACTTTTTCAACAGCCTGAAAGGTGCATCACGAATGACATATTCGCGATGCACCTTTTATACTGATTAGTATAAACACGCAAAGGGCGGATATAGAATCCGCCCCAACGATTTAAAATTATTTGCGAAGCAAATTAATTCCGCATTCCTAATTCCTAATTCCGAATTAGTAAGAAACGCCCTGCCACTTCATTGCATCTGCAACCTTGAGGAAGCCTGCGATGTTTGCGCCCATTACAAGGTTGCCCTCATGACCGTATTCCTTGGAAGCGTTGTATGCATTGTGGAAAATGTTGATCATGATGTTCTTGAGCTTTGCGTCAACTTCTTCAAATGTCCATGAAAGTCTTTCGCTGTTCTGGGACATTTCAAGACCGGAAGTTGCAACGCCGCCTGCGTTTGCAGCCTTTGCTGGTCCGAAGAGGATGCCTGCTGCCTGGAACTTTTCGATAGCCTCAGGTGTGGAAGGCATATTTGCACCCTCGGAAACTGCGATCACGCCGTTCTTGATAAGAGCGTCAGCGGATTCGCCGTCAAGCTCGTTCTGTGTTGCGCAGGGAAGAGCGATATCGCACTTGATAGTCCAGATGCCCTTGCAGCCTTCTGTATATGTAGCGTTCTTGTGGCTTGTTCTTGTAACGTATTCCTTGATACGACCTCTTTCAACTTCCTTGATCTGCTTAACGAGGTCAAGCTCGATTCCGTCGGGATCGTGGATATAGCCGTTGGAGTCGGAAAGTGCAACTACCTTGCCGCCGAGCTGTGTAGCCTTCTGTGTAGCGTAGATAGCAACGTTGCCCGAACCGGAGATAACAACGGTCTTGCCCTTGAAGCTATCGTCCTTCATGCACTTGAGCATCTCATCTGTGAAGTAGCAAACGCCGTAGCCTGTTGCTTCTGTTCTTGCGAGAGAACCGCCGTAGGAAAGTCCCTTGCCTGTGAGAACGCCTGTGAATTCGTTGCGGAGTCTCTTATACTGACCGAACATAAAGCCGATCTCTCTTGCGCCCGTACCGATATCGCCTGCGGGAACGTCGGTGTCTGCGCCGATGTGCTTGGAAAGCTCTGTCATAAAGCTCTGGCAGAATGCCATGATCTCTCTGTCGGACTTGCCCTTAGGATCAAAGTCGGAGCCGCCCTTACCGCCGCCCATAGGAAGACCTGTAAGGCTGTTCTTGAAGATCTGCTCGAAGCCGAGGAACTTGATTACTGATGCGCATACGGACGGGTGAAGTCTGATGCCGCCCTTGTAAGGTCCGATTGCGGAGTTGAACTGGCAGCGGAAACCTCTGTTTACCTGAACGTTGCCCTTGTCATCTACCCATGAAACTCTGAACTGGATGAATCTTTCGGGTTCAACGATCCTGTCGATGATGCCGTTTGTTTCAAAGGACTTATCCTTTTCAACAACGGGTTCAAAGGATTCGAGAACCTCTCTTACTGCCTGTAAGAATTCCTTTTCGCCGGGATTGCGCTGTTCAACTTTTTCATAAACCTTCTGGAGATATGCGTTTTTGAATGCCATTTTGATTTCCTCCCATATAATAATAGTATATTCTGCTGATGACTCACTCACAGCCTATTGTTCCGCGGCAATTTTCTGACGGGGAACATTACAATTTACATTATACACTATACATTTGGGTTTTGCAAGAGTTTTTTGCTTCAAAATCAAAATTTTTATAATTTTACCATATTCATCGTTTAATATTAAACATATTGACATAAAGATGCAGGATTTAAAAAGTCAAGTTGCATTGACAAAGCAGCCTGCGGTGAGGATAGGGGCAGCGGAGCGGCTTGCGGCACTTATCTCTTTGAATACACTGATTATATAACAAAAGCTCAAATAATATATATAGTACAGACATATTTAGGACTTAAAGCATAGATGTTGTTGAAGTCTTTGTCATAAACGTACAATATTTTTAGACATTTTGTTGAAAATAACATATTGCTAATTTGTAACCAAAATGTTATAATAGGTGTAGTATCTTGGGGCAGGATGTGCCCTTAAATCTTTTTATCCAACCGGAGGTGTAAATCCCATATGAAGACATTTATCTACACCGCCACCGACGTTCAGGGAAATACCATTAAGAACGCTCGAATGACGGCTGAAGATGTAAATGACTTTTTGGAAAAGATCCATGAGAAGGGGCTTTTTTGCTCCAGCTACAAGGAGGCTACTTCCAAAACGACAAACACTCTTCATAAGTTCACGACAAAAGAGCTTGCAAACGACTGCAGACAGCTGAGTGCAATGCTGACATCAGGACTCACACTCGTAAAGGCGCTTGATATTTTGTATAAGGAGCAGGAAAAAAAGGCTCAGAAGCAGATCTATCAGGAGATATACGAGGAAGTTCAGAAGGGCTCGTCCTTTTCGGATGCGCTCAAAATGCAGCAGGGCGCATTCCCGAGCTTTATGATCTCAATGATACAGGCGGGCGAAGCATCGGGTTCACTTGACGTTATTTCAAAGCGACTTGAAGACAACTACGCAAAGGAATCAAAACTCAACAACAAGATCAAAAGTTCAATGATGTATCCTATTATCCTTGCCGTCCTCTGCGTTGCGATCGTTGTGCTTTTGTTCACGTTCATCATGCCTACGTTCAAGGATATGATGAGAGAAGAGGATATGAAGGGTATCACAGGTGCTCTTTTTGCATTCTCCGACAGCCTTATCGGTTACTGGTACGTTTATATTGCTGTTATCCTCGGCGTTATCTTTGCGGTGAAATATGCACTGAAAGTACCGTCCGTACATTTTAAGTGGGATAAACTGAAATGTAAAGGCCCGGGCTTCGGAAAGCTTGTCGTAAAGGTTTATACGGGCAAATTCGCAAGAACGCTCTCCTCGCTTTATTCCTCGGGTATCCCGATGGTAGAGGCTCTCGAACGTTCGGCGGCTATTCTTAACAACGATTACATCGAAAAGGCTTTTGAAACCGTTGTTGACGAAGTAAAGCAGGGTGAACAGCTCTCTGTTTCCATTCAGAGAACGGGCATCTTCGAGTCAATGTTCGTTTCAATCATCTATGTTGGTGAGGAATCGGGTGCGCTCGATACGATCCTTACAAAGTCTGCCGAATTCTACGAAGATGAATCCGATGCCGCTATCGGACGTCTTGTAGGTATGATCGAGCCTGTAATGATCATCTTCATGGGTGTTGCGATAGGTTTTGTTATCGCAGGTATCCTTCCCGCTCTTTACGGTTCGTTTGAAAATATCCAGTAAAAATAAAAAATAAATCAGTGAGGTGACGAGTATGCTTTCATTTGATATTACCGACAGACATATTCGAATTATTCGCGGTACAGAGGCAAACAACAAGATAAAGGTTTCGGCTGCTGCTACCATCGATCTCGAAGAAGGTCTTATCGTTAATGGTCACATTAAAGATATTCCAAAAATTGCAACAATAATCAACGAAGAACTCAAAAACAAGAAGATGGCTGACAAGGAAGCTGTTATCAGCATTTCCTCAAACCTTGTTATCTTCAAGGAATTACATATTCCTAAGGCAAAGGGTGCGCAGCTCCTTTCCATGGTCCAGAACCAGATGCAGCATACAATGGGTATTGCTGACGACTATTCGATCTCCTATACCATCGCAGGTGAGATCGAAGAGGACGGCGTTGCAGCTCTTAAGATACTTGCAACAGCCTGCCCGTTTGAAGTCGTTGACTGCTTCAGAAAGGTGTTCTCGATGCTCGGCATAGGACTTCGTTCCGTAGCCGTTGCCTGCAACACTATTTCAAGACTTATCATCACCGATCCGAAGATGAAGGCTAAAATGCCTATGCTCCTCGTTCAGATCGACCCGAACTTCGTAAGCCTTAACCTCTATGAGAACAACCAGCTTACGTTCTCCCGTTTCGCATCGATCGACGCTGTCGACTATGACAACTCCGAGGACTACATCTACGAAGCTGTTACCGAGAACATCTCCCGTATGTTCCAGTTCCAGAGATCGAGAAATCCCGAAGATCCTATCAAGAACGTTGTTTTCTACGGCGATACCACAGAGTATATCCGTCTTACAAATGCTCTTGAGTCACTCGATATTGTAACGAGCCTCCTCGGTGTTCCGAACAACGTCGGCGGCTATGAAAACTTTGAGTTCCAGGCTTACGCAAACGCTATCGGCGCTATGCTCAGAAGCAATAAGGACTCCGAAAGAATCAACCTTATCGAAACGGACGCTACATCCGGACGTTCCGCAGCGGGCGCATCGTTCGCTGTGACCGTTGCAGTTGCTGTACTTGCCTCCGTTGCGCTCGTTGCAGGCATCACTCTTGGCGCAAATGTCGTAAAGAGCCAGTATCAGGACGATACAGCTACTATACAGGCATGGCTCGACAGCCCCGAAACTGCACAAAACATTGCTGCAGTTGATGCTGCACAGGCAAAACTCGACAAGGTAAATCACTTCCGCAACAGCCTTGAGCAGGCAAAGGGATATTTCGATTCCCTCCCTGTGTTCTCTACTGAAGTAAAATCAACTATCGATGAGAATTTCAAGGGTACTGATGCCGAGATCCTGAGCTATACATTCGCTGACGGTGTTATTACTCTTAAGTGCAGAGCCGACAACAACGAAACTCCTTCAAAGGTCGTAGATAACTTTGTTAAGCAGGAGGCGTTCTCGAATATAACCTATACGGGATACACCAATGCGTCAGACAAGGAAACCTCAAAGGAGAAATTTAATTTTGATCTTTCCGTTCAGATCATGGAATATGTTCCTGAAGTGGAACAGACAGCAAAGGAGGCTGAATAATAATGAAGCTTTCATACAGAGATAAAGTAATTTTTATTGCTGCGATCGTTATTGTAATTATCGTGGTAGGTATCTTTCTTTTCATCAAGCCGAAGTTTGAGGAAATGAATTATGCGAAGAACACTCTTCAGAGCAAGCAGAGCGAGCAGGAGCAGGTAAAGGCTAAACTTGACACCCTTCCTACTATCGTCGCATCCCTTAAGGCCTCCGCACAGTCCGTTGACGAGATCCAGCAGGTGTTCATCGAACAGCAGGATCCATATCTCAATGAACAGTATATTCGCGGTATTCTCGGTACTAATGTAACTACTCTTAATATGACTACGCAGTATACTTCTGCAGATCCTCTTCAGCAGTATGTTGTTAATCCGCAGAATGTTGCAGGATGCGAACTGTTTATCAACAGTGACCTTTACAACGAGCTTCCGCAGGAAGTTTATGATGCTTACAACAAGGCAAACAAGCGTGTAGGCAGCAGCTGCATCATCGGTGTTACAACAATGACTGTAGGCTACAAAGACAAGAAGGATTATACAGGCATTTACAAGTTCATTGACGATATAAAGGATGAGGGAAAGACTGTTATCGTTACTGAATTCTCTAAAACAGATACAAGCGATATGACCGAACCCGATGTAGAGGGAACTATCAGCCTTAAGCTCTATTCTATCTATCGTCTTGACGTTGAAAAGGTAATGGAAGAAAGCGACGAGTTCGTTTTTGATCCGAACCTCGTTGTTACCGAAGAAACAGCTGAAACAACAGCACAGTAAATCAAATGACCACACGCCGATGAAGGAAGTGTTCTTCATCGGCATAAGTGGCATATAGAGAAAACATTTTAAAGAAGAAAAGATTTTGTTCATACCCCGGCATAAATTTTAAGAAAGGGTGGAAAAAATGGCAAAAATCAGTACCGATAAGAAAAAAAGCCTTCGGGGTGTTGTTCTTATCATGGTAGTAACGGTAATGTTTGTTCTTATCATAATGCTGCTGGCAACATTGAGCGTCGTTTCGACGGCACAGAACAGATATTATACGAAGTATGAAGAAAACCAGGCGTATTTCTCGGCACGATCGGCTTTGGATATCTGCCTCGAAAACAGCTTTATTGATTCGGACTACTATGCTTATGATTCAAGCGGCACTATAAGACAGTTCAGCTATACAGAATCCGACGGCAGCGTATCCAGTGAGGACATGAAACAGGGCCTTGCCATCCAGCTCGATACCTACCGCATCAAGGCTCATTCCGATACGATCGAAAACTATGAGGCTATGACGGATAAGACCCAGTTCTCGACTGATTTCTGGGCAAATGCGGGCGCAGGCGGTGACACAGTTTTCACCGCAGATCCTGAAAAGAGCTATTATGAAGATCCTGATCTTGATTATATTGAGTATAAGGTTCAGCTCCCAAGACTTGATAACGGCACAAATCAGTACGGCGTTTTGGTGGATCAGACCGATCCTACCGATCCGTCAACACAAATGGCAACTATCAGAGTCGAAGTTCTTGCGAGAACTTATGACGGTCATAACACTAACCTTCCTGCGGAAATGGCAGCCAATCCCGGAAATGCCGCTACATTAAAGAGTGACGATATCCTTTCCGTAGGTTCAGGCAGCAGACATAAGGATAAGATCTGCTATAAGATCACTGCAATAGTTCAGTGCAACGGCGTAGAGCAGTCTGCGAGCGTTGTTTACTCAACGCCTGATGAAGATGAAGTATTCACGGGTGCTATCACAGCAAGAGGCAGCATCGGCGGCATTGATAACGGCGTTATCATCGACGGTTACGCAACCCCTGACCCCGTTCAGCTCGGAAACATGGGTGTTTATGTCGGTCAGTCGTATGCAGGTGCAGATGTAACTATCCCTAACGGCGGTTCAACTATCCCGATGGGTAAAGGTCAGTGTACTTTTATCGAAAGCATTTCTCAAGTTACGAATAACTTCTATCCCGAGGCTCTTGGCGTATCCGCAACAGATCCCGAGAGAGCTACACCTGTTGTTTTGGTCAATGACTACGTTAACTTTGGCAACCAGATCATTTGGGCAGGCGGTAGCTCGGCAGTAAGAGAAAGACAGGTCGACCTTGTTGTAAGAGGAGATTTTACAGCAGGCGGAGATCTGAACTTCAACGGAAATATTATTGTTGGCGGCGACTTCTACTTAAACGGCAACAATATCAGCATGTCACCGGGTACTAAAATCATTGTCGGAGGAACTCTCTATCTCCAGAACAGCAACATTTTAGGCGGACTTTCTTCCGTTTCGATCTATGCTGCAGGAGATGTTGATTTAGGCAGCAACGATATTTCAAGATTCCCGACTACTATCTTTATGCAGTCAGGACAAAATGTCATGGCAGGCGGCGGTAATGTTTATGATACAAAACCTACAGGGGACATTACAGATGGTATTGGCAATAACAGTTCAACATATAACATAATGACATCGGATACCAACCCATTTGACACTCTTGACGTAACACTTACCCCGACAACGGAGGGTGCGGAAATATTTATACCTACTATAGACTATACGGGAGCTACACCAAACCTCAGGAATACAAACGGGGATATGGATTATGTAAGATATGCTCCCTGTGAGGCAAGTAAGTATTATACATTCTGGAAACGTGACAGTGTTGCGCCTTATCCGTATCTTGTTGATGGAACGGGAAATCATATATTCCTTACGGCAGAAGAAATGGCAGGAACAACGAAACAGTCCGACAGAGATATCGGTAACTATACAGTAATGTCGTTCTCTCCACCTGCAGGATCGACCGCTATTTCTGGCGGCACGATTGACGTGACCGGTGAAAAGAACTTTATACTTTCTCCCGGAACCCGCAACATCAGTTTTACCGGTTCGGGTACGGCGAATGTATTCGTAACGCCCGGATATTATGCAGGCAGGATCTGGTCGGAAGATAAGACAAAGATCAATTTCTATTTTCCGTCGGGAAATTATACATGGAATGTTGCAAACTACACCGATTCGATTTATAGCGGCTTTTCAGGCGGTTTAAGATTCGGCGAAAACGATACAAGCAGACTGCCGCCCCCGAAGATCCATTTCTATATTTCGGCAGGTTCGGTAGTTAATAACGATCAGGCAGGCTGGGGCATGTTCTCCGGATATATCTACGCTCCTGATGCTACGGTCAATACAACAAAGGGTCTTGACGGTTTTTCCTACAGCTATTATTATGACGGCGATCTTATCAGAAGAGGCGACGGCAGCACAATGAGCAGTAATCCGATAGTTATCGGTTCAGTCGTATGTCAGCACTTTACTGTCAGCCAGAACTCGGCTGTTTGCTTTATCAAGCCTGAAAAGATATATGAGGCAGGCGAACCGTTCTTTGACTCAACTGACAATTACTACTATGCGAGAAGATAAGGGAGGGATCTTATATGAAAAAGTTTAAAGGTTTTACTCTTATCGAGTGCCTTATTGCACTTGCGATCCTTGGTATTGCATCTCTTACAATGGCACAGATCTATGCAGGTATCAGCAAGATCAACAGAAACAATCACCTTGTAAACACGAGCCTTTCGTATCAGATGCAGATAGCGGAGCAGAAGACCAAAACAGCGGCAATAAAACTTCCGTCCAATGAAACGGTCACACCGTCTGTACCGACAGATCCTCCGCATAAGCGTGTTGGTGTGACCGCAAATGTAAGATATATGCGTCTTGAAAGATCGGATACGCACGATGTTTACAGCTATCCCGTTGACTGCTATGTACTTGTGAGCCGTGATGCCAACAATAATCCGTCAAAGATATACAATTTGGCAAGCGATACTTGGTCCGATAACCCAAGCTACACCGGCTCAAAGGAGTCGGATATCTCGCTCCGTTATAAATTCGTGACGGGATATTCAAATTAAAGGGGAGGCGCTTGAATTGAAAAAGATCAAGGGTTTTACCCTCATAGAGCTTATTATCGTAATGGCTGTAATGTCCATTCTGCTCGTCGGAATAATGCAGATGATGAAACCGATACGCGGAACATTCGTTGACTCTACGTATTATGAGGCACAGCGAAACACGCAGAACGGTGTCATCACCTATCTTTCCGAAAATCTCCGATATGCAACGAACATCGGAATATATACGAGCGGAACAGTCGGTTCGGCTATAGACGATTTTAAAAACAACGTTGTGGACAATACCTACGCCGAGAACGAGATCCACGTCATAACCATTGATAACAAGAGAGATTACACATACAATGGTGCGACAGGTTTCCGTGGAAGAGTCATTGTGAATAAGCCGACTGCTACGGGATATGACAAGACCAAAGCAGACGACCCGACTTCGAACTCTGCAAGAGTAGCTCTTTCCGAGGCATATTACGGCGATTGCTCCTATTCGATCAACATTACACCCGTAACATCGGGTATTTTCCCTGCTTTGAAACTTGAGAGTCTGGATATAACCGTGTCCAGCCTGCTCGACCACGGCGGTTTCGGCAAATCAAAGAAGAAGAATATAGACACCAATACAGAGGATATTGCGACTTCCGCAAACCAGTTCGTATCCACAAAGGGATATGTTATCTGCGGAAATATGGAATTCTCAAGAGATGACTGCGGAAACTACAAGCAGCCCGCAACGGTGTCAACAACGACCCACGACACAAAGACATACATTGTGTACACTTTACCAAAGCTTTGATAAAAAAATTACAGGGTGAGTAAAATTTACCCACCCTGTAAATTATCTTTAATTGTTTATATAACATGCGGAACAGTCATAGCAGTCCAGTACATATCGAAAAGCTGTGTTCCGAAGAACGATGCACAGACAAGCCCAACTGCAAGGCACGGTCCGAACGCAAATGCGTTGTCGGCGTCCTCTTTATCCTTGTTTTTGATCTTGATTATAACAGCAGCAACCGCTCCGATGATGATAGCAATGAAAAGCGCTACGACAGCCGCTTTCCAGCCGAACATCAGACCGCCTGCAGCCATAAAGATCACATCGCCCATTCCGAAACCGTAAACAGGACCCTTTTCCTTGATCTTTTCAAGAGTTTCATTGAGCAGCTTCGTCACTTTTTCGGTTTCTTTAGCGTCAAGCTTCTCTTTTGAAAGGCGTTTTTTGAGCTTTCTTACAGTTTTGTGATCCTCGCTTATAAAAAGTATGTAGATAAGCGGCGTGAACACGAACCCGATGAGGAGCAGAGGAACGCTTACTGCGAAAAGTCCGATGATGCCGTCAGTGAGCGGAACATCGTTCCCTCTGAACGCTGTCGGAAGAAGCACCGAGAGAACTCTTGTCACGAACGCCTCGATCAGAAGGTAAACAAGCACACAGACCGACATTTCCTGCGTATCAAGATCCTCAAACCCGATAACGATGATGCCTGCAATGAAAAGGCACACAACAGCAGGATAGATAAGTCCGTCGGTGATAAGATCATACTGCGTATAGACCAGTACGAAAAGCATACCCGTCAACCCCTCGACCAGCGGATATCTTCCCGAGATCTTCGCACCGCAGGCACGGCATTTTCCCCTGAGAATGAGCCAGCTGAACAGCGGTATAAGATCATATCGCTTTATTTCAGCGCCGCAGGTCATACAATGCGAATTCCGCTTGACGAGCGATTCGCCCGACGGAAGTCTGTAGATACATACATTGAGAAAACTTCCGATCGTGATACCGAAAAGGAACACCATCACATAAACACCGATCTGCAATCCTACGAATTCAGATGCGGCAAAGGCAAGATACATTTTGCAAGACTCCTTTACATTGAAAATTTGATATTTGCTAAACAATATCTTAACATATAATTTCAATTTTTTCAATAGCAATTTTTAAATCCGCACCGTGAGCGGCTCAAAAAATACAGTCACGGAGAAACGGAGAATATATATGAAGAATATCCCAATAGGACAATATATGGTCAATGAGGGGGTCATTACCGAAGAACAGCTCCAGCACGTTCTTGACGTAAAGAAAGAAGAAAATGTCCCCGGAAAATTCTTTGGTGACTATGTTATTGAACTTGGATACGTTACCGATGTTCAGTTCGCACAGGTGCTTGCGAAAAAGCTCAACGTTCCGTTCGTTGACCTTAACGACCCCGAAGTCAACATTGATATCGAGGCTGTCAAGAAGATACCGGAGGCACTCGCAAAGAAGCATACTATCATTGCTATAAAGGTAACGGGAAAAAGACTCACCGTTGCATCGCATGACCCTGTAAACTTCTATATCTTCGAGGATATCAAGGTTTCAACGGGAATGGACGTTGTTCCTGTCCTTGCAACGAAAGAGGCTATCACAAAGGCTATCGGCAAGAGCTATTCGATGCAGAACACGGGCGCTATCCTCGACAGCGTTACAAGCCAGTTCGCCGATGATGACCTCAACGGCGTCGATGACGAATCCGCAGACAGAATCGATAATGCTCCTATCGTTAAGCTCGCAACAACTATCGTTGAAAACTCGTTCCGTGCAGGCGCAACGGATATCCATATCGAGCCGTTCAAGACCTTTACACGAATCCGTATCAGAGTTAACGGCGACCTTATCGAGCTTATGAACGTTTCAAACGTTGTACATAATGCACTCGTTACAAGACTTAAAATTATAAGCGGTATGAACATCGCAGAAAAGCGTGTGCCGCAGGACGGCCGTTTCTCGCAGATCGTTGACGGAACAACGCTTGACGTCCGTGTATCTAACCTCCCGATGGTAAACGGCGAAAAGGTCGTTATCCGTATCCTTTCAACAGGTAATGTTGCCCTCCGTAAGATCACAGACCTCGGTATGACCGATTACAACTATGAACGTTTTTCAAAGCTTATCAAGGTTCCGCAGGGAGTTATGCTCGTAACGGGTCCTACCGGTTCAGGTAAAACAACCACCCTTTACGCCGCTCTCGGTGAACTTGCAAAGCCGAACGTTAACGTAGTTACGGTCGAAGACCCTGTCGAAAAAGATATCGAAGGCATCAACCAGTGTCAGGTAAACGCAAAGGCAGGCATGACGTTCTCCGCTGCCCTCCGTTCTATCCTCCGTCAGGACCCTGATATCGTAATGATCGGTGAAATGCGTGACCAGGAAACAGCCGAGATCGCTATCAGAGCTGCTATCACCGGTCATATGGTTCTCTCGACACTTCATACAAACGACTCCGCATCGACCGTTACCCGTCTTGTGGATATGGGCGTTGCACCGTACATGGTCGCTACCTCGCTTATCGGCATCGTTGCACAGCGACTTGTTAAAAAGATCTGTGAAGACTGCCGTACACCCCGTATGTCTACCCCCGAAGAGGACGAACTTATGGGTATCAGCGCACCTATTACTATATATGACGCCTGCGGCTGCCCGAAGTGCAACAACACGGGCTACACGGGACGTACCGCTATCCACGAAGTCCTCACCTGCACAACGGAAATGAGCAGCCTTATCGCAAACGGCGGCAAGACAGACGCTATCGCAGCACTCGCAGCAAAGCAGGGTACAAAGCTCCTCCGTGACAACGTTTCCGAACTCGTTCAGCAGGGAAGAACAACAATGGACGAACTTGTCAGAGTTACATACGCAGTATAAAATATACTATTATATATTTTTCAAACATATAATCTTGAAAGGAATTGAATCAAATGGCAGAAATGGAAACCAAAGCTCCCGAAAAAGTAGTCATCAACATCAACAAGATCCTTGACGAAGCTCGAGTTCTCGGCTGTTCCGACGTGCATTTCACAACGAAGATCGCACCGGTAGTCCGTCTTCACGGCTCGCTCCGCAGACTTGCATCTTATCCCGAGATGACCGAGGCTGCTATTATGAAGATCGTTGAACAGATGACAAACGGCAGACAGCTTGAAAATATCAAGAACAAGGTCGACACCGACTTCTCCTACGTTACAAAGAGAGGCTACCGTCACAGAGTCAACGTTTACCACCAGAAGGGCAACACGGCAATCTCTATCCGTCTTCTCAGAAACGATATCCCGTCACTTGCCGACCTCGACCTGCCTCCTATCCTCGGCGAATTCGCAATGCGTCCCCGTGGACTTATCCTTGTAACAGGCCCTACAGGTTCAGGTAAATCCACAACTCTCGCAGCTATGATCGACTATGTAAACATCAACCGTTCGGCGCATATCATCACCGTCGAAGACCCTATCGAGTACGTTCACGAGCATAAGCGCTGCATGGTAAACCAGAGAGAGATCGGCGACGACGTTGAATCGTTCGCAATGTCCCTGCGTGCCGCACTCCGTGAAGACCCTGACGTTATCCTCGTCGGAGAAATGAGAGACTTTGAAACCATCAACGCCGCTGTTACCGCCGCTGAAACGGGACACCTTGTAATGTCCACACTTCATACAACGTGTGCAGCCGATACTATCAACCGTATCATCGACGTTTTCCCTGCACATCAGCAGAACCAGATCCGTTCACAGCTCGCTACAGTCCTCGTAGGCATCATTGCCCAGACCCTTATCCCTAAGGCTGACGGCACGGGACGAATCGCTGCCCTCGAGATCCTCAACGCTACCGACGCAGTTAAGGCAATGGTTCGTGATAACAAGGTACACCTTATTCAGACAGCTATCCAGACAGGTAAGAAAGAGGGAATGGTCTGCCTCGATCAGGAGCTTGCACGTCTTGTTAAGGACGGCGTTATCACCGATGCAAATGCCCGTGAAAAGAGCCTTGATATCGCTGAATATGAGCGTTACCTCAAGGGCGCAGGCGGCTCACCCGCAATGAACCGTTTCTGATAAAGACCTAATACTAATTCTCGATCAACCTATAGACAAACTCTCGGTTATAATAAGTTCAT
>URTF01000058.1 GCA_900550695.1 uncultured Ruminococcus sp.
TTTTGTCTAAATGATACAACTCTTTTGAGTTTTCAGATACGCTCTAAACACCAATTAAAAACTATACAAAAATTCAAGCAAAAGCTCTGATATATGGGTTTTGCGCCGATTTGTTGTCTATAGTTTTATTGGTGTTTAGTATTAGTATTACAGTTGCATAAAAGTTCAGTTTGTGCTATAATTAAGGCAATGCAGCAGTTTATGGCTGCATTACCTTATTTTTTATAAAGTCGGTGATAAATTTGAAGATAGGCTCAATTGGATATAACTATTCTCACGATTCGGATTTCGTTATGGACAGACCGAACGGCGTTGGCTGCTGTCTTTTTCTGCTCATAAAAGAACCTGCGGATTTCGTTATAAACGGAGTTCCGTGCTATGCAAAAAAGAATTCGTTCGTCTTTTTTACGCCCGAAACGCCCTGTACATATCGTGCCGCAGAAGAACGCTACTGCGATGACTGGATGTATTTCGATATGGAAAAAGGGGACAAGGAGGAGCTTGAAAGGCTAGGTCTGCCGCTTAACAAAATAGTCTACGCAGGCGAGATCGAGGAGCTTTCCAAGATAATGCACATTCTTGCATTCGAGCATTATTCGGCGGAAATGCACCATAATGAAATTGAGCGCTGCTACATAGAATTGCTTCTTCTGAAATTGAGCCGAAGCAGGGCGGCTTATGCCGTATCGGGCGGAGAATCGTTCAAGGAGAAAAACTGTCGCCTTACTCAGCTTCGCACGAAGATATTCACAATGCCCGAGAGCGTTCCGAGCGTTGACGAAATGGCGGAAGAACTCGGCATGAGCCGTTCGGGATTCCAGCATCTTTACAAGCGCCTTTTCGGAGTAAGTGTTATGAGCGATGTTATAAAGGGCAGGCTCGATCGGGCAAAGCGTTTGCTTTCGTCAACCAACCTAACGGTCAGGGAGATAGGGGAGCGCTGCGGATATTCAAACGAGTTCAATTTTATGCGTCAGTTCAAGGACTATGTCGGCAAGACACCTACCGAATACCGAAAAATTCTTTAGGTCACCTCTAAAAAAACTCCTTATTTCGTTTTACGGAATAAGGAGTTTTTTACATATTGATTATCTGGTTGCTTTCGGGCGAATTATCAACGATTCCCGTGATAACAACATTGAACAGCTCAGGCTGATCAGCAAGGTCATAGCATTTGTTTGAATCAAGTATCGAAACAACGGGACGAAGCGGATTGTTAGGGTGGTTTTTGATAACGCAGCCCTTTTCGCCGTTGGAGAGCTGGACGATAGAACCCGTGGGGAACGGTGCGACTTTTCGCAGAAACGCACGGAGAATGTTTTCATCGAACTGCGTTCCCATTCCTGCCATGATGTATTCGATAGCTTCATTCGGTGGATTAGGCACTCTGTATGGTCTGTTTGAAGTGAGTGCATCGTAAACGTCGGCTACTGCAAGAATCCTTGCATAAGGGTGTATCTCCTTGCCTTTTAAATGGTAAGGATAACCCGAGCCGTCAATTTTTTCATGGTGCTGGATAATGCCCTTGTAAATATTGTCGCTGACGATATTTCGCTCTTTTAGATGCTGTGCCGCATAAACAGGGTGCATCTTTACTATCTCAAATTCTTCGGGAGTGAGCCTTCCGGGCTTCGTGATTATCTCAACGGGAACGGAGACTTTGCCGATATCGTGCATAAGTCCCGCCGTTCCGAGTTCGTTGAGCATAAAGTTATTGAATCCGAGTTCAAGACCGATAGCGATTGCCATTATCGCAACGCTGAGGCTGTGATGATAGGTGTAATCGTCATACATTTTAATGTCGGCAATGTTGACAAGAATATCCTTGTTTGAAGAAAGGCTGTTGATGAGCTTCTGCGTGGTTTCGCTTATCTCCTCAACATCTTTTTTTGTTACGCCTTTCTCGCTGTCCATAAAATTATCGGCAAGCTGATGAATGCCCGAAATTGCTTCGGCACGTATTTCCTGGTTGATCGATGAAATAACTCTGATCTTGCTTTTATATGTATCAACATAGATACCGTTGATCTCGGCAGCTTTCAGCCTGGTTATAGCCATATCGGAAAGTATATGCCCAGCTTCGATAGTATGAGCCTTTTGGGATGCAATGTCATAATAATTGACGCTTCTGGCAAGGCACATACCCGGAAGGATATCATTTGTGCTGACAAAAATCAGAATAAACACCTCACTATCATGATGAACGGTATCTATACCAATCTCCGAAAATGCTCTGCAGAACAGATCCGGGTTTTAAGGATCGTATGCAGAATGAGCGGAGATCAATATTAATGTAATAAACCGAGTGAGCTTGTCATAATAATTTATAGGATCACTTTTTAAGCTGTGCGATACACTCGCTGCAGACATTCTTTCCCTTGAAATCAATGATATTATCATCATTGTTGCAGAAAATGCAGCTCTTCTTGAATTTCTTAAGAATGATAGTATCATCTTCAACATAGATCTCAAGAGCGTCCTTTTCGCCGATATCAAGACCGCGGCGGAGTTCTATCGGGAGAACGATCCTTCCGAGTTCATCGATCCTTCTTGTAATACCTGTTGCTTTCATAATTTTTACCTTTCCTTTCCGAGTCGGGTGCTGTGCAGACCTGACTTCACTGGCATGGAACTTGACATTCCCGCCTTTTTTCCTCTTGCTTGGATCAATAATGGAATATGCCGATAAATATATCATCATCGTTTAAAATGCATTGCAAAGAATCTTATTTAGTATGCAGCAATGACAGTAAAAAATGTTACCGGCGATTCCAAATTTTCTACAAGATAAATTATATATGTTCTGCTAATTTTTGTCAAACTGGATTTAAGAAATATTTGTGACGATATAATAAACAAAGTCGACAATTCGAGTTTGATCGTGAAAAAATAACGGAAATTGACAATATGATCGTGATTTCCGTATAATTCAAAAAAATTTGCAGAAAATTTTGGAAAAGGTGAGTGAGTCCTATGATGAATTTAATATTTGTGGCAATGATACTTGCTTCCGTTGTGTGTGGGGTCATAAGCGGAAACAGTGCTGAGGTCACGGACGCAGCGATAAATTCCTGCGTTGAAGCGGTCGAACTTTTTCTCTATCTCATCGGCGGGATGTGTATGTGGGGAGGACTTATGAAGGTCGCCGAAAAATCACATCTGACCGATAAGCTTGCGGCGGCGTTCCGACCCTTTGCAAAGCTCATTTTCAAAGACCTTGACCTTAACGGAAGGGCTTTTCACGCAATTTGCCTGAATGTGACGGCGAATATGCTCGGTCTGGGCAATGCAGCAACTCCGCTCGGCATCGAGGCAATGAAAGCGCTTGAAACGGAGGAAAAAGCCAACGGCACAGCTACCCGAAATATGATAGTTTTTTCCGTTCTGAACACGGCTTCTGTGACATTGCTTCCGACAACAGCGGCTTCTCTCCGCTCAAAGCACGGTTCAGCCGCACCTATGGAAATTTTTCCTTGTGTGATAATAACATCGGTCATTGCACTCGCCGCAGGGCTTTTTTCTGCGATCGCATTTGACGGCATTTCGGGTGCGGCGCATAAAAGATCGGAAAGGAGATCATCGAATGTTTAAATTCACAGAGCTTCTCATTCCGATATTTATTGGTCTGATAGTATTGTACGGTTTGCTCCATAAGGTGAATGTCTTTGACGAATTCATCGAGGGCGCAAAGGAAAATCTCTCGGTCGGGATCGGGATTTTGCCATCGCTGATAGCAATGATAACAGCGATAGGAATGTTCAAAGCTTCGGGCGGAATGGAGATGATAGCAAGCCTGCTGAAACCGCTGACAGATTTTTTAGGCTTCCCGAGCGAATGTCTGCCGCTTGCGGTAATGCGTCCCGTATCGGGAAGCGGTGCGCTCGCAGTTTATGAATCCATTCTTGAAAGCGTTCATCCCGACAGCTTCGCAGGCAGGGTGGCAAGCGTTATATTAGGCTCGACCGAAACGACCTTTTATACGCTTGCCGTTTATTATGGTGCAACGAAAGTCAAAAACACACGCCACTCGCTCGTTTCCTCACTGACAGCCGATCTCACGGGCTTTATATTCAGCGCACTCACGGTCAGGCTGATAATGCGCTGACCTTGACCGTGAGAATACTGTTTTTCAGCAGTTCGGCGAACTCCTCTTCACCGATATCTTCGATCAGCTCGGGACAGCTTCGCCGAACCTCGGAGCAGATACCGAAAATGTCAGCGCCGTTCTGCCAAGCCGTTTCGGAATAGGCTGAAATGCAGTTGTCACGCACAGCTGTACAAACATCGTTAGCCGCTTTATGCAGATCCGGACAGCTTTCGGGCGCTTTTATGCGAAGCTTTATCCTGGCTTCGACCAAAAGCTTTCCGTCCGAATTTTTGGCGGTCACACAGCTTTTGGAATCGGTTATCTCAACGGGAATGTTGTCACTTGTGCTTACAACGAACCTGCTCTTGCGTTGAAACTTATCCGAAAAAATAAGAAAGCCTTTAAGCTGTTCATCGGTCAGTTTTATATCGGACAAGCCGTCTTTTATCACTGCTGCACCATAAAAATCAGCATCATTTTTATTGACATACACTTCGGGAAGAACAGCGCAACCCATCGGCTGAAGCTCCGCATTCAGAATGTCGGAAACGGGCGCATAAAATGTCCTGCCGAAATTTGCGTTGCTTTTGATAAGATCGGTCAGCCTCTCCGCAGAGTATAACCCTCTTTCCGATGTAAGCGAAGTCACTTCATAAGGTGATTCACTGTAAAAAACAGGGCAGGAGAGCGGCAGTGTACCAAAATCCGAGCGCAGACCGATAAGCGTGTTCAGTTCATCGGCAGGTGAATCGATCCCACTGCCGAATATTACCGATTTAAGATGCCCGAAAAAGATTTTATTGCCCGATTTGACTTCGCAGGCGGATATTGCCGAGTTCAGATCACCGCCCTCACCGCTTATGCATACCGAATTTTTATCTGCGGAGGACGGCGCACCGCTTCCGCTCGGCTGAAATATCTGTAAGCTCACAGTATAAATATCAAGCCGCTTGTCAATGCCGATTATCTGCACAAAAGCACGGTCGCCGACCTCAACTCCGCCGAAACAGCCGCTCAAAAGCATTGCAGCCGAAATGACCGCAGCGAGGAAAAAGCATTTTTTATATCTCATTTTTTTTCAGTCCTTTCCTGCCGCTTATACCTTCGCATATAAGCACCGTAAGCGGTATCAACGCAAGAAGTACAAGCTGCGCATAACCGCCGCAGAGAATATTTCTTACCGATGAATAATCAGCCTTGTAAAACATAAATGCCGCCGAAACGATGAACACCGCAAGTGCAGAAAAAGCATTGCGAAGTTTTGTTCCGTGATAAATTTCGGACGTGATCCCCGAGATGATGCTTATGAAAACGGAAATACTTATCACAGCAGATATCGTCCACAGGATAAGATAGAGCGCACCGTTCTGACGGAATGCTCCCGAATTTGTCAAAGAACCTACTGTGAGGAAAGGATAACCGAGCGTATCCGCAAGGTCGCCGAGAACTCCCGTTATCAGCGCAAAAATCACAGATGTTACGATAAGTTTTGCCGCAAGCAGCCGGTAGAGCACACATTTCAATCCGCTGTGCAGATTTTTCATCAGAAATGCGGCGGCAACTATCTCACCGTTCCGAGCAAGGTCGTCCATAACAGCTCCTGTAAGTCCATGTGAGCCTTTTTCAAAGTAAAAATTGTTTATGCTGAAAGCATCTTTCGCCCCTATTCCCATAAGCACGATCATAAGCAGGAACGGTATCATCATAACAACGCTGCTCCGTGCAAGTCCCTCAGTTCCGCAGTAAGCGCAGTATGTGCATACGATAAGCAGAGCCGCAAGCGGAAAAAATTTTTCGCCGTGGAGAAAACTGTCGCTCAAAAAGCCTACATAGTGGAGGACCTGACCCGTGCAGAGCGAAATGAAGAACAAAAGGTACAAAACCGCCGCAACACAGCCTGCAACATTGCTTTTTTCATAAATGATCTCGGTAACGCTTCTGTCGGGAAAGCGGTTTGACAAAATTATAAGAGGTATGACAAGTATCGCTTGTATAAGGACGGAAATAACGGCAGCTTTCAGCCGAAGAGCTATACCGCCGTCCTGAGAAAAAGCGGGAACATACGTCATCAGCGTAAAAATGCGGCATAAAAGCAGCAGAAATACAAGCTGCCATTTGCTGATCTTTTTAGTCATTGCTGTCCTCCTTATTCAATGTGTCCATATTTACTCCGTTAAGGTTTTCAATAGCGACTTTATCCTCCTGCATTCTTTTAAAGCCCGAACGAAGCAGAACATCACGCATCGCTCTCGGTGTGAACGGTGAAACGGGGGAAGCAACAGGTGTTCCGGCATTTTCGAGTGAGCAGATATTCACTATCATAAGCGCCGCAATAAGTGCAATGCCGAACAATCCCGAAATCCCGCCTGCGATAACAGCGGCAAAGCGAAGTATCGTCACCGGCTGATTGAGCGACGGGATAACAAAAGACGAGGTAACGGAAATAGCGCATACAAGAAGCAGCGGATTGGATATCACTCCTGCCGAAACCGCCGCATCGCCGATCATAAGTCCGCCAACTATCGAAACAGCGCCGCCTATGCTTTTTGGCAGACGTATGCCTGCCTCACGGATTATCTCATAAAAAATAAGAACTATCAGCGCTTCAAGCATAAGCGGCAGAGGGGCAAGCTCTTCAGCTTCGGACAGGATTATAAGCATCGTGTGATTGAAAAGCTCGGGGTGAAACGTGACTACCGCAACATATACCGCAGGCAGGAACACCGCCGCAATGAACGCAATGTAGCGCACCCAGCGGATAAAGGTCGTATAATAAGGGCGAAAGGTGTAATCATCGAGCGTCTGAAAGTTTTCGATGAAAAGCGCAGGCAGGATAAGTGCAAACGGCGTTCCCTCTATCATAACGCCGATGCGCCCCTCGAGAATTTTTGCGCAGAAAACATCGGGACGCTCCGTTACCGAAACTCCCGAAAAAAGTGAAAGCTTTGTGTTGTTCAGAAACGGCTCGATATACCCGTTCGATAAAACCGTTTCAAGCTTCATTCCTTTGAGCTGCTTTTTCACACCCTCAACAAGCTTTTTCGGAACTCTGTCCGTCATATAGGAAACGATAACGTCAACATTGCTCAGGTCAGTCACGGGAAAAAGCTCAAATTTCAGCAGAGGGGATTTCACCCTGCGGCGAACGAGCGACATATTCGTTCTGACAGTTTCGGTGAAACCCTCGTGCGAGCCGAAAATGTTTCCCTCGGACGAGGGTTCGTCTATGCCTTTTACAGCATAACCCTGAACGCCCAAGCCGAAAGCCTTGTCCGAACCGTCAACGATTAACACCGCAAAGCCGCTCATAAGCCTCCGCACAAGATCGCCGTATTCCGTGATGATGCCACGGTCGGTCGTGAGCAGCATTCGCTTGTCAATATGTTCATAGACCTCCGCACTGCTCACATCATCGGGCAGGTGGATCTCCATTAAAGGATTCAGTATAAGCTTCGCTATGGTCGAAGTCGAAACCATTCCCTCCAGACAGACAAGATTGCATTTTATGCCCGATATAAGGAACGGGTTGAGGAGCAGGTCGGAGCAGTTTTTCATTATGCGTTCAATGTTTCGTATGTTCTCATCGATATCTGCGGAAAGCGGAACGTCCTTGAAACAGCTTGAATCAGGTTTTTTCATATCAAACCTTACCTTTCAAAATTTTTTCTGAAATGTATTTTATCCTACTTTTCTTTGAAAATACATATTTTTGAAAAAACGGTACATTCTACTTATGAAAAAATCGTCTGAAAGGATAAGAAAAATGACAGTTGTATTTATAAGAGCGGTAGTGCTGTATCTGCTTATAATTTTTTCTATGCGGCTTATGGGAAAGCATCAGATAGGCGAGCTTCAGCCGTCCGAGCTTGCGGTGACTATCCTTATATCAAATATCGCAACGCTCCCCGTTGAGGATATGACAATGCCGCTTTTTACGGGAATAATCCCGATATTAACGCTTGCCTGCCTTGATGTAATAATGTCATGGCTCGGAATAAAGTCCAAGCACCTGCGCAACCTCACCTGCGGAAAGCCTGTCATTATAATCAGCAACGGCATCATCGACAAGAAGAAAATGAACGATATCCGCTTTACTGCAGACGACCTTATGGAAGCTCTCCACAGCAAGGATATCTTTGATATAAGTGAAGTCCAGTTTGCCGTAGTCGAAACAACGGGAGCGGTTTCGATATATCAGAAGCAGCCGTTCAGAACTCCGAACAACAAAGACCTCGGATTGCACGGAAGAAGCATCGACCCACCCGAAGTTGTTATCGATGACGGAAAGATAATCGAAGCCGCACTTACACGAACGCAAAAGAGCAAAGCTTATCTTGAAAAGATATTGATAAAAGAAAAAACCGTCCTCTCGGGCGTTTTTCTTATGACGCTCGATAGTGACGGCAATTATTCGCTTATAAGAAATGACCGCAGGGTAGAGGATAACGAATGAAACGAACGATAACAGCCTTTGTGCTTCTTGCGGCAATAATAATATGGTCGGTAACGGGGATCTTCATCGTCCGAAAGGAAAACAACGATCTTGTCGAAGTTATAGAAAACATCGAAGCCTACTGCGAAAATGACGATATGAAAAGTGCGGAAGAGCTTGCAGGTCAGCTTGAAGCGATGTGGAGAAGATACGAGCGGAAAATGTCGCTTATCGTTGCCGATGAAAAGCTGAAAGACCTCAGCATAGCGATATCAAAGGTAAAGCCTTATTGCCGGGAGGCGAACGATGAGCTTATTGCGGAACTGGAAAATATAAAAAGGCAGCTCGAACTTATTTACAGATCCGAACTGCCGTTTTGGTATAATATTTTATGATTGTTTCTTTTTAAGGTCAACGCAGACAACTATCATTTCGCCCTTGCTGTTGTAGAAATGCGACGAAATTGTTTTGCAGCTCTGACCCGTTGCCGCCGAGATGTACCAGCCCGAAATGAACGGGTCTTCAATCTGTTCCTTGACAGCGTAAAAGTAGTTTTTGATGTCGTGATTAACGCCTATGACCGCAGGAGTGTAGCCCGAAAGTATCTCCGTGTCCTTTTGCAGAACGGTCGGAGTGACTTGGAAGCCCTTGCTGTCGATAAGAAATGCACATTCTATCTCCCTATGCTCCGCAACATAAGCTTCAAGTGCGCTTGTGTACTTGTCGGGAGAAATTCCCGTTATTCGGTTGATAAGCTCAAAGATGATGCGCTTGTAGGTTTCAAGCTTGACATTCGCAACGGTCGGATTGTTCTTCATGCTGACATTGAGCCGCTGAGCAGCGTCTTCAAGCTTCAAACGAGCCTCGTTAGAGAAAATATAGTCGAAGCGTTCAGGCTTTGAAAAATAGAATCCCTGAAAATAGTCAACGCCCATAAGCATACAGGCGATAACTTCATCAACGGTTTCAACGCCCTCCGCAACGGTCATTGCGCCAATCTGCTTTGCAGTGTTGATTATCGATTTGAACACTTCCTGATTGTATGTATTCGATGCAATGTTGGAAACGATGGCTCTGTCGATCTTGATTATATCGGGGTTGATGAGCATTATCCTGTTCTGCGTTTCAAGTCCGTTGCTTACGTTGTCAAGCGCTATAAGAAATCCTTTTGAACGGTAAAAATCGACAAACATGAGCAGGTTGTATGCGTCACGGACGTTTGATTCGTTAAGTTCGATAACGATATTCTCGGGTGAAAGTCCGTTTATCTCGGTGGCTTTTAAAAGCTCGCCGTTTCCCGGTACAACATCGTTCAGAATCGATGTTTCAAAGTTAATGAAAAGCGAAGACGATTCGTTTTCTTTCGGAAAGGATTCTATTGCTTTTTCGCGGCAGATCCTGTCAAGCCGGAGCGTTTCGCCGTGCTTTTTTGCATAGTTGAAAAGGAAATACGGGGAAATAAGCTCATTTTCAAGCTGTCCTCGGGAAAGAGCTTCAAGTCCGATGACTTTTTTTGTATTAAAAGAGTATATAGGCTGAAAATCAACGCATATTGATTTTGTGTCGATTATTTTTTGGATCAATTCGTCATTTATATTCATAAAAATTCTCTCTGAATAGATTATTTTTCAGCAGAAAGCTTGCTGCAAATGCTGTCATATATCCTGTAAAGCTGCTGAACGCCGTTTTCAAGGAAAAAGTAGTGCGCAATGTAGAATATGAGCAGGATAAGGCAGAGCAGAGCGATCGCAAGGAATGCGAGCATCTGCGACTGGAAAAAAATTATAACGTTCAGGAACATAACAAGTGCGAAAAGGACTGTTACAATAAGGTGAACAAGCCGTTCATGCTGCATAAATCCGATCTTTATAAGCAGTTCACTGCGAACAGCTTCAAGGTCAGCTGAACCGTCATTCATAATTTCAAGAAGATAGCTGATATATTCGGAAAAATACTTTTTCACTTTTTGTCCCTCCCATAACTATATGTTGATTATAACATAAATCTTTGTAAAATTCAAGCGTTTTGATAAATTTCTGACAATTCCTACTTGAAATTTCAGATAATATGTGTATAATATATACTATTACAGAAAGAGTCAGTTAATTAACCGAATTTTAAGGAGAGAATCATGAATTACATTTTACTTGCATTCAAAGGCATCGCTATCGGTATTGCGAATGCTGTTCCGGGTGTCAGCGGAGGAACAATCGCAGTTATCGTTAAGATCTATGACAAGCTGCTTGAGGCGATAACACCGAATATCAAAAAGCTGATAAAAAATCTGCCGTTCCTGATACCTGTCGGAATTGGAATGCTCATCGGTATCCTTGCTGCCGCAAAGCTGCTTGGTTTTCTCTTCGATGAATATAATGTTCCGACGCAGATGTTCTTTGTCGGCGTTGTAATAGGCAGTATGCCGATGATATACAAGGAGTGTACCGCCGAAAAGAAGCTGTCGGCGGTTTGTATCGCACCGTTTGCGGCAGGGATTCTTGTTATGGCAGCAATGGCGTTCCTTTCACCTGCCGAAAGCACAGCAGCGGGCAGTCTTGATCTTGGCGGCGGAATAATGCTCTTTGTTTCATCTGTGCTTGCAGCCATAGCAATGATAATCCCGGGAATAAGCGGCGCTCTGATAATGAAAGTCCTCGGAGCTTATGACACGGTGATCGGGGCTTTGAACAGCTTTGATTTTGCTATACTTATAATTGTTGCCGTTGGTGTTGTTCTTGGTATTTTTATTGCGGCAGGAGTGATTTCCATGCTTCTGAAAAAATTCCGCAGAGGAACATATTGCCTTATCAGCGGTCTTATAATCGGCTCTGTGCCGTCTATCTTCCCGAGCAATTTTGCTTTCGATGCTCAGGGTATCATAGGCATTGTTATGCTTATCATCGGCTTGGCAGTTCCGTTCCTTACCGAGCTTCCCGCAAAGAAAAAAGCAAAGACCGAATAAACCCTGTCACAGAGCATATAATAGCTTCAAAATAAATTTTCGGGGTAATTATATGCTTTATCAAAACAATGAAAATCAGATATCCGAAAAGCTTTCCGAAGCTGTTTCTTCTCCGAAAAAACAGCGCTCGGGAGTTTTCGGGCTTGCGACCGCTGCCCTTGTCACCGCAGCGGTCTTCTTTTTCGCTCTGATGAGTGAATGTATAAGCGGCGGAACGGAGATAGTTACATCTTTCGCCGAGAAAAAATCCGATTCTTATGAATCTGAAACGAACGGAGTGTCAGCATCGGCGCAGGCTTTTGAAGTATGGAAAAAGCGAACGCTTACCGTTCCCGAGATAGTGAAAAAAGCCAAGCCGTCCGTTGTCGGCATAATCTCGGAATTTCCCGATGGGACAAAATGCACGGGAACGGGCATTATCATCAGTGAGAGCGGAAACATCGTTACCAACGCACACGTTATACAGAACGTATGCGAAAATGACACGATGCGAGCCGAATGTGTCAGAGCAGTGCTTTCCGATGAAAGTGAGTACAGCGCAGAGATAATCGGCGCAGATACTCCGAGCGACCTTGCCGTGATAAATATCAATACCGACAATGTTCAGCTTTTTCCTGCCGAGCTTGGCGACAGTGACAGTCTTGCCGAGGGCGAAACTGCTGTTGCTATCGGAAATCCGCTCGGACTGGAGCTGTACGGCTCAACGACCTGCGGAATAATCAGCGCACTCGGCAGGACCATAACCGTCAGCGGCTATGAAATGACGCTTATCCAGACCGATGCCGCAATAAATCCGGGAAACAGCGGAGGGCCTTTGCTAAACTGCAGGGGAGAGGTCATCGGGATAAATTCGAGCAAGATAATCTCGGATAATGCCGAGGGCCTTGGTTTTGCTATCCCGATATCCGATGCGAAGCCTATCATAGAGCGGCTTCTTACAGATTAGTATAGGAAGTTTTTTCGTACTTTTTCCGAAGCGTGTCGAGTGCCTTCTTCTCGATCCGAGAAACATAGGAGCGTGAAATATTCAGCTTTTTTGCTACCTCACGCTGCGTAAGCGGCTTTTTCCCGTAAAGTCCGTAACGGTTCACAATTATTTCAAGCTCACGTTCATCAAGACATTCCGTGATGAATTTGTAAAGCTGCTCGGTCTTTATCGAAAGGTCTATTTTGTCAACGATGCCGTCGTCTTCGGCAATGATGTCAATGAGTGTGAGCTGATTTCCGTCCTTGTCAACATCAACGGGTTCATCGAAATATATATCGCCTGCGGATTTTTTCTTTGAGCGGAAAAACATCAGTATCTCATTTTCAATGCAT
>URTF01000059.1 GCA_900550695.1 uncultured Ruminococcus sp.
TTCTCGTTGTCTACCGTCAAAGTGCTTTACATACAGATATCCGAGATCAATAAGTTTGGATATAGCTGTCGAAACTTTCGTTTCGCTGCATTGGCAAAAGTTTGCGATATGCTTGTTACTTGCGTAGCACCCTCTTTCGCCATTATCCAAACTGTCAATCTCCGCCAAAATCACTTTATCAAGAGCGTTCAATCGTTCATCGAGCCACACGGACTTCTCAATCCAAACGCCCTTGAAATCACGCTCAAATTCTGCCATTGTTCAGATCTCCCTGTTAAAAAGGAGCTTCCTCGCCGCCGATCTCTTCAAACCCGTCAAAGCTGTCAAAAGTCTGTGATGCTGCTGTATTCGGCTGATACGGAGCAGCCTGAACGGGTTCGCCACGGGCGGCGGCTGAATTGGCATTGGCTTTGCTTTCGCCGAACTGGATCTCTTTAACCTCAACTATATCTCCATAGTGTTTAACATTGTTTTTGTCCGTATAATTGTTATTTTTTAGTGTTCCTTCGACATAAGCAGCTGACCCTTTGCTAAAGTATTTGGCAACAAATTCAGCCTGCTTTTCCCAAATATTCAACTGAAAAAAATCGGTTTCTTTTTCTCTGTTACCGTATGTTTTTCTTGGGACAGCCAACGTTGCTCTTATAACGCTTTTGCCGTCTGAAGTCTGTCTTAATTCGGGGTCGGCAGTAAACCTTCCCCAAAGTGTGAGCCTATTGACTACCATTGTTTAACCTCCTGTTAATCTTTTAATCTCATCGGCAGGACGAGGAGTGTAAAGGCATCTCCGTCCATTGGTTTTATTGTCATCGGCGATGCGCTGCCGTTAAGGAACAGCCTGACCTTATCTGTTTCAGTGGCTTTTAAAGCTTCGAGTAAAAATTTACAGGTGAAGCCTATCCTTACATTATTGCCGATCACATCGGCATCGCTGATAACGTCCTGCATTTCGCCAAGTGAGCTTTTAAGGCTCATATATATGCCGTCATCGTGGAAGTCGCAAACGAGCGGTGCTTTAGCTTTATCGCTTGTGAGAAGTGAAAAACGTTCAAGTGCTTCGCTGACGGATTTTACATTGACAGTAACTGTTGTTGAATTGCTTGTCGGGATAGAACCCTTATAGTTATGAAAATCGCCCTCGAGAAGTCGAGAGAAAAGCTTCGTTTCGCCGAAATCGAAGATAACGTGCTTTTTACACGGAATAACGCTGATCTCGGAATCTGACTTCAACAGTCTTAACAGAGATCGTAATGCATCTGCTTTAACGACGAACTTTCCGCTGTAATCGGTGATGACATTTTCGGTTCTGACCGCAAGACGGAAACCGTCGATAGCTGCGACTTCGAGCTTATTGTTTTCCACTGTGAAGCATTCGCCTGTCAAAATCGGGCGAGTTTCACCTGTCGAGACTGCAAATATCGTCTGTCTTATCATATCTGCGAGAATATCAGCTTTGATCGTGATGCTGTTGCCGCTTTCAAACTGCGGAATTGCAGGGTAATCATCGGCTTTCAGAACTCCGATGCGGCATTTTGAGCGGCCGCTTTTTATAGTCATTACATTTGTGACATCGTCAACGGTAATGCTGACTTCATCGTTTGTCTGCTTTGAGATGATTTCGAGAAATTTTGCACACTCGACAAGGATTTCGCCGTCGGTCGAACCGTCGATCATTGAAGATTGCTCTTCAACGGGTATCGAAGTTGTGATACCCGTTTCGAGGTCATAGCCTGCGAGTGTAAGCACGGAGTTTGAAAGCGTGAGCTTTGTGCAGGTAGTGACAGCGATGTTTGACTTCCTGCAAGCAGGATTTACTTTTTCAAGAGCGGTTTTAAGCTCTTTGCGGTTTGCTGTGAATTCCATTTGTTACCTCACTTTGCTAATTTATCGGCAGTTGCTATCATTTCAACGAGATATTCAGACGGGATATCTGCCTTATCGGAAAGATGTCTTATTATACAGTTAATAGCCGTCATTATTTCGGCAGGCGTTCCGTTTATAAACAAAGATTTGTCTTTTTTTACATAAATGATAAAATCATCATCTGCCGTTATAGGCTCATTGCCGCTTTCTGTGGAAGATTTCGGAGTGGAATCCTCCTTTTCGTTTTCAAGGTCACCGAAAAAAATCTTTTCGAGAACAATTGAAAGAGCATCGTCAATCTTTGTTTTTTCTTCTGTTGTGAAAATTTCATTGTTTGCCATAGTTTTAACTCCTTTGGTTGTGAATTTTAATGGTTATTCCTCGTCCTCGTCCTCATCGTCACCGAAGCCGTCGCCGTCGCCGAAGCCGAAGCCGTCGCCGAAGCCGTCGCCGAAGCCGTCGCCGTTGCCGTAGCCGTCGCCGCTACCGCTACCGCTGCCGAAGCCGTAGCCGTTGCCGTTGCCGCTACCGCTGCCGTAGCCGCTGCCGTTAGCATTCATAATCTTTTACCCCCGCAATGATCTCCTTTGCGGTTTCGGTGCAAGGGATGATTTCAATTGCCTCCGTGAGGATGATTTCGGGGACTGCTGCTGCGAATTTGCATTCGTTCGGTTTTGACACGCCGCTTACAGCCATTTCGGAAAGCGTAAAAGCTCCTGCCCACTTCCACAGACGGCGAGCATTAACAAGAGTTACCTCTTTGCCGTTCTGTGACTTGACATAGCCTGCGTGAACGCCTGCCGAATATGTGCGGATAATGCAGTAACGCATACCGCCAACGGGCATCGCCATAGCCTTAACGCTGTCAGCAGGTACATAATCTACTCCGTTAAGTGTGATCTTTTCCATAATAATCTTCTCCTTTTAATTATCAAAAAATGTGATCTGTGAATCGTCTGCCGCCTGTTTGCAGTTCTCGACAGACTGATTGAAGTATTCTTCTTTGAGTTCAAAGCCGATAGCTTTTCTTCCCATTTTAAGAGCCTGATAAGCTTCGCTGCCGATACCCATAAACGGGGTGAATACGGTTTCGCCCTCGCTGGAATAAAGCTCGACAATACGCTCGATAACGTCAAGCTGTAAAGGGCAGATATGCTTTTCGTCCATATCGGAACGTGCGATCTTGGCGTTAAGCACATTCGTCTGCTGAATATCCCACCAAATTGGTGTAGGTTCATAGTCCCAACAAGGGGAAGCGACTTTCTGCCACTTTTCAACCGGGAAATCTTCCTTTGTGTGGGTCACGGGGACTTCATCATCGCCCCACTTGCGGAAGATCAGCATATAGTCGGGCATTCCTACCCGTGAATATGTGCTGTCTTTACGAAGCTGTTTCCACAAAAGTCCGTGTGCCTTAGTCCTCTGCATTTCAATTACAGGGTCTTTCCATATCGTGATACGGGAATGATACTGGAAGCCGAATTTCTCGAAATGCTTTATGATGTCACCGCTGAAGTCATAAATTCCTGCCGCCCCGTCACGGTTTTTATACTTTACAAGGTCTTTACAATGCACGGCGCATATTCTTCCGTTGCGGAGTATTCGGAACAGCTCGGGAATAAGGAAGTCAAACTGTTCGAAAAATTCCTCGCTGTCCTTGCAGTTTCCCATATCGGCGAGATTGTCGCTGTAAATATAGAGGTTTGCGAACGGCGGTGAGAAGATCTGCAAGTCAACGCTGTTATCGGGCAGCTGCTTTATAAGCTCACAGCTATCGCCGCTGTATAATGCCATTTTATCTGTGATGTAGTTGTTCAATTTATCACGCTCCTTTTATCCAGTCGGGAATTTCAATTTTTGGAGTATTGAGATCAAGGCGGAAGTCACGCTGTTTGAGTTCGGCGTTCTGATATTCCCGTATCTGATTTCTGATACCCATTTTCATTTCCTGCTGCATTTTCTCTTTTTCACGGACAGCAGACAAAATACGCTGTTCGGTACTTCCGATGACGATATAGACGTTTACGGCTGATTTCTGCCCGAATCGGTAGAAGCGGCGGACGGTCTGATAATAGCTTTCAAAGCTAAAGTCAACGCCGCAGAAAACCGTGTTGTGGCAATTCTGAAAATTCAGACCCATTCCGAAGATTCGGGGTTTGCTTATCAGCACCCGAATTTTGCCGTTCACGAAATCAATCGCCGCCTGTTCTTTGAACTCGGACTTATGACTTCCACGGACTTCGGTAGCATCGGGGATATACTTTTTCAGCAAGTCGGCTTCGTAGTCGGTATAGCACCAAACAACGAACTGTTCATCGGGGGCGGAACTGACGATCTCGGCACATTTGGCGGCTCTTGCTTCGGCTGTGAAGCGTTTTTCCTTGTGGAACGCCGTTGCCGATGTGTCAATATGGCGGAAGAAGCCTTCGTCAATGTCGCTTGAAGTATCGTCAATCGGAATAACGACTTCCTGCTCATTAATTGGCGGCAAGATATAGCCTTCGTCCGAAAATCCTATTTCTGACGGCTTTGAGATGTAAACCGCCCAACTTGAAACCCACTCCCAAAAGGATTTTACGGCGTGAGCCTTTAATCTGTAGTTGCCACTGTGTGCGGTATCGTTGATAAACCATATAGCCAAAGCTTCGTGCGATTTCATAACGCCCAAATGTTCAGCCTGATTGAGTATTTCCATTTGATTATTTGGCGAGGGTGTAGCTGTGCAATTGAGCTTGTAGTGTGTATTTGCGAATTTTTTGACAATTGTAAGCTTTGTAGCACCCATATAGCTTTTTAAAATGGAACTTTCGTCAAGCACAACACCGATAAAATCATCGGCATTGAAGTGTTCGAGCATTTCGTAGTTCGTGATATTTATGCCGTCACGGACATCTTCCGAGGAGCGGCACGGTGTAACGGATATCCCAAAGCGTTCGCCCTCTTTGACTGTCTGTGCGGAAACCGCAAGAGGGGCAAGTATAAGGACTTTGCCGCCTGTGTGCCTACAGACAATATCCGCCCAAACGAGCTGAATTATAGTCTTGCCAAGTCCCGTGTCGAGAAAGAGTGCCGCACGACCTTTTTTTATGAGCCACGGCATAATGTACTGCTGCCAGTCGAAAAGGAACGGATATTCGGTTTTGACAAAATCTTCGGTGATATTGAACCCCGAGGGGATATATTTCTTGACCTTTGACTTCAAAAAATCCTGATAGTTCACGGCACGATCACTCTCCTTGCATACTGTGTAAGTTCACGGCGCACGATCTCTTTATCGCATCGGGTCTTACTGCCGTGAATAGCGTACAGTTCTTCGAGCTTTCCGTTGGTGGTTTTGAGAAACTCTATTGCCGTTTCAAGGCTCATATGTGATCTGATACGGCGTTTCTCAACCTCGGGAATGTTATCCTCGTCCATTATGCTTTCGATGTAGTTTACTTCGATCATTGCGTGGGTCAAGCCTTTGAAGCGGTTTTTGATGTAGGCTGTATCGGTGGCGAACAGAAGTTTTTCGCCCGTTCTCACGCTTCCGATGAGGTAGCCGTAACAGGGACATTCCGAGCCGTCGGAGTTGACGTGTGAAAGCTCAAACGGCACGATCACAAGCGTTCCGACAAGGCATTGTTTTCCCGGCTCGGGTGTATAGACGTTCGGAATGTTTTCTAAACAGAGATTATAAGCGGTTTCGGGCGGCATTATGAGGTCAAAGCCGCATTTTGCAAGCTCAACAGCGCATAAGGCGTGGTCTTTATGATGATGTGATATCAGAACCGTGCTTATGTCTGTTATCTTGTAGTTCAGACCTCTTACGATCTCGGCGTATTTGATACCACACTCAATAAGGATCGCTGTTGTGCCGTCCGAAACACGGTAGCAGTTGCCTGTGCTGCCTGTTGCAAGGACGTTAATCTCCATTGTTCACCTCGGCGGTAATTGCTTTCGGCGGCTCGGGTGAATGAACATCCTTGAAGTCCACGTCGATAACTTCGCCTGTGTTGGCTTCGGTGCGGATCTCGGCTGCCGTTGTTCTTACAGTTTCGTCGGACAGCTCGTTGTAGGTGTCATTTGCGTATGCGCTGCCGAAATTCTTCGGGAATTTCTTAACGGCGTTATTCCTCATCTTGCGGAGAATCATAGATTCGCGGCTATGAGGTTCGCTCCAAGATGGAGATATCCACTTCTGAACTTCGGGGAAGTCAAGCAGTTCGTCAAGAGCCATATCCTTGATCTTTGCCTTTATTTCCTGCTTTTTCTGCTCAATCTGAATTTTCTGTTCGGGCGTTGCCTTATAGCGGTCAGCGCAGATGCCGAATGTTTCGTTCATCATATTATTTGTTATGTGGGCGTGAAGATTGCGAACAACGTCCTCACGCTCGGCAATGCGGTAGTCAATTGTGCCGTTTTTGAGCTTTATCGGATAAACCACCCTTACGACCTTGCCTGTTCCTTTGGGTGTCCACTTTGGCGGTGTCATTTCGATGCCATTGTAAGACGGGTATTCGAAGAGGTCATTTTCACGAACTGCCCAGTACGGGAGTACAGTTTCAACGTCAACGCCGAATGTGCGGAGAATAGCATCGTTGCCGTCACCCTCGATACCCATTTCAATCATTTTTTTCCATTCCGTACCGATTTTTACATTGCGGAACTGGAAATATACCTCACGATTGGAAGATGCTGTGTTGAGCTTCAAAAGAGCGACTTTTTTTATTATGTCCGTATAGTTGGACGCATCAAGGTTCGGACTCCCCCAAGTCAAGCCGTTCGTGTAGAGCATTTCGGCAATAGTTGATACAGCGTTCATTGCGCACTCGACACTGTATTCGTCAAGCTTTAAGCCACGCTGTTCCATCTGTGTGGTAATTGCCCCAAGAAGCTTTCCCTTTGCATCTTCCGCTCTTGTGATAAAGGGGTTTGCAGGTTTAGTAGCTACATTGGTAGCTGTGTTTGTGTTATTTTCAGGCATTTTTCATTATCCTTTCTGTTAAAATTCTTTTACTGTGAGCTTGTCATCGTCCGATACCCGGAGTGTGATAAGCTGCATCTTTTCAGCGATAGTTTCGAGCATTCCCGAGTAGCTTGAACTGTCAAGGCCGTCGATGTTGTCGATGAAGAGCGGCACGGAAAGTCCGAAATGCTCAGAGAGGGTGCTTATAATGTCGATACCGACAAGGATTTTTCCTGCGGTGTTTATATCGCCATAGCGGTCTGCCCCGAATGCGACAGCATCGCAGCACTCTGTCAAGCCGTCGTTCGTCTTGTTCGGTTCAAAAAGCTTGAACTTTGCAATTTTGAACATTCCGTTGACTTTTTCTGTGATTTTTGCGACTTTGTAACGGATAAACTCGTTCAAAAGGTCGAGCTTTCTCTGCAAACGTGCCTGATCTCCTCGGAGCTGTGCCTGTTCTGCTTTTATTTCAGCAATTCGGGCGTTTATCTGTTCATCAAGTTTCAAGGCGTTGAACTTGGCGTTCTTGCCGTTAAGCTGATTTTCGAGGTCTGCAAGCTCATTCTGCAAGCTTACAATTTCCTCTGCGTTCGGGTTAGGCTGTTCGGCAAGTCTTGTCAGCTCGGTTTTAAGCGTGTTTGAAAGTTCCTCATATTCGGGAAGATCGAAAACGCCGTTTGCCACGGGCTGTTTGCTTTCAAGTTCAGCAATTTCAGCTTCAATTTCAGAAATTTTCTTTTCAAGCGAACGCTTTGTAGCTTCATAAGTATCAAGTTTTTCGCCAAGCTCGGACATTCTCGCAATGTTACGGTCGAAACTTGCGGAAATTTTAGCCTTGAAGTCCGCCTTTGCCTTTTCGACACGTTCAGTAGGAAGAGCCTGTCCGCACGTCGGGCATATTGTATCGCCGTTCCATTCAAGGGAGTTAAGGCGTTTATTATCCTCGGTGATGCTATGACGTTCGTTTTCGCAAATTGAGATGTTTTCTGTCACGGCACGAAGATTTAAGCGGTACGCTGCCAAGTCGCTCTTTAATCCAATGATTTTCTGTGCCGATTCAAAGCCTGCTTCACGGTTCTTTGCCGCCTGTTCTCCACGGAAGTCACGATTTCGCTGTACAAGGTCGGCAAGCTTGTCCGAAGTTTCGAGGTATTCGGTGGAGTTTTTGGGATTCCACACTTTCAGCGTTCCGATCTTTTCGGAGGTTTCGGCATATTTCTTCCTAAGCGTTCCGATTTCGTTTTCGACGGCCTTTATATCGTCGGAAAGTCCACTCAATTTGTTTACATTCTCATTGATGCGCATCGGAAGCGTATTGATTCTTTCCGAATTTGCTTTGACCTGTGCAGTCAGCATCTTCAGATAATCGGTAGAGTTGTACATTTCGAGGTCTGCTGTGATCTCCGCAAAATTGGGATTTTCGGCGGCTATCTCTGCATCGGTCTGATTTCCCGAGATTGAGAAAAGGATCTCTCTGCGTTTCTCCCATTCGAGGTTTTCGGTAAAGTGCTTCGGGTTTGTGAGAAGCTTGAACCTGTCCTCGCTGATTATGTTTGCGATCTCGGCTTCGTATTCACGGATTTTCTTCGGAACGCCGTTTATGTAGCATTCAAGCTCCGATGATTTATATACGCCTGTGTTTTTGACGAATTTCGATGCAAGTGTCTTTTTGAGTGTGAGCGGCTTTCCGTCAACGGTAAAATCAGCTTCAACGCTGTTTTCCGTTTCGACCGGAAGCATCGTAGGCTTTACCGTGAACTTAGTTTCCCCTGCGGAGTTCTTACCAAAGAGCAGCCACAGGAAAGCGTCATATATCGTGGTCTTTCCGAGCTTGTTTCTGCCCGTGATCTCAAGATTCCCGCCGTTCGGAGATATTTCAAAAGAGCGAATGCCCTTGAAATTCTCAATTTTAAGGCGGTTTAACGTCATTTTCATTTGACAAATCCTTTCTGCTCTTGTATAATAAGAGCGTAACTAATTATTTTGGTTCGAGAGCCTGAACGGTGGCAGCCGTGACGGCTCTTTTTTATTTGTGGAGCAACTGACCTTTTACACCGCTCCACAAAAGAGCGATAAGAGTAATTACAGAATAGACTATGTATTCTCCTACGCTTATGATGTCCTGTTCGCAAGCTCCTGTGAGAGTGAGCAGAGCTACAAGGCAAGCTATGAACAGAAATTCTGCAAGCTTTTTTGACTTCTTCATTGTTTACACCTCGATTCCTGTATATTCGGTGAACTTCTTCGGGAAAAGGCAATATGTATATCGCTGTGTCCCTTTGATTTTCACGGCGCACCCGAACGGCAAAACACCTTGCAATATCCCCTGCCGCACATATTGTGCGCTTACACCCATAAGCTTTCCTGCTTTTTCGGGGGTAAGTTTTGCGCTTTCGTCTGTTTCGGCTTCCTCTTCTTCGAGTTCGGTAAGCCATTCTGCGGTCACGCCGAGAACAGCCGCTATTTTTTCAAGCTTTTGTGCTGTTGGCTCATTTGCACCCGAAAGATACTGACTTATTGACGAAGGACTTGAACCTATTCTTTTAGCAAGTTCGGTCTGCGTGAGTTTTTGCTCCTTCATAGCCTGCTTTAATTTTTTTGCAAACATTTTTACTTTCCTTCTTTTTCACCAAGAAACTTATTGATGAAGTATTCCTGACCTTTGCCCGTTACTTTGGGCGTTTTGGTAATTCTAATTGAGCCGTCGGGATTGTTTATTGTGCTTTCCTTTACCTCGAAGAGATTAAGTTCCATAGCACGTTGAGTAGGCATATTAAAGCTTGAACCTGTTTTTATGAGGTAGCCGTTGTTTCTCAGCCACTCAAAAAGGCGCTTCTGTCCGATGCTGATACCGTTCTGTTTAAGTATCTTTGCCAAATTTCCGATAAGGATCGAAGTCTGAGCGGTTTCAACAGCCTGTGCAAAGAGGACTTTCGGCTTCCAAGCGGCCATTATCATATTCTGACGGCTTATTGTATCGGTAAGAGCTACATTCTGCTGTTTAATGCTGTCAAGCTGATTGTTTGCAAACTGCAATGCTCTTGCCATTACCGCTTCGGGCGTGTTCCATTTGTTTTCCACTTCAATGAAATACTGCCTGAATTGTTTGCCTCTTTCGGAACGCTGTATCATACAGATTTCTTTTGCCATATCAATGGTGAGTTGGTGGTCGGTACTTGGTCTGCCGCCGTCAGGGGTTTTACTCAAAATTGAGTAAAAGTCGATATTTTCGGTAAATCCGTACTCTGACATACGCTTAAACCAGTCGTTGTATCGGGTTTCAACTCCAAGAGCCTTGTGCAGTTCCCTACCCATTACTGTCGGGCGTTCGCTTTCGTAGTTTACTTTGATGAGTTCGTTCATTTTATCACTTCCATTCTTTTATAATTTCCTCAACCTCAATTCTTACACGGTCTGCTTTTGCTCCCTGTTGTGTGCCGCTCATTATCAGATTAAGTTCCGATGATGACATTTTTTCGCCGTAGCGGGATTCGATTTCACGAACGAGGTCAGTCTGCTTCTTGCCGACATCAACAAGTGCGTGAAGCATTTCAACTTTTGTCAAATTTTCACCCCCTCTCTTTCTCTTTAACTTTATAGAAAAATATTGCAAATGTAACACAATTTCATTGACAAGAGTACGCAAAAATGGTATTATATAAGTGCCAACAAATAAAATACTCAAACACGCTTTTTTGAAAAATGGGATTTTCAATAAGGTGAGCTTTGCTATTACCTTTTTTCAATTTATTGTGTTGATATTATTATAGTTGACTTAAATCAACTTGTCAATAGTTATGTTCCAAAAAGTTGATTTATATCAACAATTTGTTGATAATTAACTATAAAAAGGTGTTGTTATTGTGGAATTTAGCGATAAAATATTAAAATACTTTGAAAAGAATGGCATTACTCAATCAAAGATTGCCAAGGAAATCGGCATTGATAAAAGTACTTTCAGCAAATGGAAAAGCAAGCCTACTTCCAAAATTGATTTAGATATAACCTATAAAATTGCAGAATATCTCAACATATCAATTGATGATCTGTTAAGCGACATTGATATCAATCAACATAATTTAAAAATAGAGTTTTCTGATAAAGAACCTGCAAAAATAAATTTAGAGCCTAAAGATAATTTACGCTACTTACAAGATGAACTAACCGATTTAGAAATGGCACAAATTGGCGGCGTTTCAGAAGAAACTTACAAGAAATATTTATCAGGTGCAACACCATCAATACAGTCTCTCATAAACTATTCAAAGTTTTTTAAGGTATCAATTAATCACATTTTAGGGATAAGTTATACAAATGAAAAATTATCTATAGAAGAACTGGAGCTTTTAAACACATACCGAAATATTGATTATTACGGAAAATATGCAACAAAATCAATCGCATACATCGAACAGCATAGAATGAATGATTTAGAACACACATCAACCGAAAATGAGGTTGAAAGCGATGATATTTTTAATAGTTGCGAAAGCGATTTTTATATGACGCTTAATAATTTATGTGCTAAACATAATACAAACATCATTGCGGTTTTAAATGTTCTCGGATTTCAAAACAAAAGCAGAGCTTGGTGTATGGCTTGGCGCAACGGCGCAATTCCAACGGGAGATATTCTCACAAAATTATCTCAATACTTTAATGTATCTGTGGACTACCTTCTCGGTAATGAAGCCCCAGCGGAAGATACAGTAAAAGCATACCTTTTTGGCACAACAAACGCCGATGACGATATTTTCAATCAAGTAAAGCAATACGCCAAATTCATATATCAGGAAAAAACATCTGCCCGTATCGCTGCATCGGGCGGTGGAAAGATATCTGTTTCATCTTCCAAAAAGACAAAAGAAGAACTTGACAGACTCGAAGCTGCTCAAAACAGCCGCAAAGAAGCTGACGAGGTCAAAAAGAAATTGAAGAAATAATTACCACTTTTTCTACCACAACTTACTTGTGGACAATAAGCCAAAAACTCCGTTATAATTAACATATAAAATTAATTATAACGGAGGAAAAATAATGAATATTAAATCAAAAGCAAAAGCGTTTATCAAAGAGTATGGTTTAAATTCTTCAACAGTTATTTCATTTGAGGAGCTGCAAAAAGTAGCTGTAAAACTCGGCTACAAGGTTTACAGTCCGTATGGCTTGGACGACTGGGTTTTGATAGAACTGAACGTTGTTGAGGTTTATCAAGCAAATTCGGCGTTCTGCTTTGCTGACGATGATGTTAGGTACATATTCATTCACCCCGACCTGCCGAACGAGATAGCGGCATCTTTGATGCTTCACGAACTGGCGCACATCTACCTCGGGCATCTGAAAAATTCTGCAACGGTCGTCGATTCAAACGAAGCCGAAGCAAAGCTGCTCGTTTCCTGCGCCTTAAAAGCAATTTTTGATAAAAGGGTGTTGTTTACCGCCTTAAACGGTGTATTGTGTGCTTTGACAGCAATAATGCTTGTTGTTACGGTGCATAGTTCGCAAAGGCGAGAACCCATAGCAGAGGTTGATATGACAACGATATCAGCTATTACAAGCGTTACCAGTGATGAAATAAGCGCAGAACGGGACGAAAGCTCCGAGATTGTTGTTGTTACCAAGACAGGCGAGAAATATCACAAGCCTGACTGCTATCACGTTGTTGGAAGTGATGTTGCGGAACTGACAATCGCCGAAGCTGAAGATGCAGGATATGAACCTTGTAAAGATTGTTTTCCTCAAAGCAATGAATAAATACACCTATTTTCAATTCTACGGGGTCAAATTGGCGTTTTGCGAGTTTAAACGTTAAATTACCCTATAAAAATAAAAATGCCTTAAAACGGCATTTAAATTCGTTTTAAGGCATTGTGTATTTTGTGTACCAAAT
>URTF01000060.1 GCA_900550695.1 uncultured Ruminococcus sp.
GCATTTAAATACAGTTGCAAAACAGGCAGTTGACGAATTTTTCAACAATTTGTAATAGCAATGTTAATAACTTGTCGGGAATTATAAAATAAAAATTATGATTTAGCATACTTTCGCCTAAATAATTATAATTGCTTTGCGAAGTATTTTTGCTAAACTGTAATTTAAGCATTATCCCAACATTTAACCAAAATCTAATAAAAACAAGAAAGCTGTACCTGAATACTCAAGTACAGCTTATTTTTATGCAAAATTTATTAAGCAAAATTACTTAATAAGGCTAACGCCGTCCATTTCTGCAGGCTGCTCTAAGCCCATAATCTGGAGCATAGTAGGAGCAATATCTGCAAGTCTGCCACCCTCACGGAGCTGGCAATCATAGCCTACTACACAGAAAGGAACAGGATTTGTTGTATGAGCTGTAAACGGTGAACCGTCAGCGTCTACCATCTTATCTGCATTACCGTGGTCGGCTGTGATAAGAGCAACACCGCCCATCTTCTTGATAGCCTCAACAACTCTGCCTACGCAAGTGTCAACAGCCTCAACAGCCTTTACAGCTGCCTCGAATACTCCTGTATGACCAACCATATCACAGTTAGCGTAGTTTAAGATAATCATATCATACTTACCGCTCTCAATAGCAGGAACAAGCTTATCTGTAACTTCATAAGCGCTCATCTCCGGCTGTAAGTCATATGTTGCAACAGCAGGTGACTTAACAAGGATTCTGTCCTCGCCCTCATACTGCTTTTCAACACCGCCGTTGAAGAAGAATGTTACATGAGCGTACTTCTCTGTTTCTGCAATTCTAAGCTGTGTCATACCCTTGTTTGAAACATACTCGCCAAGTGTATTCTTAAGTGCCTGCGGCTTAAATGCAACATCAACATTTGGCATTGTAGCGTCATACTGTGTCATACATACAAAGTTTACAGGGAAAAATCCGTTCTTTCTCTCAAATCCCTTAAATTCAGGATCAACAAAAGTTCTTGTAATCTCTCTTGCTCTGTCAGGACGGAAGTTAAAGAAGATAACGCTGTCGTTCGGCTTAACCTGTGCGCCGCCGTCAACTACAACAGGAACTACAAACTCGTCTGTAACGCCGTTTTCATATGACTTTTCAATAGCACAGCATGGGCAATCGGCTTTTTCACCTTCGCCGTAAACCATAGCGGCATATGTCTTTTCAACTCTGTCCCAGTTATTATCACGGTCCATAGCATAGTATCTGCCTGAAACAGTAGCTACCTTACCTACACCGATTTCTTTCATCTTGTCGAGGAGCTCGTTCATAAATTCAGCGGCACTTGATGGCGGAACATCTCTGCCGTCGAGGAATGCGTGAACATATACATTCTCAAGGCCTTTCTTCTTAGCAAGCTCAAGAATACCGTAAAGGTGTGTATTGTGGCTGTGAACGCCGCCGCTTGAAAGAAGACCCATAAGGTGAAGTGCTGTACCGTTCTCAATAGCCTTGTCCATTGCGTTTACAATAGCCTCGTTCTCCTTGAGCTTATCTTCATTAATAGTTTTTGTAATTCTTGTAAGCTCCTGATATACTATTCTGCCTGCGCCCATATTTGTATGGCCAACCTCTGAGTTACCCATCTGACCGTCAGGAAGACCTACATCCATACCCGACGCACCAATCTGTGTTACAGGGTTTTCTGCAAAAAGTTTATCAATATTTGGCTTATTTGCTGCTTTAATAGCATTGCCTTTCTCCGGTGCAATACCAAAACCGTCGAGAATCATAAGAATTAATGGTTTTTTCATAACATAAATCCTTTCTAAACATTACGGACGACACAGGGAACACTGACTGCAAATTTATTACAGTTATTTCCTTTTGCCGTCCGTACCCTAAAATTTAATTACTTGCTTGCTGCCTTTACAATAGCTGCAAATTTCTCAGCAACGAGTGAAGCACCGCCGATAAGACCGCCGTCAACATTTGTCTTTGAGAGGAGTTCGTCAGCATTGCCGTCATTCATTGAACCGCCGTACTGAATTGTAACAGCGTCAGCAACAGCAGCACCGTAAAGCTTTGCAAGAGTTGCACGGATGAATGCGCAAACCTCCTGTGCCTGATCTGCAGTAGCAGTCTTGCCTGTGCCGATAGCCCAGACAGGCTCGTAAGCAATGATAGTCTTCTTGATATCATCAGCGGAAACGCCTGCGAGGTCAAGCTTGATCTGACGAGCGATAACTTCCTCTGTGATGTTTGCTTCTCTTTCCCAAAGAAGCTCGCCAACGCAAACGATAGGCTTAAGACCTGCAGCAAGAGCAGCCTTTGTGCGCTTGTTTACAGTCTCATCTGTTTCGCCGAAGTACTGACGGCGCTCGGAGTGACCGAGAACAACATATTCAACGCCGACTTCAACGAGCATATCAGCGGAAATCTCGCCTGTGAAAGCGCCGCTCTTTTCAAAGTGAACGTTCTCAGCGCCAACCTTAACGTTAGAACCTGCGGTTGCAGCAACAGCAGTTTCAAGGTTTGTGTAAGGAACGCAAGCGATAACTTCAACCTTGCCCTCTGCATTGGCAACGAGCGGCTTGATAGCTTCGAGAAGCTCCTTAGCTTCGGGACGGGTCTTGTTCATCTTCCAGTTACCTGCGATAACAGCTTTTCTTAAAGTTTTATTCATGATAAAAACTCCTTTTTATATATTGAGATCACGCTTTAAAATCGGTTTAATTAAAAAGCGAAAATTTTTCCCATATAAGTATAACATAAAACGGCACTATATATATTAAATTTATGTGAATATATTTGATATTAAATGTTTATCAAATAAACACATAGCTGAGTTATATTGAAAATCTGTTCAGCTGTCCTTTTCCGAAGCCGCACACCTGTAAACTATCGGCAAGCCCGTATTTCCGCCGATAACGACCGTATCTCCCACTTCAATTTTGTCATAGTCATTGTCATAACAGCAGACATACTCAAAAACCTCTCCGTTGATATCGACCGAGCAGAAATAATAGCTCCGTATATTGTAAAAAAGGTGCTGTCTGCGGTTGGACGAGCCGATGCAGTCGGTCTGTTCGTAGGGCAGGACGTGAAGCTTCTTTTTGGCATTTTCTTTCGCCCAGCGTTCCTTTTTCTCGGTCACGACAGCATAGCAGGCGGTGACGTTCTGCTTTTTCAGCTCTCTTTTCAGCGCCCACAAAAGCATAAGCACAAGAATACAGCATGCGGGGAGCGTTTCTCTGCTGTATAACAGAGAATATACCGCACCTGCGCCGAAAATTGCGATAAGCACGATGTTTTCCGCAAGGCTTTCCCTGCATCGGGTCTTTTTGTTTATCATTTTTATATCCTCATCGCAGACCTGCGAAGTGTTCTTCAGATATTCGTTTTCAATGTCGGAGCAAGTGAGCTTTTTCATTGTTGTACCTTTCTGTCGATTTTATTCAAAACCTTTATCCCATTATAAACCCAGAAAAGCACTTCGTCAAGGGGATTTTAATGCGTAATTCGTAATGCGTAATGCGTAATTATATTGTTCCGAAAATCACGGGCAAAGCCGAACTTTGACTGGTGGGTTGCTCCGTATCGCATCATCAATACTGATACATATAAAAAAGAACCTTGTTTTCTACGGATAAAACCATTGAAAACAGGGTTCTTCAACTTTAGTAAAATAAGGGGTTTGCAGCGGGCGGATATGGAATCCGCCCCTACGATTTTCACCGCAAACTAACGGGATATAAATAATTACGCATTACGCATTACGAATTACGCATTATTCCGTGCGCAGTGCCTCAACAGGGTCTTTCTTAGATGCGACTCTTGACGGGATAACACCTGCGATAAGTGTGAGTATCATACTTATCGCTACAAGTATGACAGCCGCAGGTATGGGCAGGACTGCTTTAAGTCCCTCAATGTTCGTAAGATTGTATATGATGGCATTTATCGGGATAAGCGCAAGTGCCGAGATAGCTACGCCGATCAGTCCCGAGGTAAGTCCGACGAGCAGAGTTTCTGCGTTGAACACGGTCGAAACGTCGTGCTTTGATGCGCCTATCGCACGGAGGATACCTATTTCCCTTGTTCTTTCAAGCACGGAGATATATGTGATGATGCCTATCATAATTGAGGAAACGACGAGCGAAATTGCCACGAATGCGATGAGGACATACGAAATTCCGCTGATGATATTTGTTATTGAGGACATAAGCAGAGCAACATAGTCGGTATAATGTATCTGATCTTCCTCTGCGGCGCTGTCGTTGTAATCGCTGATGCGGTCGGAGATGCGGTCTTTTTCCTCGAAGGACTTTGCATAGATATTGATAGTGGACGGCTCGTCAAAATCAGCTTTGCCGAGGATATCCATTACGCCATCGTATGTTCTGTCGGAGAACTGTTCGGGAGTGTATTCGTCAAAAATTGCGGCGTACTGCGCATCGGTGAGAGGAGTAACGGACATTGTTGCTGCGATCCGGTCGGCGGTCATTGCGGAGAACTGCTGCTCGACCTGCTCGGCGTACTGCTGTGCATACTGTTCCTTTACGCTTTCACGGACGAAAGAGAAAAGCTCGTCATCGCTCATCTGCTTAATATAGCTCTTAACGCTGTCGGCGGACTCAACGCCCATTTCCTCGGCGTACTGACCTGCCATCTGCTCTTCTATCTGTTCTCTTGTGACATTTGCGAGAAACTGATCTGCATAAGCGTTCATATCGTCCTCGCTCGGCTGTGACATAACGAAGCGGAAGACGTCAGCCTTGTCCGATGCACTCAGGTTTTCGATATAAGCCTTAGCTTTTTCTGACTTTTCTTCATCGGAAAGGGGAACGTAATCATCGGTCTTGAACGGGTCGCCCGAAAGGATATCGGTGCTTTCATCGTTCTGCTGTTCCGCTACGATATCGCTTGAATTTGTGGTGTCGATAACATAGTCGGTGAGAGCCTTTGTGTAGCCGATATAGCCGGTGAGCATAGCGGCTGTGGAATCCTCGTTAGGACGGATAAAGCCGCAGATATGGAGCGGTGTGCCGATATCCTCTGCGCTGTAGATATATTCAAGTCCCGTGTCGGTCCCGGTGAGATCAACATAGCCTGTGCCGCTTTCGTTCTTCTGATAATATTCGCAGGGGAGAATGAGCTTGTAATCCTTGCTCATAACTTCGTCAAAAGTCCAGTCGGTAACGCCGTAATCGTCGATGATACCGCCCGTCATTGCGGCGTTCATTATCTCGGGCAGTTTTTCCTGCTCCTTGAAGCCGAGTGTGTACATTACGATATCGGGTATCTCATTCTGCTTTGAAAGGATAACTACAACATCGTTGTAATTTTCGGGCCAGCTGCCGTAAACGAGGTCGTACTGGTTCTTGATAATTTCGTTTACGTCACTGTCGTTTTCGCCGGGGAGCATTTCCTGCCATACCTCGATGTTTCCCATAGGTGACATACTCATCATTGCGCTTGAAGCGGCAGATGCGTTCATATCAACGCCCATTGTTGACTGGAATGTTTCGGAGAAGTCCGATTTCACGATCTTGCCGGACGGGTCTTTTGTGAAGATGGGCATCTGAATGTCATAGCTGTACGAAACGGAGCTTGCGTTCTCCTTGATAGTCTCGTCACTGTCGAGGAATTTCTTTATCGCAGGCATATCATTTTTCTGCTTTGCGGAGGAATTGAGCGAATTGAAGATTTCGTATACAGCTGTATTTCCGTGAACAACATTTTCAAGCTCGGCTTCTTCGCCACCGCTGCTTTTGTTCGGTGAATTCTGCATCATCGTATTCATAAGTGTGGCGGTGTCTGCGGTTTCTTCAAAAATTTGAATAGGGTAGGAGGAAAGTGTCGCCTCCTGTATCTCGTTTATATAATCATTGATGCCCGTTGAAAGCGAGAGGATAAGGGCAATGCCGATGATGCCGATAGAACCTGCAAAGGCGGTAAGTATAGTTCTGCCCTTTTTCGTGAGCAGGTTGTTGAGCGAAAGCGATATCGCCGTGAGGAACGACATTGAAACACGCTTTTTCTTTGCTTCATCGGGAGCGTCAGCCTGCTCGGGATCAAACGGATCGCTGTCATCGGTGAGAAGTCCGTCCTTTATGCGGACTATTCGTGTCGAATATTTCTCGGCAAGCTCGGGGTTATGCGTTACCATTATGACGAGCTTATCTTTTGCGATCTCTTTGAGCAGCTCCATTACCTGAATGGAGGTTTCGCTGTCGAGTGCGCCTGTAGGTTCGTCTGCGAGGAGGATATCGGGGTTGTTGATGAGCGCACGGGCAATAGCGACACGCTGCATCTGACCGCCCGACATCTGATTCGGTTTCTTGTGTATCTGATTGCCAAGACCGACCTTTTCGAGAGCCTCGATTGCTCTTTTGCGGCGCTCGGACTTTGAAACACCCGATATCGTCAGTGCAAGCTCAACATTCGCAAGAACGGTCTGGTGGGGGATAAGGTTGTAGCTTTGAAAAATAAAGCCTATCGTGTGGTTGCGGTAAGCGTCCCAATCTCTGTCCTTGTAATTCTTGGTGGAAATGCCGTTGATAACAAGGTCGCCCGAGGTGTAATGGTCAAGTCCGCCGATGATGTTGAGCAGCGTAGTTTTGCCGCAGCCCGAATGTCCGAGTATCGAAACGAACTCGTTCTCACGGAATGAAATGCTTACGCCGCTGAGCGCTTTTACAGCATTGTCACCCTCGCCGTATTGTTTTACAATGTTCTTAAGTTGGAGCATTAGTTGCTATCTTCCTTTCTTATGTTTAAAAGTCGTAAAAAGACCTCTCTGCCTTTTTCTTCCGAATCCTGCTCGGAGCAGGTTATTCCGAGAATACTGAGAAGTACCATATTGAGCAGCATCGAACGCATCACCATAGCGGCGGCACGGCAGTCAACATCGTGTATCTCGCCTTTATCCATACGGGTACGGAGAAGCTCACAAAGAAAATTTTCCAGCCCGTCAAGATATCGGTTCATATCCTCCGCCCGGATAAAATCACGGACTTCCTTTTCAAGTATTACTATGCGGATAAGGTCGATATGCTCGTTTATAAATCCCGAAAGTCGGGTACAAATACTTTTGAGTGAATCCTCGATAGACAGACCGTCAAAAACATCAAAAACATCATTATCGGGAACGTTTTTCCGAAAGTCATCAAGCTCATTTTTCATTATTTCGGAAAGCAGTTCACGTTTTCCGTTGGGAAAGTAGTGATACAAAAGGCTCTCCGAAACGCCGATGCTTTTGCTGATATCTCTGACCGAAGTGCCGTTGTATCCGTTTTCGGAAAAGGACTTCTTAGCCGTTTCGATAAGCTTTCGGCGAGTTTCGGCGGCTTTTTCGCTTCTTGAACCTGCCATAAAGCACCTCTTTTCTTCACTTAACAAGTGTTCAATGAAAATATTATAGCATTATCGATGTTCCGTGTCAATGCCGCAGGAAAATTTCAGCTTTTTATCACATTTTTAACATATTAGCAAATGTGTATTCGGATAAATTTGCGAAAAAAACCATTCACCGATCATGTAAAACGGTGAATGGTTTTTCAAAATAATTCAGAATGTGAGCCTGTACGGAATAACGTTAAGACAAGTTCTGTGTTTGTGATTTTGTATATCAGCAGCCAATCTGGTTCAATATGACATTCTCTATATCCGGAATAGTTTCCTTTTAATGCGTGGTCTTTCACTGCTATCGGCAGTTCAGCACCGTCAGAAAGCATAGAAACGATCAAATCAAGTTTGGAAATATCATATCTGCCTTGTTTACGAATTTTTTTGAGATCTTTTTTAAACTGTGGAGTAAATTTGATATTAAGTTTCATTTGCGATCTCCTCGTCTATTTCAGAGAGAATCTCGGAGAAGGAATTATATGATTTATATTTTTCCGGGTGAGCTTCCATATCTTTTGCTTCTTCAAATGCTGCTTTCGTTTCATCGTTAAAAATAGGATAATATTCGCTGAACATGGAAATGAACCCTTTAAGCTGGTCGTCCGTAAGCTGATTGAAAATTCCAAGTGCAATTTCTCTTGTACTCATAAAACAAACCTCCTTGTAAAGGTCGAATACTTTTAGAATTTCTTTATCTTATTATATTATATCATATCCAAATGAAAATGTCAAAAACCCCATAGGATTTTTCAAGCCTATGGGATTAAATGATCACCTTGTATGGAATTCATAGGATTCAGAGAGGAAACCCTCAATGTCGGTTTTGCCGATAGTATCAACGGCGGAAATTTTTATCCAGTATTTGCGCTCGGGGTGAAGTCCCGTTATCGTACAGTTTTCCGTTGTGACCTTAGCGTATTCCTCATATTTTTTGAGGTACGGATTGTAGAGATATACCTTATAGTAGTCCGTTCCGTTGACCCAGTTCCACGTTAAGTCCATTTTGTTCCTGCCGCGCGAAGCGATAACGGCTGTCGGGGCGGAAAGACGGTACTTGAATTTTACCTTGTTTTTCTTTGCGTAGCGTTCGGCGTCGCTGCCCTGTTCTACTACAAGGGTGATCCTGCAGGGAGTTATCGTCTTGAAGGATTTCACGAATTCGCCGCTGCTGTAGGTGTAGTAGGGGGCTTTCACTGCCTTTTTGCCGGTCGAAAGGTAAAACTGCGGCTCATCTTTGGAAAGGTCTGCGCAGAAACCGAAAGCATATCTGTCAACGGTAGCATCGGCAGGTATCGAAACAGCTTCAAGCTTCGGGCAGTTGTAGAAAGCGTCTGCAATGAAGCCGATGCTGTTCGGAAATCTCACAGTTTTGAGCGAAAGGCAGTTGCCGAATGCGCCGCCGCCGATCTGACCGACTTCCGAGCCGCTTTTCGTGAATGTAATGCTTTGCAGTGAACGGCAGCAGAAGAAAGCATAGTCCATAATTCCGCCGTAAGGGTATCTTCCGTAGGTTTCATTCGTGCAGATATCTCCTCGGAAAATTACCTTTGTAAGGCTTATGCAGCCGAAAAATGCACTCTCGCCGATATAGTCGAGGTTGCCTTTTACATCGAGCGTTTTAAGGTTTGAGCAGCCCGTGAAAGCTCTGTCGCCGATGCCGCCGAAGCAGGTCTTGGGTATCGTAACGGAGGTTATTTTCTGATTGTCACGGAAAGCATCATCGGCAATGTAGACAGCATCGGCAGGGATCGTTACCGCACCGCCCGAGCCTTTGTATTTTTTTACAAAAATGTCACCGCTTCTGTCCTGAGCGAGAACAAATCCGCCCTTTACGGTGTATTCCGAATCGGCTATTTCTTTTGAGTTGGAGAGTGCGGAAACGTTCACCGCCGAAAGCTGCATACAGCTGAGTGACATAACGACAGCAAGCGCAATATTTATCAATCTTTTAAACTTCAAGAGTATTACCCCATTTCATTCAGATAAGCTTTACTTGTCTGTGCTTCCGAAACCGCCCGTGCGTGTGCCGTCCGAAGCGTCATCGTCGGTAATGCCGAACGGTAAGAAAATTCCCTGAGCGAAGCCTTTTCCCTCGTCAACATCGGCAATGCTGTAGTCCTTTGAATCGTTGGTTATCTTTATCTTGATGTGACCCTCGTTGTCAGCGCCGAAGTAGTCGCTGTCGATGATCCCGACAGTGTTGTCGAGCTGGATTCGATGCTTGAAGCCAAGACTGCTTCGTGGGAATATCGCAAGCACCCAGCCCTGCTTTATCTCGGCTCTTATTCCCGTCGGGATAAGGAGAGTTTCATCGGGGTTAAGGGTTATTGCAACGGGGAGAAAGAAATCATAGCCTGCCGAGCCTGCGGTAGCTCTTTTCGGCAGCCTGATGTGGTCATAGATCTCACGAACGACTGCCTCGTCATCTTCGGGATAGACAGCCTGCCAGTCACCGAGGAACTGTTCAAACGAAACCTTATAAAATTTTGCGACTTTTTCTATAGACATAAAAAATCCTCCGAAATATCATATACTATCATTATACAATATTCAGAGGATTTCGTCAACACTTTGGCAATAAATTAAAGCATATTTTTGATGCTTTCGCTGATTTTTCCCGCAACGTAAGGATTGTTCATCGTGTAAAGGTGAATACCGTCAACGCCGCTTGAAATGAGCTCAACGATCTGGTCGATAGCATAGGCAATACCTGCGTCACGGAGAGCTTCGGGGTTATTTTCGTATCTCTGCATAGTCTTGGAGAACTTTGCAGGAAGGCTTGCGCCGCACATCGAAACCATTCGCTGTATCTGCTTCGCATTTGTTACGGGCATAATTCCTGCTTCAATAGGAACGTTCACGCCTGCGGCTCTTGCTTTTTCAAGAAAGCTGAAAAATACGGAGTTGTCGAAAAAGAGCTGCGACATAAGATGCTCTGCGCCTGCTTCTATCTTTATTTTGAGATTTTCGATATCCTTGTCAAGATTTTCCGCTTCAATATGACATTCGGGGTAGCAAGCTCCCGAAACGTGGAAATCACCGTTTTCCTTTATAAAGCGTGTGAGGTCGCTCGCATACTCAAAGTCGTGCAGACGGGGGATATCGGGGTTGATGTCGCCGCGGAGAGCGAGGATATTTTCAACGCTGCGCTCTTTGAGCTGTTTAAGGCGTTCGAGGATAAGCTCTTTGTCGCTGTAAACGCAGGTGAGGTGCGCCGCCGAGGTTATGCCGAGTTTGTTCTGGATATATGAAGCGATATCGCAGGTCATTGTGTCTGCGCTCGTTCCTCTTGCACCGTATGTAACGCTGATAAAGTCGGGGGAGAGCTTTTTCAGTTCGTCCAGTGTATGGTAAATGGATTCGATAGGAGTAGTGTTTTTCGGGGGAAATACCTCGAATGAGAATACGGTCTTTCCCTTTCCGAACAGTTCGGGTATCTTCATTGGCAGTTTTGTCCTTTCATTACTTTATATAAAATCCGTCATCACGGCTCGTTCTGAACGGTGCAAGCGGAAGTCCGTTCTTTGAGAAAACGGTGACTTCGCCGTAGTTCACCCAGCAGTAACGGGCATATTTAGGTTCGCTGACTTCGCCGCTTGAAAGAATGATCTTTTCGCCGTCAAATTCGGCATTTGCGGAGTGATAGACCTTGTCCATTCCTGCGAGCTCAAAGCCTTTGACTTCGCCCTTTACATCAAAACCGCCCTCGGCGTGGTCAAAGCTCAAAACAGCTTTTCCGTCAGCGAAAAGAGCCGAGCGGAAAATTGCGCCGTAAGCCTTTTCGGGAGAGAGCTTATTGTAAACATGGCAAAGTGCCTGAAGTTCAAGGCGTTCGCCGACAGGTTTCTTGTCGAGGGGGTGAATGTTGCCGTATTCGCCGCAGTCGAGAGCAACCGCAATGCCTGTGTTCGCCGTTGTCAGGTGAACACGCATCTGCGCTTCACGGATAAGACACCAGTGCTTTCTGTCCTCTTCGCCTCGGTTGATATGCATCGGGAGCTGAACGAAAATGAACGGCAGAGTATCATCGTTCCAGTCGCTTCTCCACTGCTCGATGAGCATTTTCAGCAGCTTGCAGTACATATTCGGCTTGTGGTCGTCGCTTTCGCCCTGATAATAGATAAAGCCTGCGAGAGTGTAAGGGCATACCCGCTTTAACATAGTTTCGTAAACGCCGCCTGCACGGAACGGTGACTTCGGACCGAGTGGTTCGGGATAGCGGCACGGGCCTGCGAATTTGAGCGCATCGCCCCATTCGCCCTCGGGATTCTTGGCGTAGAATTCGTTTATCTTCGGCTGCCACTGCTCAACGTAAGCGTTGTAATCGTCAAGCTCTGCGCAGTATTCCTCGAAAGTTTTTCCGTCCATAGCGGCATCGTATTCGTCAACGTAGGACTTTGTATCGACATCAGAGCAGAGCAGTTCCTTTGAAATCCAAGCCGAAGCGGAAGTTCCGCCCCAGTTGCAGCCGATAACGCCGACCGTCACGCCGAGGTCTTCGGAAAGCTTTTTTGCGAAGTAGTAGCCGACTGCAGACCAAGCGGCGGAGTTGTTCTTTGATGCCCTTGCCCAGCCGCCGTTGCGCTCGTCAGCATAGAAAAATTCATCAATATAGGAATTCTTTTTGGTATAGTAAAAGCGAACGTTCACGCCGTCCGTCTGTTCGAGGACTTTTTTGCCGTCGAGCGAGTTTTGGAGCTCAAGCTCCATATTCGACTGACCGCCTGCGAGCCATACTTCGCCGAGCATAACATCGGTAAAGACGATTTTTTCATCGCCCGAGAAAACCGTCATCTCGTAAGGTCCGCCTGCCTCCATTGCAGGGAGAACAGCCGTCCAGCGGTGATTTTTTGTCACGGCTTCGGCGGTCTTGCCGTTCAGCGAAACGGTAACCTTCATTCCGTCATAAGCCATACCCCACACGGTTATATTTTTATTTCTTTGAAGAACCATTGAATCGGAAAAAACAGGTGCGCAGGATAAGATACCCATACACAAACCTCCTTAGTTTGAGAATATCATTTATATTTTACTTTATTATCATAAAAAAATCAAGCAATAAATGTTAATATTATAGGTGACCTCTAAAAGTACAGGAGTAATATTCAGAAAATCAGGTTCATAAACTTGTTGGGTGGAGGTTCAAAGACGTTTTGGGTTTATTGAATATAATAATACTAAACACCAATAAAACTATAGACAAAAAATCTGCGCAAAATCCATATAT
>URTF01000061.1 GCA_900550695.1 uncultured Ruminococcus sp.
GTAAACTTTAATTTTGTGCAACTTTTTTCAATAATATACTTTTTCAACAGCCTGAAGCACCCGAAAATATATCGGGTGCTTTTTTTATATCTCCTGCGGCTGTTCTGCAGAAAATTCCTCCGCAGCGGCTGTTTTTTCCTTGATATGTGTCCGTGCGGCTTTTGTGCCGATAAATGCCGTAATAACTGCGATGATGCCTCCGACTATCGAGCCGACGATAAGTACGGTCATACCCGTTTCCTCATCGGGTACAAGGACGGAGAAAAGGCAGCTCATAAGGTTTCCTATAAAGTGGAACACCACACAGAGCTTCCAGTCGCCCGTCACAAATCTTATTCCCATAAGTACAAGTCCGAAGCAGAGCGCATATATCATCATATTCTGCGAATGGATAAGTCCAAAAGTGAGCGTTATCGCTGCGATAGTGAACCAATTCGAGAAGCCTCGGTTTTTAAAGAATGTAACGAGCAGACCTCTGAAAATAAGCTCTTCTACGAACGGCGCAAAAAGCGCTGTAAAGAACATAAACGGCACTGACTGAGCAAGAAGATCCTGTGTGGAGTCGGTTTCGGTGATGCCCATCAGCGAGAGCAAGAGCGAATTTATAAGCTGGAGTACAAAGAACGAGCCTATTGTGAACAGAACCGTCAGGCCATAGACCTTTCCGTTCTGCTTAACGGGTGACATATCGGACATTTTCGTTTTTGAGATGAGCATTGTTAAAATTCCGCCGATAAATGCCACTATCTGGCCGACAACGGATATTATCATAAGCGAATCCGCACTCGTTATATCGAATGTTTCACCTGCAGCAATGCTTTTCACTGCAAGTACGATGAGAAGAACAATACTTGCGAAGATCTGAATTGCGTAATACACCCAGAACGGGATCATTGCGATAAAGAAATTGCCGATTTTTCTTAAAACTTTCATAGCTGTTTCTCCTTTTGATGTTTAATTTTTGTTTGTACTAATCAACTAATACAATAATATCATCATAAGTTACTTTTGTCAATAGTTTTTCTTAATTCTTTTTAAAATTTTTTTATCCTATTGAAAATGCGCTTGCAATATGATATAATTTTCTTACAAATATTTTTGAAAATAATTTGAGAGGAAGTTGAATAAATGGGAAGAGCTTTAATTATCGGCTGCGGCGGCGTTGCAAGCGTTGCTATCCACAAGTGCTGTCAGAATTCCGAGGTTTTCACGGATATTATGATCGCATCGAGAACAAAGGAAAAGTGTGACGCTCTCAAAGCCAAGCTTGACACTATGTACGGCGGAAAGACGAACATTTCGACTGCAAAGGTCAACGCTGACAGCGTTCCCGAGCTTGTTGCTCTTATGAAAGAATATAAGCCCGATGTCTGCCTTAACCTTGCGCTCCCTTATCAGGATCTTACGATAATGGACGCTTGCCTTGAATGTAAGGTCCACTACATCGACACTGCAAATTACGAGCCTGAGGACACTGCAAAGTTCGAGTACAAATGGCAGTGGGCATACCGTGAGAAATTCGAGAAAGCAGGCATCACTGCGCTCCTCGGAAGCGGTTTTGACCCCGGTGTAACGGGCGTTTTCTGCGCTTATGCTATGAAGCACTATTTTGACGAGATCAATTACATCGATATCCTCGACTGCAATGCAGGCGACCACGGTTATCCTTTTGCAACCAACTTCAACCCCGAGATAAACATTCGTGAGGTTTCCGCAAACGGTTCTTACATTGAGGACGGCAAGTGGGTCGAAACCAAGCCGATGGAGATCAAGCGTGTTTACAATTTCCCCGAGGTCGGCGAAAAGGATATGTACCTCCTCCACCACGAAGAGCTTGAATCGCTTGCGCTCAACATCAAGGGCATCAAGAGGATCCGTTTCTTTATGACGTTCGGACAGAGCTATCTCAACCACCTCAAATGCCTTGAAGATGTCGGAATGACTTCTATCGTGCCTATCAATTACAATGGTATGGAGATAGTTCCGCTCCAGTTCCTCAAAGCAGTTCTCCCCGATCCTGCTTCGCTTGGCCCGAGAACAAAGGGCAAGACCAACATCGGCTGCATCATGCAGGGCAAAAAGGACGGCAAGCCTGTCAACTACTATGTTTACAACGTATGCGTACACGAAGAATGTTATGCGGAAGTTGGCTCTCAGGCAATTTCCTACACAACGGGCGTTCCTGCTATGATCGGCGCAATGATGGTAATGACTGGCAAGTGGCAGAAGCCTGGCGTTTACAATATCGAGGAATTCGACCCCGATCCGTTTATGGACGCACTCAACAAGTGGGGACTTCCCTGGAAGGAATCCTTCGATCCGGAACTTGTGGACTAATGCTTAATTCGTAATGCGTAATTATTTTTGTTCCGTTAGTTTGTAATGAAAAACGTAGGGGCGGATTCTATATCCGCCCGTTGCAAACTTTGGTTTTTAGGCAAATTCTCCGTAGGTGACGCTTTTCGTCCCACGCTGCGAGACATTATAATATAAAAGAAAAAGATCTGTTTTCATTGGAATTATTCCAATGAAAACAGATCTTTTTTTATTTCATAAACGTTTGGCAATCAGGAACGGAAACCTGTCCCTACAGAATTCAGGCTTTCGCAGCAAATATGCGAAACAAAATAATTACGCATTACGCATTACGAATTACGCATTATTTCAATGTAGACTTCATTGTCCGAAACATAGCTTGAATTGATATCGACCGTGTATTTCAGATAAAGGTCGCCGCCGTCTGCGGTGAGATTGTTGACTATCGACTGAGTGTAGATCCCGATAGTCATATCGCCGTAGGGCGTACCGTAATGGCAGTGGTGCTTTTTATCCTTTTCGATGATAAGGTTCGTGCCTGCTTCGCCGCTCCGCACTATTGAGGCGCTTTTGTTGCCGAATGCGGTTATTTCCGTGCGAGCGCCCTCAAAACCTGTTGCTTCGGTTTCGTCATAGGCAATTCTGAAGCCGCCGCCTTTTACTGTTGAAAAGGTTGCGCCCGTTATAAGCTCGGTCTCACTTCTTTCCCTATCTACCTGCTGAACGCCTTTTAGCGTTATTGTAACATCTTTTTTCATACTTGACCTCTTGGAAAAAGCCGCCGATCGTAGCTTTTGGCATCGGCGGCTTCGTTTTTTATGCGAGCGAGATAAGTTCCTCTGTTTCGACTTTCCCGACATTTTCCTTTATTTTTTCACCGAGGAAGCTTTCAGCGTTTTCCCTGAACATTTCGGTGCTGTCCGATGAATAGAATACCGTTTCGCCTCCGGTTTCACGCTCTGCGAGCATATCATGTCTTGTGAGGTATGCGCAGGCGAACTTTGCGGCTTCTCTGCCCGAGGATATAAGCTCAACATTTTCGCCCATATAGTCGGCTATAACGTCCTGCAATATCGGATAGTGCGTACAGCCGAGGATAAGCGTATCTACGCCCTCACGTTTGAGCGGTTCGAGATACTGCTCTGCGACAAGCTGTGCGACCTTGTTGTTTCTGTCCGCAAAGCCGTTTTCAACGAGCGGCACGAACAGCGGACAAGCCGCACCGACTACCGTGAGTGACGGTTTTATCGTGCGGATAGCCTTTGCATAAGCGCCCGATCTTATCGTTGCGGCTGTTCCGATAACGCCTATCTTTCCGTTCCTCGTTTTGGCGCAGGCGGTCTGCACCGTCGGCAGGAGGACCCCCGTGAACGGTATGCCATCGGCATCTTTTTTATCCATTCCCACGACAGACGAGACCGTACCGCAGGCGGCGATTATCATTTTGACATCGTGCTTTTTCATAAAGGCGATATCCTGCATCGCATATTCCATTATGGCTTCACGGCTTCTCGAACCGTAAGGAAGGCGTGCCGTATCGCCGAAGTAGATGATGTTCTCATTCGGCATAAGACTGCGCAGTTCCTTATAGCAGGTCAGACCGCCCATTCCCGAATCGAAAACTCCGATCGCTGAATTATTCATTTAAAGCAACTCTCTTTGCAAATTAGTTATCCATAGCCGACTCGATAAGTCTGTTGAGAAGCTCGGGCTGTGAGATACCCATATTCTCCATAAGCTTCGGGTACATACTGATAGGTGTGAATCCGGGGAGGGTGTTTATCTCGTTGAGAATGACAGTTCCGTCCTTTTTGAGGAAGAAGTCTATTCTTGAAAGTCCCGAACAGCCGATTGCCCTGAACGCTTTGAGAGCCGTTTCACGAATTTCGTTTTCGGACTCGGCAGGGATATCCGCAGGAATGTTTATTCCCGATGTGCCTAAGATATATTTTGCGTCATAATCGTAGAAATCATTGCAGGAAATAATTTCGCCCACTCTTGAAGCGAAAGGCTTATCTGTGCCGAAAACAGCACATTCAAGCTCTCTGCCCTCGATGAATTCTTCGACAATGACTTTTTTATCGTGTGAAAATGCGAGCTTTATCGCATCTTTGAGCTGCTCGAACGAGCCTGCCTTGTTTACGCCGACCGAAGAACCGCTGTTGCAGGGCTTGACGAAGAGCGGAAAATCGAGTTCATTGATGATATTTTCGCAGATCTCATCGAGCTGACCGAGATCGGACTGGCGGACAACGGCGTGTCTTGCCATGTGAATGCCTGCGGCTTCGAGAATAGTGTGCGTAACGGCTTTATCCATACAATCGGCGGAGGCAATGACCTTACAGCCGACATAAGGTATTCCCGAAAGCTCGAGAAGTCCCTGAATACAGCCGTCCTCGCCGTGCTGACCGTGGAGTGCAGGGAAAACAACGTCTATTTTCGTTATCGAATATGTACCGTCAACGATCTTTACGATGCCCTTGTACATCGGGTCGGGAAGAATTACCGCAGGAACGCAGTCGGGGTTGGATTCCCAGTTGCCCGAGGTTATCATATTAACATCGCCTGGGTAGAAGAGCCAGCGGCCTTTTTTGGTGATGCCGATAGGAATGACCTCGTATTTATCGGCAGGGATAGCATTTATGATGTTAGTCGCAGAGATCAGCGAAATATCGTGTTCGTTTGAAACTCCGCCGAAGAGTACGGCAACCTTGATTCTGGACATTTTTTACCACTCCTATGGTTTTTGTCACAAAGACGGCAAAAAGCCGCTTTTTGCACAAATATTATATCACATTTTTGGTGCTAAAGTCAAGCATTTTTCAAACTTTGCGGCAATGTTTGGGCAAAATTTCCTTGCCAAAAGCTTATACGGAAATATAATCAGCCGCAGCATAGCCCGTCATACCGCCGTAGCTGACAACATACCAGTTGCCCGTCTGACCGAGAACAGTCACCTCCGCACGGTTCGGGATAACTCCGACAACACGGGCGTTGGTGTTCGGCAGACTTCTGATATTGAGGTTCGAGCCGTCCGTCGTGACCGTTCCCGTCCGTGCAGGCGCAGCTTCAACAAAAGGTATGCCGAAGTAGTCGCAGAGCGCTTGGACGAGGCTTCGTGCGATAGACCGGGTGTTCGATTTTATCCATTCCGCATCCTCGGGATTGTCGTGATATCCAAGCTCGCAAAGTACCGCAACCGCCCGTGTCTGCGTAACTTCTCCGAGCGAGGTCGTGGGGAGCGTGTTGACCTTTGAGGGGTTCGGATAGATATTTTTGAGGTTGTTGACGATGATATCCGCAAGCCGTTCACTCTGTGCCGAATAGGGAGAGTAGTAGATATCGATGCCCGAAAGTATGCCTGAGAAGCGACCTCCGCCTGCGTTCGAGTGGAGCGCAAGGTGGACGTCATAATAGCGTGAATTTGAGTCTGCGATAGCGCCTCTGACATCACGGTCGGGGTCGTTGCGGCTGTAGGTTATGCCCGAAGAGCGCAGGTAGGGTTCCATAGCATCGGCGATAAGGTTCATCTGCTGCTCCTCGTTTCCGCCGTTGACATATTGGTTCCACTGCTGCGTTGACGGGCTCAGAAATACACTTGGCATAAAAAATATCTCCTTACATAGACTTGATAGCTTTGTTCAAGTTTATGCGGGGAGATGATTTTTTAGAAGTATCTGCAAGATAACAGATCATTCATCTTTTTTGCTTTTTGATGCGTTGCTTGCCGAATCGATTATTTTGGGAACTTCTCTGCATACAGCGGCAGCTCCGAAAAGGAGTGAGGCAATTCCCACCAAAGCTCCCAAAAGCGGATTAACGGCAGCTGCGCCTTTTGCCGCATCTGTTATAGCAGAAGTTATCGATCTTGTTTCCATACCTTCATCTCCTATTATAGAATATGTATTTTGGAAAGTTATATCTCAAAATACTCAATACTGTTAAGTTCAAAATCACGGCAGTAATGAGATGCGTTAACATTGTCAAGACGATGTTTTATGCAGTTTCCTTTGCTGTTGCTGAACTCCCAGTAATTCGGCTGTCTTGATCTGCATGCTTTTTCTCCGTCCCAGTAACGGCAGAAAACACATTTTTTAGCGTTTTTGATATTTTCTTTCATCATAAAAAATCTCCTTTTTACTTGTTTATTACCCATTTTTACCGCAGGACTGACATATTCCTACGGTCTGACTTTTGTATTTGACCTTGGAACTGCCCGAATGTTTTGGAACAAGCAGCCATAAATTGCAAGTGCAAATAATCAGCATCAATCTTCCGAAAGAATAGAGAGGACTGCTTCCCGAATGACTTGATTTACCTGAAATCTGCTCTGACTGAATAAGCACGTTTTCCGAACCTCAAGATGGACATATCATGATTTTTATCTCCTTTTGTGTCTAATTAGACGTATTTTTGTATATTATAATCTAATTAAGCACAAAAGTCAATATTTTTCGTGAAAATGTGTTAAAATAAACAAAAGTGGGGTGCAATTTATGGTAAAATATAACAGAATTAAAGATCTTCGTGAGGACAGTGACAAGACCCAGCAGGAGATCGCAGATTACCTCGGAACATCATCACAGCATTACGGAAAATATGAGCTTGGGCGTGCGGAGATACCGTTTGACCGTGCGATCATGCTTGCAAAATATTACGATGTCAGCCTTGATTACATTGCAGGACTTACGAACAGCAAAAAAGGACTTGCGGCGAGTATTTCCGAAAACCAGCTGGAAATGATCCGGCTTATGGAGAAACTTTCTATACAGGAAATGCAGAACATTTTAGACATTATGCAAGCTTTACTCGATGATTTGAAAAATGATAAAAAGAGCAGATAAGCCCAAAACTTACCTGCTCTTTTGCTATGCCTTTGTTATTGATCGGTTTCCCGGACACTCCCATTCCTCACGCATCATAAAATGAAACAACTTGCAAACATATTATTTACAAATGCAGGAATAAACATTGATTCCTGCGGCTGAAAAGTCGGACGAGCGATCTTTTATTTGATGTGAAAATCCGCTTATCCGCTTGATTTCTTTGCCCATTTAGTTTTTACCACATTCTGCGGAATACTATAGTGAATTTTAGTGTATTTTGACAAATATGCAATTTACTATTGACAATCCTGCAAAACAGTGATAGAATATATTACAGAAAACAACGAATATGGGCACGGATAAAAGAAAACTTTCAAAAAACGAATGTGATGAGGGATCATATTCCGGATTTTATCCGTGCATTGCGAAAGGATTGATATAAATGTGTACAATAATGGGTTTCTGCGGCGAAGGCTGCGGAATGGAAAGTGTCACAAGAGGACTCGAAGAAACCGTTTCAAGAGGTCCTGACGACTGCCGTATTATCGATTTAAGGCACGGCGTACTCGGCTTTCAGCGTCTTTCAATCATGGGACTTACTCCCGAGGGAATGCAGCCGTTTGAACTTGACGGCAGCTATGTTGTCTGCAACGGCGAGATCTACGGATTCAGAAAACTCCGTGAAGAACTCATTTCAAAGGGATATACATTTAAAAGCGGCAGCGACTGTGAGATACTTCTTCCTATGTATAAAGAGTACGGCACGGATATGTTTGCGATGCTCGATGCCGAATATGCCTGCATAATTTATGACGGCAGCAGGAACGGGTTCATCGCCGCAAGAGATCCTATCGGCATACGTCCGCTTTATTACGGCTATACCGATGACGGCGTTATCGTGTTCGCAAGCGAGCCGAAAAACCTTGTAAAGATCTGCGGAAAAATAATGCCGTTCCCTCCGGGACACTATTATAAAGACGGAAAATTCGTATGCTACTGCGATATCACAGCCGTTGACAAGGTAGTCCATGACGATCTCGATACAGTCTGCAAAAATATCCACGATAAGCTTGTCAAAGGCGTTGAAAAGCGACTTGACTCCGATGCAAAGGTCGGTTTCCTGCTCTCGGGCGGACTTGATTCCTCGCTCGTCTGCGCAATTGCACAGAAAGAAAGCAAGACGCCTATCAGGACATTCGCCATCGGTATGAACACGGACGCTATCGACCTTAAATATGCAAAGCAGGTCGCTGATTACATCGGAAGTGACCATACGGAAGTGATTATAACAAAGGACGATGTGCTTAACGCACTCGACAGCGTAATAAAACTCCTCGGCACATTTGATATCACAACTATCAGAGCAAGTATGGGAATGTACCTCCTCTGCAAGGCTATCCACGAGCAGACAGATATAAGAGTTCTCCTCACAGGTGAGATCTCCGATGAGCTTTTCGGCTATAAGTATACCGACTTCGCACCGTCCGCAGAGGCTTTCCAGCAGGAGTCCGTAAAGAGAGTGCATGAACTTCATATGTATGACGTTCTCCGTGCAGACAGATGCATCTCCGTAAACTCACTCGAAGCAAGAGTACCGTTCGGTGACCTCGATTTTGTAAAATACGTTATGTCGATCGATCCCGAAATGAAGCTTAATAAGTACAATAAGGGCAAATATCTCCTCCGTCATGCATTTGAGGGCGATTATCTTCCGCATGATATCCTCTATAGAGAGAAAGCGGCATTTTCCGATGCTGTCGGACATTCAATGGTCGATTACCTGAAGGAATATGCAAACGAGCATTATACCGATGCGGAGTTTGAGGAGAGATGCGCAAAATATACCCACGCAAGACCGTTCACAAAGGAATCGCTCCTTTATCGTGAGATCTTCGAGAAATACTATCCGAACAACAGCGAAATGATCGTTGATTTCTGGATGCCGAACAAGGAATGGGAAGGCTGCAACGTAAACGATCCGTCCGCAAGAGTGCTTTCCAACTACGGACAGAGCGGCGTGTAATGTCTGAAAGGTCACCTCTAAAAACTATACAAAAATCGGGCATGGTTCTGTATATAAGGATCATGTCCGATTTTTTAGAGGTGACCTATAGTTTTATTGAAGCGAAAAGCTTTGCTGTCAAACTTTTTTCGCAAAAGGTCAATTAAAATTAATAAATTATTCTTGACAAATAAATAAAGCGGGTTTATAATAAAATTGTTAAGTAAACAGAAAATGCGTTGACGGGGACGGGAACGGCTCGGTTTCATTCAGAGAGGCGGCATTTTGGTGAAAGCCGCTTGAAAAAGACCGTATCCATATCACCTCCGAGCGGCAGGGCTGAAGCGTTTCGCCAAGGTTCTGACGGGTTCTCCCGTTACAGAGATGCGAGTGGCTGCGTTCTGCGGCAACAAGAGTGGTACCGTGTCGGCTTATGCTTTCACCTCTTGATGGGGTGGGAGCTTTTTTTATACTATTTATACAACATTTTAAGGAGAGATATAATATGCTTACGCTTGACAGTGTTTACAAAGCTTCACACAAGCTCAGAGAAGTAGTCCGCAAGACTGACCTTATCTATGCGCCGAAGCTCAAACCCGGCTGCAATGTTTACCTCAAGACCGAGAACTTACAGGTGACGGGTTCATTTAAGGTAAGAGGTGCTTACTACAAAATTTCACAGCTTTCCGATGAGGAAAAGGCAAAGGGCGTTATCGCCTGCAGCGCTGGTAACCATGCTCAGGGTGTTGCTCTCGCAGCTGCAAAGAACGGCATCAAGTCGATAATCTGCCTGCCCGACTCCGCACCTATCTCAAAGATCGAAGCTACACGTTCCTACGGTGCAGAGGTCTGCCTTGTCGAGGGCGTTTACGACGACGCTTACGCAAAGGCTATCAGCCTGCGTGACGAAAAGGGTTATACATTCATTCACCCGTTCGATGACGATTATGTTATCGCAGGTCAGGGTACTATCGCACTTGAACTCCTCGAACAGCTCAACGATATCGATGCAGTTGTCGTTCCTATCGGCGGCGGCGGACTTATCTCGGGCGTTGCATTCACGCTGAAGAGCCTGCGCCCCGAGATCAAGGTATACGGCGTTCAGGCAACGGGCGCACCGAGTATGTTCCAGTCGCTCGAACACGGCAAGATCGAGTGCCTTGACAGCGTTTCCACTATCGCAGACGGCATCAAGGTAAAAGAGCCGGGCGAAAATACATTCAGCTATGTCAGCAAGTATGTTGACAAGGTAGTTACCGTAAACGACGACGAGATCGCAGCAGCTATCCTCGCACTCATTGAGCAGCAGAAGCTTATTGCCGAGGGTGCAGGTGCAGTTCCCGTAGCAGCAGTAATGTTCGACAAGATACCCGACATCAAGGGAAAGAACGTTGTCTGCCTCGTTTCGGGCGGCAACATCGATGTAACTATCCTTTCAAAGGTAATAAAGAGAGGTCTTCTCACATCGGGCAGAACGGCTCAGTTCTGCATCGAGCTTATCGACAAGCCGGGTCAGCTCAAGGGCGTTTCCGACATCATCGCAGAAAAGGGCGGCAATGTTATTTCTATCCACCACGAACGTGCAAGCGAGGGTTCGGACATCAACGGCTGCTATCTGAGGATCCTTCTTGAAACAAGAAACTTCGACCACATCAACGAGATCAAGAGTGCGCTCGTAAACGCAGGCTTTAAGCTTACAAACAATTAAGCGGGCGGGGAAGCCCCGCAGCAAATTCACGCCATGCTCCACTTCGTTCCGCTTGTTTTTGTAGGAAATAAGTTATTTCCGCGCAGATAGATATATTTATTTGCGAAATGGCTTTAAATCGGGATGCCCCCACAGGCAGTTCACGCTATGCTTCACTTCGTTCCGCTTGTTTTTGTAGGAAATAAGTTATTTCCGCGCAGATAGTTTGGTTTATTCGCCAAAGACTTTTCAGCGAGTGCAACGACATGGCAAATCATTCGATAAATAATACAAATACGGAGGTAATCACAATGGAAAAAGTTTATACTAAAAATGCTCCCGATGCTATCGGTCCTTACTCTCAGGCAGTAAAGGTCGGAAACCTCGTTTTCACATCGGGTCAGATCGCTATCAATCCCGCAACTGGCAATGTTGACGCTGAGGGCATCGAAGCACAGACAAAGCAGGTCTGCGAAAATCTCAAAGCCGTTCTCACAGAAGCAGGCACATCGCTTGAAAAGGCTGTAAAGACAGTATGCTTCCTCGATGATATCAACGACTTCGCAGCATTCAACGCAGTTTACGGCGAATATTTCACCAACAAGCCTGCACGTTCCTGCGTAGAAGTTGCCAAGCTCCCAAAGGGCGTTAAGGTCGAGGTTGAGGTAATTGCGGAACTTTAAAATAAATTCGGAATTATGAATTCGGAATTCGGAATTATTTATATTAAGCAAATTCGCCACAAGTAACAATTTGTAGGGGTTGATTCCATATTCGCCCTGAAATGCCGAGAATAATAACAAAAAGGCCTGTTTTCAAAGGAATAATTCCAATGGAAACGGGTCTTCTTTTACATAAAGAATTCACTGTTTATTTACTCGTTGAAATACCGTGGTATTGCTCTCCTTTTGTTGACTTTTTTTGTGTGGAATGATATAATATAAACATAAATAATAAGGCGGTGCTGAACTCTTATGAAAAACCCGAACAGATTAAAGCTTTCAAATATCATCAAGCATATAAAAACCGTTACAAGACACCGTGCGCTCGTTTGCAGACACTGTTTCAGGGCAGGAATTTATCTTCAGGGACTTACGCATGATCTTTCAAAATTTTCGCCCGAGGAATTCTGGGTAAGCTGCCGAATGTACCAAGGCACACGCAGTCCGAACGAAGCCGAGCGTGAACTGAAAGGCTACAGCAGTGCGTGGATACACCACAAGGGCGTGAACAAGCACCATTTCGAGCATTGGACGGACTACAATCCCGTTACAAAAAAGGTCGAACCCGTAAAAATGCCGATAGAATACGTTATCGAGATGTTCTGCGACCGTGTGGCTGCGAGCAAGGTATATATGGGCAAAAACTACAATGACAACTCGCCGCTTGAATATTTTGAACGTGCAAAGGGCAGAAGAGTTATCCACCCCGAAACCTCCGACCTGCTCGAAAAGCTTCTTATAATGCTTGCCGAGAAAGGCGAGGACTACACCTTTGCATACATTCGCCGTCACATGAAGAATCTGAAGCGTTTATACAGAAAAAATAAGTGATGCTCAAAGTCAGACTTGAATAACGGTCTGATTTCTGTCGGTTGAAAAAGCTTATTATTGAAAAAAATACAAAACTAAAGTTTACGTCCACGCTTTTCAAAGGGTGGTGGGTGTCCAGAGGGCAAAGCCC
>URTF01000062.1 GCA_900550695.1 uncultured Ruminococcus sp.
GTTTACAATGTACTACAATAATTTGTAAATAGTTTGATAAAAATTAGTTCACTTGTTGAATTACCGTGTATTTTGTGCGATTTGCCATTGACTTTTTGCAAATAAAATGTTATAATTAAACGATAATTTGTGTCGGAGTATTTTTTCGACAATTTTAGGAGGTTAAAACGTGAGAAAGGTCAAAAAACCTGTCTTCTTCGTTGTATTACTGCTGATAGTGCTTTTCACACTTTCCGTTTTCTTCGGATTCAGCACTTATTACGGAGATATGAAGACAGTCCACATCAAGGGTCTGGATAATATCCGTTTCGGTATCGACATCAAGGGCGGTGTCGACGTAACATTTACTCCGCCGGAGGACGTTGAAGCTACCGATGCGAATATGGATGCCGCAAAGGAAGTTATCGTTCAAAGAATGGTAAACCTCGGTATCACCGACTATGAATGTTATATCGACTACGACAACAGCCGTATCATCGTTAGATTCCCTTGGAAAGACGGCGAGACCGACTTCGATCCCGAATCTGCCGTAAAGGAACTCGGTGAAACCGCCGAACTTACATTCCGTGAGGGTCACGAAGTCGATGAACTCGGCGCACCTGCAGGTATCACAGCAGAAAATGTTATCCTCGTCGGCTCGGATATCCAGGAAGCATACAGAGCCTACAGCAGCGAAGGCGCAGGAGAATACGTCGTAAGCCTTACGCTTACCGAATCGGGCAAACAGAAATTTGCTGATGCTACAGCAAAGCTTTACAAGGAAAACGGTGTTATCTCTATCTGGATGGACGATACTTGTATCTCCTATCCGACAGTAAGCGCAGTTATCACAGACGGCAAGGCTCAGATCAGCGGTAGCTTTGACGCTGAAAGCTCAAAGGCTCTCGCAGACAAGATCAACTCGGGCGCACTTCCGTTCAAGCTTGTAACAGCAAGCTTCTCCACTATCTCACCAAGCCTCGGCTCGGGCGCACTTCACGCAATGATCGTTGCAGGTATAATCGCATTTGCGTTTATTGCTGTTTATATAATCGTTATCTACCGTCTGCCGGGCATTGTTGCAACTATCGCCCTCGTGGGTCAGGTCGCAGGCACACTTGCATTCGTTTCGGGATACTTCGGATTTATGAACGGCTCTATCCTCACTATCCCCGGCATCGCAGGTATTATCCTTGCAGTCGGAATGGGCGTTGATGCGAACGTTATCACTTCCGAACGTATCAAGGAAGAGCTTTACAAGGGCAAGACACTTGACGGTGCTATAGAATCGGGCTTCAAGACTGCATTTACCGCTATCCTCGACGGCAATATCACAATGGTACTCGTTGCTATCATACTTATGGGTGCATTCGGTACTCCTGACAGTGTGTTCGCAAAGATACTCCATTTCGCATTCTTTATGTTCGGTCCGTCAACAGCAGGTACGATCTATTCGTTCGGCTTTACACTCGTTTCGGGCGTAATCCTCAACCTTTTCTTCGGTGTATTCTGCTCAAGACTCATGCTCTCTTCCCTCTCAAAGTTCAAAGCCTTGAGAAATCCTGTTCTTTACGGAGGTAAGAAAAATGCATAAGACTAACATTGATTTTATCGGAAAGAGAAAGCTTTTCTTCACGATCTCGATCGTTCTCGTTGCATTCTCTATCCTTTCTACCTTTATTTTTGGTGTTGACCTTGATATTCAGTTCAAGGGCGGTACGATCATCACCTACGTTTATGACGGTGAACTTAACTGCGATAACTTCACGGACGATGCAAAAGAGATCCTCGGAGGCATAGGCGTTCAATACACCACAGGCGTTGACTTTTCTTCGGGCAAGAGCAACATCCAGCTCTCCCTCACATCTACCTCGGGACTTTCTTCCGATAAGCAGTTCGAGCTTACAAATTCTCTCACCGAAAAGTATGCGGAAAACAACATTGAACTTGTTGAATCTTCAGATGTTTCCCCTTCCTCGGGACGTGAATTTTTCCTTAAATGTATCGTTGCCGTAATTCTCTCCTCTGTCGTACTTGTAATTTATATTGCTATCCGATTCAAGAAGATCGGCGGCTGGCTCGCAGGTATCTGTGCTATCATCGCACTTCTCCACGACTGTATCATCGTTTACGGTACATTCATCGTCTGCGGTATGCCTATCAATGCAAACTTTATGGCAGTTGTTCTTACGATCCTCGGTTACTCGATCAACAACACTATCGTTATCTACGACAGAATCCGCGAGAACTCCAAGCTTTACGGCAAAAAGATGACAAGAGAAGAAAACGTAAATATGAGCATCAACCAAAGCATCACACGTTCGCTCAATACTTCTATAACGACCGTTGTTGCAATGCTCGCAGTTACCATTGTTGCCGCAGTTTACGGCGTAACTTCCATTATCTCGTTCTCACTTCCTGTAATGGTCGGAATGATCGCAGGCACATACTCTTCAGTATGTCTTGTAGCTGTACTCTGGTCATACCTTGAAAGCAAAAAGACACCTCGCAAGAATGCTCCAAAGGCTGCTGCAAAGCAGGCATAATACTAAACATTCTCAAAGAGCAGTTTTTCAAACAGAGAAACTGCTCTGTTTTTTTGTTCAAAATGCCTTGACTTTATTGCTGTTTTATTCTATAATTATAAGTGATAGTTTTTTAGAAAATACTTATTTTTCCAAGGTGAAAAATAAAGATAAGGTGGTTTATAAAAATGGCAGAAAAATCAATGGACAAGATCGTTGCACTCTGTAAGGGCAGAGGATTTGTTTACCCCGGCTCCGAAATTTACGGCGGTCTTGCAAACACTTGGGACTACGGTCCTCTCGGCGTTGAACTCAAGAACAACATCAAAAAAGCATGGTGGAAAAAATTCGTTCAGGAAAGCCCTTACAATGTTGGACTTGACTCCGCTATACTTATGAATCCTCAGACATGGGTTGCTTCGGGACACCTCGGCGGCTTCTCCGACCCTCTTATGGACTGCAAAGCCTGCAAGACACGTCACCGTGCAGACAAGCTCATCGAGGATTTTGACGGCACAAACACAGGCGGCTGGTCCAACGAACAGCTCGTTAATTACATCAAGGAAAAGGGCATCAAATGCCCCGTCTGCGGCAAGCAGGATTTCACTGATATCCGTCAGTTCAACCTTATGTTCAAGACCTTCCAGGGCGTTACTGAGGACTCCAAGTCTGAAATTTACCTCCGTCCGGAAACAGCTCAGGGTATCTTTGTAAACTTCGCAAATATCCAGCGTACAACACGTAAAAAAGTTCCTTTCGGCGTTGGTCAGATCGGTAAATCCTTCAGAAACGAGATCACTCCCGGCAACTTCATCTTCCGTGTCCGTGAATTCGAGCAGATGGAACTTGAATTCTTCTGCAAGCCCGGCACAGACCTCGAATGGTTCAGCTTCTGGAGAAAATACTGCAAGGACTGGCTTCTCAGCCTCGGCATCAAGGAAGAAGACCTCCGTCTCCGTGACCACGATCCCGAAGAGCTTTGCTTCTACTCCAAGGCAACAACCGACTTCGAGTACAAGTTCCCATTCGGCTGGGGCGAGCTTTGGGGCATCGCAGACAGAACCGACTACGACCTCACACAGCACCAGAACGAAAGCGGCAAATCGCTCGAATACTTCGACCCAGATGACAACTCCAAGTACATTCCTTACGTTATCGAACCGTCACTCGGCGTTGAGCGTCTTTTCCTCACTATCGTTTGCAATGCTTACGATGAGGAAACTATCGGCGAGGGTGATGTAAGAACGGTTATGCACCTCCACCCTGCCCTTGCACCTGTTAAGGCAGCAGTTCTTCCGCTCACGAAGAAGCTCAAAGAACCTGCAATGGAAGTTTACTCGATGCTTGCCAAGAAGTTCAATGTTGAATACGACGAAGCAGGTCAGATCGGTAAGCGTTACCGCCGTCAGGACGAGATCGGTACTCCTTTCTGCATCACTTACGACTTCGATACACTCGAAAAGGACGGCTGCGTAACAGTCCGTGACCGTGACACAATGGAGCAGGAACGTGTTAAGATCGAAGACCTCGTTGCTTATCTCGACAAGAAGCTTGAATTCTGATCCTAAGCTATAAATACAAAATAGCAGACGTATGAACAAAACATACGCCTGCTTTTTTGATCATAAAAAAAGCTCTGCAAACGAATGCAGAGCTTTTAATATTTTATGCAATAGGATTCTTGGGTTTTCTTCCTCGTTTCGCCTTGGGTGCATTGAATTCTTCATCACGCTTCTTTGCAAGCTCATCAAAATCAGCCTTTTCCATAGCTTCCTTTGACCAGTTCTGAGTGCTGTCATCGGTAAGACCCATAAGATAATCTATGCTTGTTTCATAAAAGATCGCAAGCTTTTCCATTATGATCAAAGACGGTTCAAGCTCACCCGTTTCATATCTTGAATATGTCTGCTGAGTACAGCCGAGATAATTTGCAAGATTTTTCTGCATCAGATCCTTGTCCTCTCTGATCGAACGTATTCTGAGTGTCATAAAAACAACCACTGCTCCTTATATCTAAAATAGTAATAGTATTCTACTATTATTATCTCATATTCACGAAGCTAATCGTTTTATTACACCCACTGCGAATAATTTGTTAATAATTACGTTAATATTAAGGTCAAATATTAACAAGATACGTCTTAAATCTCTTTGTTCTTTGATTGCCTGTTCATATTGTGTTAATATACGTCTTTATTGTTAATCGAGCAGATTTCTTTTTATACAAAAAGCTTGCTGCAGATCAAATTTTCGCAGCAAGCTTTCATATTTTATTCGATTTTATTTAACTTTAAAAGTTCTTCTCCGATCGATGTTTTACCCTCTTTGCGAAGCGTTATTTCTCTGTAATCGTCCGAGTTGCAGACGACTAAAACTGCCGTAGTATCGTAACCCTCGCCCGAAATTGCTTCATCATCGAATGTCAGAAGCGTGTCACCGACCTTTATCTTGTCACCGTCCCTGACGTGCGCTTCAAAAAATCTTCCGCCGAGCTTTACCGTGTCTATTCCAACGTGGATAAGAACTTCCGCACCGCTTTCCGAAACGATATTTACAGCGTGTTTAGTATCAAAAACGCTTTCTACAGTGCCATTGCAGGGCGAATATATCCGTCCGCATTCCGACTTTATTGCAAATCCTTTGCCGAGTGTTTCGGTCGAGAAAACTTCGTCTTTGACCTGCGAAAGAGGAATGACTTCGCCGCTTGTGAACGCACACAGCGTTTCGTGATCGGCTGAAAACGCTTTTTCTTCACGCACAAGAGCATCGTCAAAGCTGTCCGAAAGCGGATCATCCATATGATCTTCGAGCGCCGACTTTATTACCGAAACCTTTGGACCGAAAACTATCTGTATGCCGTTGCCCTTGCGGATAACACCCGATGCTCCGCTCGCTTTGAGAGTGCTTTCATCGGTGAGGTCGGTGTTTTTGACCGTTACACGAAGCCTCGTTGCACAGCAGTCAAGGTCGCTGATATTGTCCTTGCCGCCAAGCCCTTTGAGGAGCAGCTCACTCGTTTTGTCACCGCTTTTCTTATTGTAATCCGCACGGGTGTAAAGCTTGACTTCGCCGTTATCGGCGTCACGTCCCGGCGTTTTAAGGTCAAGCTTTGTTATCATAAAATAGAAAACGTAATAGTAAACAACGGCGTAGATAAGTCCGATTATCACTATCCATATCCAGTTAGTCTTTGCGTTGCCCTGCAAAATTCCGAACAGCGTAAGGTCGATAAGTCCGCCCGAAAATGTCATTCCCACGCCGACATTGAAAATATGCATAAGCATATAGGAAAGTCCTGCGAGAACACAGTGAACGCCGTACATCAGCGGTGCTGCGAAAAGGAACGTGAATTCAAGCGGCTCGGTTATGCCCGTTATCATCGAGGTGAGCGCTGCCGAAAGCAGCAGTCCCCCGACCGCTTTTTTCTTTTCGGGACGTGCGGCTCTGTACATTGCGAACGCCGCTGCAGGAAGTCCGAATATCATAAACGGGAATTTGCCCGTCATAAATCTTGTTGCGGAAACGGAGAAAGGCTCTGCCGAATTTGAAGCAAGCTCGGCGAAGAAAATGTTCTGCGCACCCGAAACAAGAGTGCCGTCAATGAGCATCGAGCCGCCCAGCTCCGTCTGCCAGAACGGCATATAGAAAACGTGATGAAGTCCGAACGGTATCAGCGCACGTTCAATTATTCCGTATATCCAAGTGCCTGCGTATCCCGATTCAAGGACAAGCGTTCCGAGCCGTGAGATCCCCGTCTGAACAGGCTGCCAGATAAAGAACATCGCCGCTCCGACTATAAGATAGACAACGCTACAAACGATAGGTACGAATCTTGTTCCGCCGAAGAACGACAGCACCTGCGGCAGTTCGGTCTTGTAAAATCTGTTGTGGAGAGCCGCCACGCCAAGTCCGACAATTATGCCGCCGAATACACCCATCTGGAGCGTAGTTATTCCGAGAACGCTCGCTGTCGAATTTGCAGGGAGCGCTTCAACGCCGCCTCTTGCTGTAATGAGCGCAGATATCGCCGTATTCATCACAAGGTAGGATATTGCGCCCGAAAGAGCGGCGACCTCCTTTTCCTTTTTCGCCATACCTATAGCAACGCCCATTGCAAACAGCAGTGCAAGATTGTCAAAAACGACACTTCCCGTTTTGCTCATTATTTCAAGTATCGTATAGAGAATGCCACCCTCTTTTATCACCGAGGTCAGGTGATACGTTTCAAGTGTTGTTGCGTTCGTGAATGAACTTCCTATCCCGAGCAGAAGTCCTGCAATAGGCAGAAGCGCTATCGGGAGCATAAAAGAGCGCCCTACTCTCTGCAGGACGCTGAATATCTTATCTTTCATAAAACATATCCTTTCAGAAAAAATATCATAATTAGTATGACAATTTCCGAAGAGATAATTAATGTAAAAATTTGCTTTGAAAAAATTATCCCCGATAAACAAAAACAGGTATCGGATAACAGTTCGTTCTGTTGGAAAAATCCGCTGTCACAACGGTAAATTCCGAGCTTTCTATCGACTTTGCATATTCGAGAAGAGCGTCACGCTCCTCAAAGCCATTTTCTCTGCCATAGTAGATTATCATCGAAAGCAGACCGCCCTCTTTGAGAAGCGAAAGTGATTTTTCGACCGCTTCAAGGCTTGAAGCTTTTTCTGTGTGAACATTGTGGTCGCCGCCCGGCAGCCAGCCGAAGTTGAACGTTATGCAGGAAACGCTTTCGGGCGAAGCATATTTGTCCATATCCGTATGACTTCCGAGGACAAGCTCCGCTCTGTCGGAAAGTCCCCGTTCCGCAAGAAGCTGTGCGGTACTGTCAATAGCCGACTGCTGGATATCGAACGAAACGACCTTTCCGCTCCCGCCGACCAGCTCGCATAAAAATGCAGTATCGAAGCCTCGTCCTGCCGTTGCATCTATGCATATATCGCCGCTTTTTACGACCTGCGAAATAACATTTTTGGAAATATCAAGTGCGCTTATCTGTTTTTTCATTAGAACCATTCCTTTCCTATAAATTGTACACTCTGAAAAGATTTTTGTCAAGCTTAACGAAATGCCGAATAAGCTTTAACATAAAATCATTTGACAGCATTGCTTTTTTATGATAAAATTAAACTGAATAAATATTGTTAGGAAGTATTTTTATGTATCATAACTCGGTAAAAGTTGCCGCTATACATGATCTTTCGGGCATCGGACGATGCTCGCTCACGGTCATTCTGCCGACCCTTTCGGCGCAGGGAATACAGGTCTGCCCCGTCCCGACGGCTATTCTTTCCGCACACACGGGCGGCTTCGGCGAAGTCGTAATGCGTGACCTCACCGATTATATTCTCCCCGCACTTGAACATTACAAACAGCTCAACTACAAATTCGACTGCGTTTACAGCGGCTTTCTCGCTTCAAACGAACAGATAGATCATTGTATGGATTTTTTTGAGCATTACAGGGATTCGCTCAAAGTCGTTGACCCCGTTATGGCTGACAACGGCAAGCCGTACAAGACCTGCACTGCCGAGCTTCAGAACGGCATGGGCAGGCTTGTTGAAGTAGCTGACATTATTACGCCGAACATCACCGAGGCGGCTATTCTTCTCGGCGAAGAACCTTATCAGCCTGAGCTTACGGCACAGCAGGCGAAGAGCTTTCTCGTCCGTCTGAGCGAAAAAGGGCCGAAAATAGTTGTTATAACGAGCGTTTTCTCGAACGGAACTTACTGCAACATCGGATATGAGCGTGAACACAGCAAATTCTGGCGTGTTCGTTACAAGCATATCAACGCAAACTATCCCGGAACGGGCGATATCTTTGCATCTGTCCTCACGGGTTCGATACTCCGAGGTGACAGCCTGCCTATCGCTATGAACCGTGCAACTGCTTTCCTTGAACTTGCGATAAAGACCACAAGCAGTTACTACACCGATACCCGTGACGGTATCATGCTCGAAAGCTGCCTTGATTATCTTATCAATGACCCCGTTTTGTGCGATTATGAGCAATTTTAAGGGGGGACGAAGCTGATGAATGATCTGAATATCGTACTTGTTGAGCCGCAGATTCCGCAGAACACGGGAAATATCTCACGCACCTGCGCTGTCACGGGCGCACGTCTGCACCTTGTAAAGCCGCTCGGCTTCGAGGTCACGGACAAGCAGCTCAAACGTGCGGGACTTGACTACTGGAACGAGCTTGACATCACTTATTATGAGAACCTTGACGATTTCTTCGCTAAAAACAGCGGCGGAACGTTCTTCTACTTCACCACAAAGGGAAAGAATATCCACAGTGATGCAGTTTACCCCGATAACTGCTATCTCGTTTTCGGACGTGAGGATAAGGGACTTCCCGAGAAGCTTTTGTACGAAAATCCCGAAAGCTGTCTGCGAATACCGATGCGCCCTCGCCTGCGAAGCCTTAACCTTTCAAACTCGGTCGCAATTGCGGCTTATGAGGTTCTCCGTCAATGGGATTATCCCGAGCTTTCCACCGAGGGTAAGCTCACACAATATGAATGGTAACATCAGCGGCTTTTGAAATTCATACTAATTTTTAAACTGAAAGTGTACAAAAAATCGGCGCAAAAGCTCGCATATATGGCTTTTGCGCCGATTTTTTGTCTACACTTTGATTAAAAATTAGTATTAGAAGCCGCTTTTACCGTTTATATATCAAAATCGACCACCTATCGGCAAACTGTTGAAACCTTTGCCGAGTGCTGATATACTGTAACTGTAATGAAGGAGGTGAGCAAATGCAAATTGAGATCAAGATCGACAGCGAATTCAAAGAACCAAAGGCGGTAATTTTCACCGATAAAGTTACTGATGAGATAACCGAGCTTGTTCGGCAACTTTCCGATGAAAGATCAAGCATTATCGCAGGCTTTAAAGACGGCACGGCTGAATTGCTGGAGCATAATGATATTTTCCGCATCTACGCTTCAAACGGCAAAGTCTATGCAGAAACAGCTAACGACACATTCACTTTGCGCCTGCGTTTGTACGAAGCGGAACAGCGGATTGACAGTCAGCTCTTCGTCCGCATCTCCAACTCGGAGATCATAAATCTGAAAAAGGTCACGAACTTTGATCTTAGCTTTGTCGGAACGATTTGCGTTAAGCTTTCAAACGGAACAGTTACTTATGTATCTCGGCGCTATGTTGCCAAGATAAAACAGATCTTAGGAATATGAGGTGGTCAAAATGAAAAAAAAGCTTATCCTGCGCGGACTTCTGGGAATGCCCGTTGGAATTTCCATAGGTTTTATAATCACGATCATAATATCAACATTCGTTGGTGACGGCGAGTTTTATGCAGTCACACCCGAACTGGCGGCTTCAATGGGAAACGAGCTCAATGCTGTTATTCTACAGACTGTCCTTTGCGGAATAATGGGTATCGGCTTCGCTATGGCTGATGTGATATGGGAGATAGATTCGTGGAGTCTTGCAAAGCAGAGTGCAATATATTTCGTTATTATCAGTGCTGTAATGCTCCCTATCTCCTATGCCGCAAACTGGATGAAGCACTCCGCGGCAGGTGTTATCTCATACATCGGCATTTTCGCCGCAATATTCGTTATCGTTTGGCTCACGCAATATTTTTCGTGGAAAGTCAAGATAAAGAAAATAAATGCCCGTGTTGAGAAAAACAATTTGGGAAAATAAAATAAGCCTGAGAGGTTATGCGCTTCTCAGGCTTTTATCTTATCTGTAATATTTCTTGTTCATCTTCTCGATGACCTTGCTGTCCGATTCACGGGTGAGCTTGTATTCCGTGCGTGAATAAAAATCATCTGGAGTATCCCATATAACGGGGACGAAGCCGTATTCGCCAAGCTTGTCGAGAACGTGTTCAAGACACTTTGAGCTGTCCTTTGTCGCAGCATCGGCTGCAAAATTTTCACTCGGATAGAACGCTGTCGTTTCGCCGAGGAAAACAGGTATTCCCTTATCGGTGAATGCAGTTTTCAGCTTTTCGCACTGATCAACGATGTAATCTTCCCAACTCTTTCCGCCGATGCTGTGCGACCAATAGCAGCTGTTATCGACATAGTGAACGGAAACCATAAGCCTGTCGGGAACGGTATCTGTCGGCATTACAAAGCTGTCCGAGGTCGTGAGGTCGATGTTCGTCCAGTAACCCGATGCGATAAGAACACGCTCTGCGTTGTTTCCGCCCGTCGCTCTTACAGCGTCAACGAACGCCTGATTGAGCTTGTTCGTCATTCTGTAACCGAGGACTTTCGGAAGCTCTTTCAGCTCGCCGTTTGAGTTGAACTGATTTCCGCCGAGGTACTCGTTGTAGCCTTCAAAAATGACTGTCATCGGATAGTCCTTGAAATACTCGGCTATCTGCGTCCAGAGGTGCGTAAAAATCTGCTCGCAGTCCTCTATGGTGTTCCTGCGGATAACGAACTCGTCAAAATGGTGGATATTTATGACCGCATAAAGGTTTGCATTTTGACAGTAATCAACTATCTCCTTAACACGGGCGATATAGTCGGGGTCAATGTCCCAATTGCCGTCGTTTTTCATCATATTGCCCCAGAAAACGGGTATTCGCACCGTGTTGAAGCCCGAATTTTTGATGCCGTTGATGATCTCCTGCGTTGTTATTTCCGCACCCCAGCACTGCTCATAGTCGGACGGTGTGTTTTCGCCGACCTCGGGAATCCACTCGAATGTTATCTTCTCGCAGTCTGTTGCCTCGTACGCCTCCATTGTATTTCCGAGATTAAGTCCGAGGTGCATATCCTCTGCGACCTGCTGTGCAGTCGGAGGTTCTGTCCACGCTTTTGCTCCCGAGGCTGCCGTGCTTTTGCCTGAACAGCCTGCCATTGTCAAGGTCATTGCCGAACAAAGAACAGCTGCCATTATTCTATTGATTTTCATTTTTTTGACCTTCTTTCATTTTTTGTAAACGTTATCATTATATCATACAGAACAGTGCATTTCAATTAACTTTTTATACTAATTCTTGATCGTTCTATAGACAAAATCGACAGATAGAATAAGTTCAGTTAGGTCACACCGTTGACCTTGGAGAGCGACCGCAGACAGGCTGGTCTGTCGGTCAGCCCCTCTGTCGGCATAATGCCGACACCTCCCCCTACTGGGGGAGAACACGCCTGACAAGGGAGCTTGACGCTGAATGAACTTATTATATGTCTATAGGTTGATCAAGAATTAGTATCAGTCTGCACAGCTAAATACAAAAGCAGTCCCCGTCACCACATTTCACTATGCGGTATCGGGGACTGCTTTTTTTGCTCCCTGTCTGGAACTGTTGCAAAGCGGCGAAGGCGGCTTCGCCGCCGTTTTAGTCGTGGCTATGCCACAACTAACGCCATAGTACTTATGGCATTGCTCTCCAAATATCCTGCGGAAATTTTTCAAGCAATATCATAAGTACAGGCGCTCTCCGAGGGTATTGCCTTTCTACAAAAGGCGAACGTTACAACTGCCTTTCTTACAAAAATCATGAACATAATTATGTCTTTTCAAATTCAAGTACTTCTACTCCCCACTTACAAGATATTTTTCCATCTTTCAAAACACAAGATGATAAAAGATTATGTGTCCCTGAAAATCCAGAATAACTTCCATCACCCTTGAATGTAGTTGTTAATGTCTCTTTTCCGACTGTATACCCTCCATCATCGCCATATGGAAAAAACGAAATAGATATTTTACCATTACGATAATTAGAGCGTATCTGAAAACTCAAAAGAGTTGTATCATTTAGACAAAAGCCAAA
>URTF01000063.1 GCA_900550695.1 uncultured Ruminococcus sp.
CCCTCTGGACACCCACCACCCTTTGAAAAGCGTGGACGTAAACCTTAGTTTTGTATAATTTAAAATTTTTTACTCATAATAATTCCGAATAAATTCTTTTCGGAGGTCATTATGGCTAAAAAAATTTCTCGGAATACCTTTATTATGGAATCCTCACCGTCCATTCACAGCTATGCTTCGATCGTCGGCAAAATGGAGTCGGAGGGTCCGCTCGGTTCTTACTTCGATGAGTGCGTGGAGGACGGTTATCTCGGTCAGTCAACGTGGGAAAAGGGCGAAAGTGAGCTTGTCAGGCGTGCGCTTGCCCTTGCGATAAAAAAGGGCGGTCTGTCAACTCACGATATCGACTATATGTTTGCGGGCGACCTGCTTAACCAGTGCATAGGTTCAACTTACGGTCTGCGTGATTTTGAGATACCGCTTCTCGGCATCTACGGTGCTTGCTCCACGATGTCGGAGGGACTTGTTCTGTCCTCGCTTATGACTGACAGCGGCATCGGCGGAAAGGTCGCAGCGGTAACTTCGTCACATTTCTGCTCGGCAGAGCGACAGTTCCGTTTTCCGCTTTCCTACGGCGGAGTGCGGACTCCGACTGCTCAGTGGACCTGCACGGCTTCGGGGGCAGTCATTGTTTCGGAAAAGGCTTCAGCGCCGTTTATCCGTGCTGTCACTATCGGAAAGATCGTTGATCTCGGCGTGACCGATGCGAACAATATGGGTGCGGCAATGGCTCCTGCGGCAGCGTATGTCATCAAGCAGTTCCTTGACGATACGGCTATGCAGCCGGGCGACTTTGACGCTGTCATTACGGGCGACCTCGGACTTGTCGGCAGCGAGCTTCTTATCAAGCTTCTTCAAAAAGAAAACATTGATATCAGCAAACAGCATAAAGACTGCGGATCGATGATGTTCGACCGTGAAAATCAGGACGTTCACGCAGGCGGTTCGGGCTGCGGCTGCTCGGCATCGGTGCTTTGCGGATACTTCCTCGACAAGGTGAAAAACGGCACGCTGAAAAACATTCTCTTCTGCGCAACGGGCGCACTTATGTCAACGACCGCCTCGCAGCAGGGCGAAAGCATACCCTCGATATCCCACGCCGTCTTTATTTCGCACGAATCACGGTTCAAAGAAAACACTTGAAAAAAACGTCCTCCTATGTTATAATATTATAGGCAAAGCCACACGGAAATTTTTGGTTTCGCATGGCTTTGCCTATATTTTTCATCTAAAAGGTGGTATTATGACAAAGACGGAAGTTATCGCATATGCACTCACACTTTCGGGTGCGGCGGCGGATTCGCCGTTTGAAAATGACGGTGAAACGGTCGTGCTTCGCCACTCGGACAGCGGAAAATGGTTCGGGCTGATAATGCGGCTCAACGGAAAGTATATCGTCAATCTCAAATGCGAACCGATGAATGCGGATTTTCTGCGCTCCGTGTATGAGGGCGTAACTCCCGCTTATCACATGAATAAAACACACTGGAACTCGGTCATTTTAGGCTCGGACGTTCCTGATGACGAAATAAAGCGAATGATCGATGACAGCTTTTATCTTACAAAAAAGTCGGTAAGGAGGAAGAAAAGTGACGGAGAATAACTATTCAATAAAAATCCCCGAGTATGAGTATTTTCAGATGGGCGGTCATTACAGCGGCTCAAAACGAGGAATGAATTTCGACGATTTCAATTTTCACATCGTGCCGAAAGACGAAATAAAGGTCGATGTCTGGTACGGCGTGAAATGCTATGACCTCTCGGAAATGGTGGACGGGAAAGTTTTCGTGCAGAGCAATGACGGTTATCACCAAATGCTCGACTGGATAGAAGAGCAGTATCAGATCTGGCTCAAAGACCACAAACTCCGCCCGTCGAAGCTCGGTTATTATTCAAAGGAAAAGGAACTTCCGAAATGGCTTACGGACGAGTGGGAGAAGCAGGGGATCAAGAGAAATTAGGCTCCCGAATTTGATCATTGCGCATTAAACTTAGTGATCTTCACCACAACAGCCTGAAAACCGTTGTCCTCAAACCGGTTGAGGAACGATGTCTTCATATATGCCGTAATATCCTTTTTGCCGTTAGGATCCATAAAGTAGTAGCAGTTCGTGTCATATCCGCACAGAACGAGCGTGTGTGAGTTGCCATACCAGATGTATTTCTCCGAAGTGTTGTTTATGTACCACTCAGACGGCTTGCGGTAGTTGAGCGGCTTCATATCGATCGTCGCCCATACTATTATAGGGACACCTTCATCAAGCAGCTTTTCAATATCCGCCGAGTTAAGGTCTTCCTCGAGTGCCATAGCATGATAATTCACAGCGGACGGAGCTTTTTCATCAAAAAAGCGGTTCATCGACTCGGCAAGCACCTCGCTTGTGCAGCCGTAACCCCACTTGTAAGGATTTCCCGCAAAAACCTTCCTCGGGTCGGGTCCGTGCGACTGCTTGTGCTTGTCATAGTAAAAATTATCGTCCCAGCCGAGGTAATTATCGGTAAAATCAAGCTTGTCCGTTTCAAACCCAAGCATCTGCAAAACTGCCGCTGCGCAGGACGGTTCACAGCCGACGGGCAGCTCGGGGTATTGATCTGTCAGCGGCACATCGACCGATACCTTTCCCAAAAGTGCGGACGGCTTATCATAATTCTCACCAAGCTCCTCCACAGTGAAGCCGCCGTAAAGCGCATGAGGGTCAGCGCCGAGAAGCGTGTACCTGTCATTCTCGGCGATGCGTTCGCTGAATTTTTCATTTGTGATAAAATGATCTGTGCAGACCGTCGCCGCAGCAAGTCCGACCGTCAGCGCAGCAATAATAGCCTTGTACCGCATTTTTCTGTCCTTTCAAAAACTTTAACATATTATAACATATTTCCGCACAGATTTCAAGACTTGGCAATATGCCGAATATTTTTCCGACCCTTGACAAATGAACGATCCTTGGTGTATAATATTTTTACTGGAGGCTGAACGGAATGAATACGGAAGAAATTTTACTGCAAATACTTGAAGAACAGAAAAAAACCCGTGCAGACATAAACGATATACGCACGGATATCAACGAAATGCGTTCCGATATTACGGAACTGCAAAAAAATCAGCGTGAAATGCTTGACAGACAGAATAAGTTTGATGAAAGAATGGCAGGCTTTGAAAGCAGGCAGGATAAGTTTGATGAAAGAATGGCAGGCTTTGAAAGCAGACAGGATAAGTTTGATGAAAGAATGGCAGGCTTTGAGAGCAGACAGGATAAGTTCGATGAAAGAATGGCCGGCTTTGAAAGCAGACAGGACAACTTTGATAAAAAGCTTGATAACGTTGAAGCGAAACAGGATACCCTCGAAAAAGATGTCAGGAGCATCAAGATCACACTTGAAAATGAGGTTTCACCTGCTATCAGAACACTTACTGAAATGCAGGTTCAGAATTCGGGACGTCTTGTTGTTATCGAAAATGATGTGCGTGACCTCAAGGATAACTTTGCTATAAATGAAGTCCTCTTCGGACTTGAAAAGATGAAATCACACGGTTAAAATGCGATAAGACTTATTCCGATGAATAGGTCTTATTTTTTACAAACACCCTGATCTTGGAGGAACACAGTGAAAAAGCTTCTCTTTGCGATACTTGCGTCTGTCCTTTTTTTATCCGCCTGCGGAAAAATGACAACCACAGATGATCTTATCAAAAAAGCACGAAAAGAAATACCTATCTCCGACGCCGAAAACACCGATATAAGCTTTGCAGGAAAATGCCAAAACGACAGCTATTCCCTGCTTTGGTTCATCTCGGGGAATGAGTATCAGTCGCACTATTACCTGCCAATGGAGTGTCTTGAAGCCAACGGCGGCTACGAATTCGAGCAGACTTTCAAACCCATTGACTGCGGAAAAGACATTGCTGCTCTCATGTGGCACGGTAGCATCGCTTTTCTAATAAATAATACCGACTGCAAAACGCTTAAACTGGTTGGCTCGGACGGTGTGCAAAACATCGGGATCACTGAATATCCCTTTGTTTGGTATGATAAGATCACCCCGAGCGAATACTATTTTCTTGACAGTGACGGAAACGAAATAACATAAACGGAGCGTGAAAATTATGAACGAAAATGTGACAAATAAGGTTGGACTTGTACTGGAGGGCGGAACATTCCGCGGTGTTTATTCGGCAGGCGTTATGGACGCCTTTCTTGAAAACGGCATTGAATTTCCATATATAATAGGTGTTTCGGCAGGCATATCGAACGGTGTTTCCTACGTTTCAAAGCAGTTTGCGAGAAATCGTGAAATTATGGATAAATACCGCAGCGACAAGCGGTATATTGGTGCAAGAAATTTCCGCATTTGCAAAAGCTGTTTCGGACTTGACTTTGTTTTCGGCGAAATTCCGAACAAGCTTGTCCCATTCGATTATGAAACTTTTTATAAATACAAGGGCGAACTTAAAGTAGGCGTAACAAACGCAGCTACGGGAAAATTCGAGTGCAAAAACGGACTGGAAAACGGTACGGACTTCAAATATCTCCGTGCGTCCTGCTCTATTCCCGGACTTTTCCCTCCAGCCGAGCTTGACGGGAATTTTTATTATGACGGAGGACTTTCCTGCCCGATACCGATAAAGCCTGCGATAAAAGACGGCTGCACGAAAAATGTCATTATTCTCACACAGCCCGAGGGTTTCGTCAAAAAATGCGGCAAGGGCAACATCATAATGAGCCAGCTTATCCGCAAAAAATTTCCCGAGATCGAAATGCTTCTGCTCGACCGTCACAGAATTTACAACCGCCAGACCGAGTTTTGCCGAGAGCTTGAACGCAGAGGAAAGGCGCTTATCTTCCGTCCGGAAATAAAGCTCGACAGCCTTGAGAAAAGCACGGAAAAGCTTCGTGAAACATGGCAGATGGGTTATGACGACGGCACGGCAAGAATTGAAGAAGTCAAAGCTTTTATCGGCACGCAGTACGATATGTACAATTGACCGGGTATATTTTTTATTGTCTTGGAAATAATACTAAACACCAATAAAATACAGGAAAAAATCTGCGCCAAAATCACATATAAACCTGTTAAAACAGCTACAAGATTGTTGGCTTGATTTTTTCCAAATTTTAAATGGTGTTTAGTATAATAATACCGAGGTGATAAAAATGGAAAAAGGACTTGACAAGCTTTTATCGGAGAGCAGCTCGGCGAAAATATTTTACGGCTCGCTGCCCGATTATGTCCGAGGTGCAATAATGAAAAACGTTGACAAAATAACGGACGAGGAAACTCTCCGCCGTGAAGCGGAAAGAATAATGCATGAGTTCAATTAAATGAGGAATTACGCATTGATAAGAAGCTTCAGCCATACCACTGCGAGGGTTATATAAAGGGCATCGGAGGCGAGGGTGCAGATCACTGCAGCTATTACCTTGATTTTGGTGCTGACGGGTGGTTTTTCTTTTACTCTTTTTACGTTTGACGGTGGGTTTGGTTTTGAGATGAGGAACAGCAGGACGGTCACGAGGGTATGCACAACGGCGGTGATTATCCAAAGGTATGGCATACTATAGCGGAATGCTGCGAAGAGAAAGAACATTCCTATCTGGAAAACTGCGTTGCTGATAAGGGTGAGGAGTACGGAGATATTCTGCCGTGTTGCAAGGCTGAACAGCCAGCCGAACGCACAGCTCAGAATTACAGAGATAAGTGTGAGTGCAACATAGCTGCCTGCGGTGGAATCGACAAGGAGTGAGAAAACTTCCATTGGGTAGGCAATGCCTGCGGCTGTGAGCAGGGCGGCGATGATGACTGCGCCGAGGGCGATGAAGCCTTTTTTTCTTACGGTGAATTTACTGTCGATATTTTCGATGAATTTTAACATAGTTCCTCCGTTTATATTTGGATATTGCTGATCTTGCCTTAAACGGCTGCCGATTTTTTATATTCGGCAGCCGTTTTTGTTTTTTTATTGTGAGGTATTTTGGAAAGAAAAATTTTTTCTTCAAATTAATAATAAACTATTGCAGGAAACGGTCACTTTTTCGCTTTTCTGAACGGCATTGGTGACTGCGGAACGGGAGCTCCGTCCTCTACGGTGAGATATGGTGATATTAAATTTTGCAAAAACACGCCTGCGCAGTTTTATCAATACAATTCTTTAAGGGAATCACGGACACGCTTTACCTCTTCGAGGAAGGCTTTATCGAGGTCGGTCTGCTTATAGTGCTTCGGCATAACGAGGAGGTCTTTGCCCCTTGAATGGTCGTCCGAGCAGCAGCGCTGGACAAGGCGGAAATGGTGGAGCTGGCTGTCGGTGAAAGGTGACACCCACATATACGAGCGTGGGACGTTATCGAGCAGGTCGAACTGACTTCCTCGGTCGTACACGAAGATACGGCTATGCTCAACGGCGTTGTTTTTTCTGAGATAGCTTGACGAGAGGTAGGGAACGGTGGTATCGCCCTGGACGATCTCGATATATCCGTCGAGGTCGGCGGAGCTGAATGTTTCCGATCTTGCAAGCTCGTCCTTTTCGGCGAGGAGGGCAACATACGGAAAGTTCCATATTTCCTCATAGTAGAGGTCCTTATCTCGGAGAAGCGAGAGGAAAAAGTCCTCGTATTCCTCCTCGAAGCGGATAACGGCGTAGGAATACTCGCCGTCGGCGATGCCGTTAAGGGCACTGATAGCGTTCGTTTCACGGAAATTCATTGCGAGCTTTTCGCTGCGGTCGAGCGAATTTATGAAATTTGAAAAGGCGTGTGCGATATACGATGCTCTGGGGATAGCTATTTTAAAGGTCGTGAGCTCGGAGTCCTCGGGTTTAAGGATAGTTTCCATTTTTTCAAGCTGTGCGATGATAGTTTTGGCACACTCGAGGAAAGCCATACCCTTTTCGGTGGGTTCGACACCCTTTGAGATGCGCTTGAAAATGGGAGAACCGAATTCCGTTTCGACCTCCTTTATTGCTTTGCTGAGATTCGGCTGCCCCATAAAAAGGTTGGAGGCAGCTTTTGTGATAGAGCCCGTTTTTTCGACTTCTACCAGATATTTCAGGTGCATAAGATTCATATTTTTACACTCATTCCCCAATATTTTTTCGGAAAGTGATATTCCTTTTTCGTCCGCAGGTACACACAAATTATATATATCATATTATAGCATTTAGCAAGATAAAATTAATTAAGAATGTATAAATTAAATATTAACAAATTGTAATTCAGAGCGGTAAAAATTGCTCTGAAAAGGGCGTATTTGGCTGTTTTTGTAGCATATAAACAAAAAAGCTGGTTTTCGAGGGTAAAAGTGGGGACGATTCTTGTGCAAAGTGCAACAAAAAGATGTGATTGTATGTTAGTATGGGTTTGTGGTATGCTGTAAGCACAGAGAGGGGGTGAGGAAAATGAAGAAAAAGAAAGGCACGAAAAACTACCCGATATTCAGAAGTGCGGAGGAGGTCAATGCGAAGATAGAGAGATATTTTCGCTCGTGCAAGCCTGTGCAGGCGGTCGATGATGAGTGTGCGCCGATGTTTGACAAGAACGGTGCGCCGGTTTACGCTGTGCAGGAAGTTCCGCTGACCGTTTCGGGGTTGGCAATCGCGCTTGGGTTCGGGTCGAGGGAGGAGCTTTTGTCCTATCGGGGCAAGCCTTTTGCGGAAAATGCGATACGTTCGGCTTTGCTTCGCATAGAAAATTATGCGGAGGAGAGGCTGTTCGACAAGGGGCAGTCTTCGGGGGCGAAGTATTTTCTCGAAGGGAATTTCAAGGCTTGGAGCGAGGACGGGGACGGCGAAAACGACACGATACGCCGTCTGGACGAGGTGCTTGAAACGCTCGACAAAACGATGAGGGGAGGTTAGCGTTATTTTTACGGAAAAGCAGCGTTATGTATGGAAACACACGGTTGGCGAATTTCACCGCTGGAACATTTCATACGGGGCGACGAGATCGGGAAAGACGTATCTTGACTACTACCGCATACCGTATCGTATACGCCGTGCGCCCGAGGGGCTGATACTTCTTATAGGCAACACGCAGGGTACGCTTGAACGAAACATTATTGAGCCGATGCGGAATATCTGGGGCAGCAGCTTAGTCGGGAATTTATCCGCTTCGGGGAAGATAACCTTATTCGGGCGTGAATGTTATGCGATAGGTGCTGACAAGGTGGGGCAGGTATCGAAGCTCCAGGGTGCAGGTGCGGCTTACTGCTACGGTGACGAGATAACGACATGGGCAGAACCCGTATTCCAGATGCTGAAATCCCGTTTGGACAAGCCTGACGCCTGCTTTGACGGAACGTGCAATCCCGATTCGCCGTCGCACTGGTTCCACAGATTTCTGGAGAGTGATGCTGACATTTTCAGTATGCGCTTCACCATTGACGACAACAAATTTCTGACGGAAAGCTTTGTGGAAAATCTAAAGCGTGAATACTCGGGGACGGTTTACTACGATCGGTTTATTCTTGGTTTATGGCGTGCTTCGCAGGGAGTCATATACCGCAGCTTTGCGGATTCGCCCGAGAGGTTCATCATCGATGAAGAGCCGAGCGACATTATGTACTGCGTGGCAGGACTTGATTTCGGGGGAAACGGGTCGGCTCATGCGCTCAATCTGACGGGGATAACGAAAGGTTTGGGGAAGGTCGTGACGCTTGGTGAATGGTACTCGAAGTCGGAGCTTACTCCGAGTGAGCTTGAAAAGTGTGTATGTGATTTTCTTGAAAAGGCTTTGCAAAAGTATCGGATAACGGAGCTTTTCTGCGACAGTGCGGAGCAGGTTCTTATCCGAGGAATTGCGAGGGAATGTGCGCACAGGCATCTGCCGATAGCGGTGCGGAATGCAAAAAAGGGCAGGATAACCGATCGTATACGTTTTTACTGCGGACTCATGGGGACGGGAAGATACGCTGTGATGCGCTCCTGCGTTCACACGATCGAGGCTTTTTACGAGGCGGTATGGTCGGAGGAGGGGAGCGGCATCCGTCTTGACAACGGGAGCGTCAACATTGACAGTCTTGATGCGCAGGAATACTCGACGGAGGCGCTTATGAAAAGTATTATTGACAATGGGGGGATTTGATGAATGTATCGGAAGATGTGAGCAGGGTCTTTCACAAGGGTGGAAATGCGGAGCTTCGGCGTTACTATGCTTCGGCGGAGAGCTGGCGGCGCATTTACAGCGGTGAGCCTGAATGGAAGACTGTGAAAAAGTCTGGTCTATACCGAGGCGGCACAAGGCGAATGAATATGCTCGGGACGGCAAAGGTGCTTTGCGACCGTTTTGCATCGGGGGTAATGGCGGAGAAGCCGAGCCTTGTTTTTACTGATGAAAAAGTCGGCGGTTATGTTGAAAAGGTGCTTGATGAGAGCGGCTTCTGGGCGAAGCTTACGGAGTGTCTGCCTTATGCATTTGCGATGGGAGGCTGTGTATTCCGACCGTACATAAATTCGGGGAAGATAGGCATTGACGTTGTTATCGGCGGCAGCTTCGTTCCGCTCGAATGGGACGGGAACGGTATTGCGGCGGCTTGCTTCCGCAGTTCGCCGGTGAAAAACGGTTCACGCTACACCTTGCTTGAAAAGCGTGGAAATGAGGGCGGTGTGGCAGTTTCGGAACACAGACTTTTCTGTGCAAAGGACGGGTCGGCATACGAAGCTTCGGCGGAATGTTCGCTTTCTGAGGTTTATCCCGAGCTTAAAGCAAGGGTGAAATATGACGGCGTTGAGGGGAATTTATTCTCGGTATTCAAGGTATTCGGGGCGAACAATCTTTATCCCGAAATTCCGCTCGGCATATCCGTATTTGCAAATGCTTCGGACACGCTTAGGGCGCTTGATGTGGCTTTTGACAGCTTTGCGAGGGAGTTCATTCTCGGCAAGAAGAGGATAATCGTACCGAGCAGCTGTGTTCAGACGGTGGTTGACATTGCTACGGGCGAACAGCGGCAGTATTTTGACGCTGATGATGAGGCTTATGTTGCGCTCAAATGCGATGAGGAGAGCGAGCTGAAGATCACCGACAACACGGTGGAGCTTCGTGTGGACGAGCATATCAAGGCGATAAATGCGCTGTTGAACATACTCTGTTTTCAGACGGGTTTATCGTCGGGGACGTTCTCCTTTGATGCGAACGAGGGTGTAAAGACTGCTACGGAGATAATCTCCCGTGACAGCAGGACGGCTGAAACGATCCGTGTTCAGCAGGGTGCGCTCGGCGGTGCGATAGCGGAGCTTGTGCGTGAAGTTGCGGAGCTTGGGGTATATCTTGGGGAGCTTGACAGAGCCGGCACGGCGGTTCGGGTGCTTTGGCAGGACGGCATTATTACGGACGAGAACACGCTCATCGAGAACAGTGTGAAGCTTGTGCAGAGCGGCTTGAAGTCGAGGGTAACGGCGATAATGGAATTGCAGAGATGCAGCTACGAGGACGCTGTGAAAGAGTACGGGCGCATCATAAAAGAAGAAAGGGGCAATTAAAAATGGAAGAAAATATTCTTGAAAATGCTGTGGAGGAAGTTCCCGAAAGTGCGGAGGAAAATGCAGCTTCGGGTGATGAAGAAGCTTCGGCTGAACCTGTTCCGAGCGAGCGTGAGCAGGCGTTGGAGGACAAGCTTTTCTGCATACAGAGCGGCGTTCCCGAGGAGAACTGCGATGTTGTTATTGCGGCGGCTTCGGCTATGGGAAAGTCGGACAGAAAGGCGGCGATCACAGAGGTTCTGGAGAAGTTCCCGTTCTTCAAGCCAGTGCGTGAGGAGCGCAGCGGCATTACCACAGGGGTACACATTGAGGGTGTACAGAGTTCGGTGCTTTCGGGTGTGGAAGAGGCGTTTTTTGCGGCTAATCCCGATTGCAGATAAGGATATAAACAAACATTATTTTTTATTGATTTGATAGACGGAAATCTTCTTATAAGCCCGCGCAAGTGTTTATAAAACCTTGTGAAAATGGCTTAAAATCAAGGTTTTCTGCATATCGTCATTTATCTTGCCATATCTCCGTATAAGATGATTTTGTAAGACCGGGCACCATTTTGGCACCACAAATTATAGGAGGACGACATGAAAAACGTACTTTTAGACAAGGGTATTATACTCCCGTCCGGCGAAATCAGCAAGGATAAGGTAAACCTTGTAACCGGAGCAATCACGCAGCCATTCGCAGAAATGGTATGGGTAACGACAGGCGGCGACATGGAAACAATCAACCGCCTTACCAACGTACTTGTAACCATGAACAACCCCACCGACCGGGGCAAGCTGTTCAAAATCATCAAACTGCTTTATGGGCTAATGGGCTTGCCTTTTTCAGAGGAAGCCGAGCCTATGGACGCAGACCCCGACGTTTTGGAATACTTCATCTTTTCTTTCATGGCAGACTTTGGAGAAGTCATGCAAGAACTGATAGCAGAAGAAATGAAATAGCGACCCGCACAGCGGCGTTTCTCACTCTCTCACTGGGAGAACAGGAACGCCGCTATTTTTATGCCCTCATGTTACGCAGTAGGGGCAAAAAAAGCCTTGATTTATCGGGCTTACAGAACGCAAAACAGAGGAAGCAAGGAAAAGATACCTTACCCCTCAAAATCCGCGTTCTACTGCGTAACAAATCTAAAGCAAAGGAGTGATGAAGCTATGGCAGTTTTCCGTGTGGAACGCAACACAGGCTACACCGTAATGAGCAACCACCACTTACGCAATAAGGAGCTTT
>URTF01000064.1 GCA_900550695.1 uncultured Ruminococcus sp.
TGTGATTTCGGCGCAGATTTTTTCCTGTATTTTATTGGTGTTTAGTATTATAATATGCAGAAAAGCACTGCTCTGCCATATCGGGGAAAAATATGCCCGAATATCGCTGAAAAATCTAAAAGACAAGCCAAATTTAAGGCGCAGGGTGAATGTGGAATTGGTTATCATGATGCGGTGTTATTTTATACGGGTATATGTTTAATTGCTGTATTTTACCGTAGAGTTCGGATCACCCGTCCCTGTAATAATTTATTAATAATTTTAAGAGGAATAATTCACTCGTTGAAATACCGTGATTTTTATGACCCAGGTTGTTGACAAAATTCCGAAAATACGATATAATAAATGTATATATGCTTTAGGCGGCGCTTACTCGCCCCATTTCTGAAAGGAGCAGATCATAATGGCAGTTAAAAAAGTCAGAATGTCCGCTGAGGGACTTGCTAATCTTGAAAAAGAAAAAGAATATCTCATTACCGTCAAAAGAGCAGAGGTTGCTCAGAAGTTAAAGGAAGCCCGCGGTTTCGGTGACCTTTCCGAAAACGCTGAATACGATGAAGCCAAGAACGAACAGGGTATTGTTGAAGCCCGTATCCAGGAGCTTGAAATGACTATCGCAAACGCTATCGTTGTCAGCGATGAAGATATTTCGAGCGATGAAGTCGGCGTTGGTTCTTATGTTGAGCTTCTCGATCTTGAACTCGATGAAAAGATGAACCTCCAGATCGTCGGTTCTACCGAAGCCGATCCCGAGAACAACAAGATCTCCGAGGATTCACCGATCGGCATTGCCTGCCTTAAAAAGAAAGCAGGAGATGAGATCGAGGTTGATGCTCCTGTCGGCATCATCAAGATGAAAATTTTGAGCATTTCCAAGTAAGGAAAATATGAACTTTATGCCGCTGATTGAAAGTCGGTCAGCGGTATTTTTATCAAAATTGTGAAAGGAAAAATGAAAATGGCTGAAGAAAATCAGAATGTCAACGCTGCTCCCGAAGAGGAAGAAGTTCAGGACGTCAGCGAATACAAGAAGATCCGTATGGACAAGCTTGACGAGCTCAAAGCCGCAGGCAAGAATCCATTTGAAATAACAAAGTACGATGTTACCGCTCACTGCGGCGAGGCTAAGGCTGCTTATGAAAAGCTCGAAGCAGAGATAAAGGCTAAGGTCGGCGACGATGAGGAGGCTCTCAAAGCCGCTCTCGAAGAAAACCGTCAGCACGTCAGCATCGCTGGCAGACTTATGAGCCGCCGTGATATGGGCAAGGCTAACTTTATCGATGTCCGTGACTCCTCCGACAGAATCCAGGTCTATGTTCGTATGAACGAGATCGGCGCAGACGAGTTCGCTGACTTCAAGAAATGGGATATCGGCGATATCGTAGGCGTTGAAGGCTTTGTTTTCCGCACAAAGAAGGGCGAAATTTCCGTCCACTGCGAAAAGATCACCCTCCTTTCAAAGTCGCTCCTACCGCTCCCCGAAAAGTGGCACGGCTTAAAGGATCAGGATACAAGATACCGTCAGCGTTATGTTGACCTTATCGTAAACCCCGATGTTGCCGAAACCTTCAAAAAGCGTTCAAAGATAATCGCTTCTATCCGCCGCTACCTCGATGCTCAGGGCTTTATGGAAGTTGAGACCCCTATGCTCGTTTCAAACGCAGGCGGCGCAGCTGCACGTCCGTTCGATACGCATTACAATGCTCTCGATGAAGATGTCAAGCTCAGAATTTCGCTCGAACTCTACTTAAAGCGCCTTATCGTAGGCGGTCTTGAAAGAGTTTACGAGATCGGCCGTGTGTTCCGTAACGAGGGCGTTGACGCACGTCACAACCCCGAGTTCACACTTATGGAGCTTTATCAGGCTTATACCGACTATCACGGTATGATGGACCTCACCGAGAATATGTTCCGCTATCTTGCCAATGAAGTGTGCGGTTCTACCACAATTCCTTACGGTGAGCATCAGCTCGACCTCGGCAAGCCTTTCGAGCGCCTTACAATGACCGAAGCTGTAAAGAAGTATTCGGGCGTTGATTTTGACGGAATAAAGACACTTGAAGAAGCCCGTGCTGTCGCAAAGGAAAAGCACGTTCAGTTTGAAGAACGCCACGCAAAGGGCGATATCCTCAACCTTTTCTTCGAGGAATTCGTTGAAGAACACCTTATCCAGCCTACATTCATTATGGATCACCCCGTTGAGATTTCTCCGCTCACAAAGAGAAAGCCCGATAAGCCCGACCACGTTGAGCGTTTTGAGCTTTTCATCAACGGCTGGGAAATGTGCAACGCTTACTCCGAGCTTAACGACCCTATCGACCAGCGTGAGCGTTTCCTTGCGCAGGAAGAGCTGCTCAAAAAGGGCGACGACGAAGCAAACCATATCGACGAGGACTTCCTCCGTGCGCTTGAGATCGGTATGCCTCCGACGGGCGGTATCGGCTACGGCATCGACAGACTTGTTATGCTTCTCACAAATTCACCTGCGATCCGTGATGTTCTGCTCTTCCCAACGATGAAGAGCCTCGACTGATCGATCAATAAAGCTGCATATCCCTGTGGGTATGCAGCTTTTGCTGTATTATGTATTGACAACGATTTTGGTGTGATGATATAATTGTATCAATGGTTAGCAGAAAAAACATAAGGAAGTGTGTGTAATGACAGATAAGGAGCAAAAGTCTGCCGCTAAAAAATTCGCCGAAAGCTGGAAAGGCAAGGGTTACGAAAAAGGACAAAGCCAGTTATTCTGGATAGAACTGCTCACTAAAGTGTACGGCGTTGAAGATATATCCGCTTTTATCAGTTTTGAGGATCAGGTGCATCTGGATCATACAAGCTTTATTGATGGATATATACCGTCAACAAAAGTAATGATCGAACAGAAAAGCCTTGGCAAAGACCTTAACAAGCCTATAAAGCAGTCTGACGGTTCTCTGCGTACTCCATTTCAGCAAGCAAAGCGGTATGTGACCGATCTCCCGCTTTCAAAGCACCCTCGATGGATAGTGACCTGCAATTTTGCCGAGTTTTATGTTTACGATATGGAGCGTCCAAACGGCGAACCGGAAAAAATAAAACTTGCCGATCTGCCAAAGGAATATTATCGGTTGAGCTTTTTGACTAAAACCGACAGTGAACATATCAAAAAAGAAATGGAAGTATCATTGCAGGCAGGTGAACTTGTCGGCAAGCTTTACAATGCGATACTTAAACAGTATCATGACCCTGAAAATCCCGATTCTCTCCGCAGTCTTAATATGCTATGCGTTCGTCTTGTATTTTGTTTGTATGCGGAAGATGCAGGAATTTTCGGCAGGCATGAGATGTTTCACGATTATTTGAGCAGGTTTGATGTTAAGGACGTCCGCAAGGCTCTTATCGAGCTTTTCAAAATGCTTGATACAAAGGAATGTGACCGTGATTCTTACGATGACACGCCCGTTGCGGAGTTTCCTTATGTAAACGGCGGTCTGTTTGCTGACGAAAATATCGAGATACCGCAGTTTAATGAAGAAATAGTTGACCTGCTGCTTAAAAATGCAAGCGAGGATTTTGACTGGAGCAAAATATCTCCTACTATTTTCGGCGCAGTATTTGAAAGCACATTAAATCCCGAAACAAGGCGTTCGGGCGGTATGCACTATACATCTATCGAAAATATCCACAAAGTCATTGACCCGCTGTTTCTTGATGACCTGAAAGCCGAGCTTGAAGAGATAAAAACTTATGATAAGGCAAAGATTATTGAGGACAAGGTAGAAAAATTTCAGAATAAACTTGCGGGTCTGAAATTCCTTGACCCTGCCTGCGGTTCGGGAAATTTCCTTACCGAAACATATATCAGTCTGCGCCGGCTTGAAAATGAAGCTATAAAACTGACAATTGATAATGGGCAGCTGATGTTTGATACAGGCGATGTTATCCGTGTATCTATCGGGCAGTTTTACGGCATAGAGATAAATGATTTCGCCGTGACCGTTGCCAAAACCGCATTGTGGATAGCCGAATCGCAGATGATGCATGAAACGGAAGAGATAATCAGCAAAAGCCTTGATTTTCTTCCGCTGAAATCCTATGCAAATATTGTCGAAGCAAATGCATTGCGTATTGATTGGGAAAACGTTGTGCCAAAGTCGGAGCTTAATTACATTATGGGCAATCCGCCGTTTGTGGGGGCAAGGCTTATGTCAGACGGGCAGAAAGCCGATGTATTTTCTGTTTTTGACGGAGTGAAAAACAATGGCAATCTTGATTATGTTTCCTGCTGGTATAAAAAAGCCGCTGATCTTATGACGGGGACAGAGATAAGAACTGCGCTTGTTTCAACAAATTCTATTACACAAGGTGAGCAGGTAGCAATACTTTGGAAAAATCTTTTTCAAAGCGGAGTACATATTGATTTTGCATACAGAACTTTTATTTGGGACAGTGAAGCAAGCAGTAAGGCGCACGTTCATTGTGTCATTGTTGGATTCAGCAAAGCAAGGAATAATGCTGCAAAAAGGTTGTTTAACAATGGCGTTGTGAAAACGGTAAATAATATAAATGGATATTTGGTCGATGCTGAAGATATTTTTATCGAAAGCAGAAACAAACCTATATGCAATGTTCCTGAGATAGGAATAGGAAATAAACCTGTTGATGATGGAAATTATTTATTTACGAAAGAAGAAATGGAGAATTTTGTTTTGCAAGAACCTGCCGCCAAACCATATTTTCACCCTTTTTATGGTGCGAAAGAATTTATTAATCAACAACCAAGATATTGTTTGTGGCTCGGAGATTGTACTCCAAAAGAATTACGCTCAATGCCTAAATGTTTAGAGAGGGTAGAAGCGGTAAAAAATTTTCGACTGAATAGTAAAAGTGAAGGCACACGAAAGTTAGCAGATAAGCCAACGAGATTTCATGTTGAAAATATGCCTAAAGGAAAATTTTTGGTTATTCCTCAAGTATCGTCAGAACGTAGAAGATATATTCCTATAGGTTATATGGATGATAGTGTTCTTTGCAGCGATAAGGTTAGGATAATGCCGAATGCAACGTTATATCATTTTGGAGTATTGACTTCAAATGTTCATATGTCGTGGATGAGAACAATTTGTTGTAGATTAAAAAGTGATTACAGCTATACAGTTAATGATGTCTACAACAACTTCCCTTGGTGTAACCCAACCCCCGAACAGAAAGCATTGATCGAACAAACTGCGCAGTCGATACTTGATGCAAGAGCGTTATACCCCGATTGTTCGCTTGCAGATCTTTACGATGAAGTAACAATGCCGCCCGAACTCCGCAAAGCACATCAAGCGAATGACCGTGCCGTAATGAAAGCCTATGGTTTTGATGTTAAAACAATGACAGAATCAAGCTGTGTTGCCGAACTTATGAAAATGTATAAAAGGCTTGCGGGCAAATAACAGAAACAACACCGCCGCCCGACCACGAAAGGTCAGGCGGCGGTATTGTTCAGCTGTGGCTGTTTACAGTGCTGTCTTCTCTGAAAAGCAGCGATATGCACCATACTGCCGCAAGAGCAACAAGAATATAAATAACACGGCTTATTACTGCGCCCGTTCCGCCGAAGAGCCAGGCAACAAGGTCAAATCGGAAAATGCCGACAAGTCCCCAGTTTACTCCGCCGATAATAAGCAGCGTCAATGCTATCTTATCCCACATAATGCTGTTCCTTTCAAAAGTTTGTCAAACCCCGTGATTAGCTTATGCGGAATATTCGGTTTTATTCGGAAATACCGCCGCTGTTATCGTCAAGCACAAAAAGCTCGGGCAGCGTTGCAAGGAATTTTTCATCGATGACATATTGCCCGTCGCCGTTCTGGACCCCGCTTGAAAGAATGAAAGTGGAGATGCCGGGCGAATTTTTGATAACATATTTCATTGCATTTTTTACTTCCTCATAGTCGTAAGCCGTGATATCCGTGTCGATATCGGCATTTATGACCGTGACAAAATAATCGTCAAGATTGTTCGCAAAGCTTTCGGCGTTTGAAGTTCCGTTCGTTACAAGGCTGTTTATCGCAACGCCGAGACATTTTGCACGATATTCCTCACCCTGCGTGTAGTTCGGATAGGTCAGCACCTTTCGCAGAGCTGTCGAGTCAAGGAACTGCCTGCCCGACTTCAAAACGGTCGCTTCGCCCGTGTCGGGATTGTCATAAACAAGGTTGTAGGGGATATCATAATCGATACCGCCGAAAATATCCGCAATAACGGAAAAGCTCGAACGGTTGAACTTTATGTATTTGTCAATGCTTATGCCAAGACAGCTTTCAACAGCCGTGACAGCCTTTTTTGTGCCGCCGTTTCGGTAAATGTTGTATAAAGTGTCATTGCCGTCACCCGAGGAAACGCTCGTACTGCTCGGTATCGGCAGGAAAACGAACTGCTCTTCGGTCGGGATAAATCTTGCAACGAGGAAACAGCTGCCGCTCTCACGCTTTTCCGCATCAAGGATAAGCAGGACCGTGCGTGCGTCCTCGGAAGACGGTGTGTAATCGCCGACAACGGTCATAGGCTGAAGACCGATATTTTCGGCGGAAGTGTTTGTATCATTATCGTTTTTGCCGAAAAGAATGCTTGAAAAAGCAAAATAACAGACTCCTCCTGCTATCAAAAGAGTTAGCACGATAGTTATTATGTATGTCAGCAGTATCTTCGATGATTTTTTTGCCATAAAAAACTCCTTTATCAGTATTGCCAAATGTGCTTGACAGTGGTATAATTATCAGTGTATGTTGTTCGGGCGGAAAGTCATTCGGACGGGCAGCGACTTTGCTTCGTCAGCCGCAGCGGCTATCTGTGAAATGTTTATTATGCGTATCTCAATACCCGCTTTCTCGGCAAAGCGGATAGTCTGTCCGGTTCCGCTTTTGTAGCTGCTGACAGCCGCAATGAGCCGTGAGGAATTGTCTATCATAAATTTGTTCCGCTTCTGCATACAGTCCTTGGTGTATTCTTCACTGATGCAGACAATACTGTCGGCTTCGTTTATAATACAGCCGTAGGTGAATTTTTCGATGCTGCGGAGATTTTTCGGCTGCGCTCTGTACGGAACAGCCGCAACGAGCCGTATCCTCGGGTCGCTCCGCTTGAAATCGAGAACGAGATCGCCTGCCATAAGGTCGATACCCCGTGCAAGACCCGTGATGAAGCAGGTGTAGCCGTCATTTATCGCAGACGCTATCTCCTGATGCAGCATTGCTCTTATCACGCCCATAACAGGGGAGGAGGCATCACCGCCGTCGGGCAGTTTTTCGGGTCGGTGTCCCGAGAAGCATACAGTTTTTGCTTTGGGTATAATGAATTCGGACATATTTTTCTCCATATCATTATAATATAGTATATTAATTTTATTTTAACATATACAGTCGGCTTTTGCAACCGATTTTACAAAAAAGGAGCTTATCAATGGAATTTTTTCATAAAAGAACATGGGCGGAAATAGACCTTGCCGCCGCCGAAAAGAATCTCAATATCCTCAAAGGCTTTATAGACGAAACGAAAACACGCCCCTGCTGCGTGCTGAAAGCATTCGGCTACGGTCACGGCGATATCAACCTTATGAAGCTTTATCAGACGCTCGGAGTTGACTTTTTCGCCGTTTCCAATATAGATGAAGCAATAGGTCTGCGCAGGCACGGCTGTACGGGTGATATCCTTATCCTCGGCTATACAGCGCCGCAGTACGCAGCAGAGCTTTCACGCTTCGATATAATCCAAGCCGCAGTTTCGGGGGAGTACGCAAAGGAGCTTTCCGAAGCCGCAAAAAGTCCCGTCCGTGTGCATATCAAGCTCGATACGGGTATGGGCAGGATAGGTCTTATCGCAAAGGACAGGGAAAAATGTCTTGAAGAGATCGCCGTGATACGCTCGCTCCCGAACCTCGTCTGCGAGGGCATCTTTACGCACTTTGCAGTCGCAGACAGCTTTGAAAAGGAAAGCTGCGACTATACCGATATGCAGAAAGAGCTGTTTTTCTCTATCGCAGAAGAAGCAGGCGGCTTCAAGGAAGTGCATTGCTTAAACAGCGCAGGTGCAGAGCTTCACTACGACAGCCGAAGCACCCTCGCAAGATTCGGTATCCTCCTGTACGGTCTTAACCCCGACCCGTCACTCAAAATGCCCGAGGGTATCGAACCCGTTATGGAAATAAAGTCCGTCATAGGCTATATCAAAGACCTGCATAAAGGCGACTGCGTAAGCTACGGCAGGACATTCACCGCCGAACACGATATGAGAGCCGCAACACTTCCGATAGGCTATGCCGACGGCTATCCAAGACTTCTCTCGAACAAGGGCGAGGTCATGATATGCGGAAAAAGGGCGAAAATACTCGGAAGAGTTTGTATGGATCAGATAATCGTTGATATAACCGATATCCCCGAAGCAAAAGTCGGAACGGAAGTCACCGTTTTCGGCAAGGGCGAAATAACCGCCGATGATGTAGCGGCACTCTGCGGAACTATCGGATATGAGATGATATGCGCAGTATCACCGAGAGTGCCAAGAGTTTATATGAAAGACGGAAAGGTCATTGATGTGGTAAACATTCTTTAATGCGTAATGCGTAATTCGTAATGCGTAATTATTTTTGTTCCGCATATTTGTCATAAATCCCGTAGGGGCGGATTCAATATCCGCCCGTCCCGAATTGCGAAGCGATTTTTTAGCACATATATATTATCTTTCGTAAAAAAAGAACCTGTTTTCAAAGAATTCAAAATCTTTGAAAGCAGGTTCTTTTTTATTATGAAACGCCTTGCGGTGCGGGACAGGCGACCCGTCCCATACAGAAAATTTGCTGTAGTTTTGTGGGCTTTCAACGGGCGGATATAGAATCCGCCCCTACAGAAAATCGGTTCTCGCCATAAATTTGCGGAGCAAAATAATTACGAATTACGCATTACGAATTACGCATTATCCTTGATGTATCCCGCAATGTTCTTAGGTGTAATGCCGAGCTTTTCAAGAAGCTCATCGGGGTTGTAACGGTCGTAGAACGACTTTGTGATGCCGAAATTCTTGACCTTGACACCCGAATCACCGAGATAAGATGCGACCTTGCCGCCAAAGCCGCCTTCAAGCGAGCCGTCCTCGAGAGTAACAACGAGCGAGTGATCCTTTTTCAGTTCGTCAAGAAGCTTTGCGTCAACTCCGCTTGCATAACGTGCGTTCACAAGAGTTGCGTTTATGCCGCTTTCTTTGAGGATATCCGCAGTTTTTTCACCGAGCTGATAGAAGTCGCCGAGTGCGATGATCGCCGCCTTGCTGCCTTTTGTAACGACCTCGGAGGAAAGTGCGCTGTAATCGGTCGGGAACTTTCTGTCCGAGTGGATAACGCCGTTGCAGGGAACACGGATCGCAACGGGGCGCTCGTTCTGCTCAATTGCCCAGTCGAGCATTGCAAAATATTCCTCTGCACAGGTCGGTGCGAGGTAAACAAGCTCGGGGATATTCGATATCATCGGGATATCGTAAAGTCCAAGGTGGGTAACGTCAGTCATACCCCATACGGAGGCAGAGAAAACAACAAATGTTGCAGCGTTCCTGTTGATGCAGACATCGTGCGAGAGCTGGTCGTAGGTGCGCTGGAGGAACGGGCTGTAAACGCCGAAAACGGGCTTTGCGCCGAACTTTGCGAGTGCGGAGCTCATTGCGACAGCGTTTTCCTCTGCGATGCCGACATCGACAAACTGCTTTCCTGCTTTTTCACGCTTATCCTTTGTGAAGCCCATAACGGTCGGAGTGCCTGCCGTGAGTGCAACAACGGCAGGGTCTTTCTTCATTTTGTCAAGGAGATATTCAGCGGTCATTTCGCCGTAATCCTCGCCGTCAAAGCTGAACGTACATTCACCCGTTTCAATGTTGAAAGGCATGTGCCAGTGCCAGTTTTCCTTGTCCTTTTCGGCAGGAGCGTAACCCTTGCCCTTCTGCGTTACAATGTGAACAGCAACGGCTTTCTTCGTGTCCTTAACGCTTTCAAAAGCCTTGATGAGCGCATCAATATCGTTTCCGTCCTTGACAAAAACATAGTCAAGTCCCATTGCGGTAAAAAGGTTGGTCTCAGCCTTGCCGTTGCCCTCACGGAGAGCCTTGAGGTTGCGGTAAAGTCCGCCGTGGTTTTCGGCAATGGACATATCGTTGTCGTTGATGATGATAATAAGGTTCGTGTTGAGGTCGCCTGCCGTGTCAAGACCCTCGAGAGCCTCACCGCCGCTCAAAGAACCGTCGCCGATAACAGCGATAACATTGCCCTTGCCGCCCGTGAGATCACGAGCCTTTGCGGCACCGCAGGCAAGGCTTATCGAAGTGGAGGTGTGACCGACCTCGAAGAAGTCGTGTTCGCTTTCGACAGGGTTCGTATAGCCCGAAACATCGTCATATTTTTCGGGGTAAAGATAAGCGTCCTTTCTGCCCGTGAGCATCTTGTGAGGGTAGCTCTGGTGCGAAACGTCAAAGATGATCTTGTCCTCGGGCGAGTTGAAAACGTAGTGAAGAGCGATAGTAGCCTCGACCATACCGAAGTTAGGTCCGAAGTGTCCGCCGTGAATACTTGCTCTCTTTAAAAGAGCCTCACGCATTTCAGCGGCAAGTGCGATCCTTTCGTCACAGTCAAGCTTTTTAACATCACTTGGAGAGTTGATCTTTTCAATATACATATTTTTCAAGTCCTTTCATTATTCTTTTTCCCAGCTCAAAACGCCCGTTTTTACGGCAATTTCGTATCTGCCTATCTTGTAGTCAAGGCGTGAAATTTCCGTTTCAAGCTGTTCCTTTTGCTCGATGAGCTTTTTGCGCTGCTCGGTGAGAAGCTCAAGCCGTGTGCCGATAGTCGAGTCGCCCATGCTGAAAAGCCTGCAATACTCGGCTATGACCTCAACGGGAAGTCCTGCGTTTCTCATACAAACGGCGTTTTCGACCCAGCCGATGTCCTGTTCGGTGTAGTTACGGATACCGCCCGAAGTCCTTGTAACGGGTGGGATAACGCCTATTTTTTCGTAATAACGCAGAGTATCCTGCGAAAGTCCGTATTTTTTGCTTACTTCTTTAATAGTCATATTCTTCCGATCTCCCGAACCAAACTTTTCGGGAAATTAGATCACCACCTTTTTTCTGATTACATTATAATACTTGGAGTTGGCTCAAAGTCAAGAGATTTTAATGCGGTTTTACAGTTTATTTACAGTTAGACCATTAATAATTGATAATTGATAATTGACAATTGAGAATTGACAGTTAACAGTTAATAGTTAATAGTTAATAGTTAATAGTTAATAGTTATCAGTTATCAATTGATAATTCGGTACATTTGAAATTGCCGTATTTTTCCGTAGTACCCTGTTAATCTAAAAATTTTATAATTCTATTGGTTCGGTTTTTATACTAAACACTATTTAAAATTTGGAAAAAATCAAGCCGACAATCTTGGATATATGTGATTTCGGCG
>URTF01000065.1 GCA_900550695.1 uncultured Ruminococcus sp.
TGTGAATTGCGCTTATTCTTTATGTTCGGAATAACTATCCTCGGCAAATAAACGTGAGGAGCAAAGCGACGAGCGTTTAGCGCCGACGGGATATGAATGGCGGTTCTTCTTTTAGAGATTAAGTCATGAAATACTTTTTCGACAGGCTGCAGCGTCGGGCAGAAATGTCCGACGCTTTTTTATGACTTGATAAAAAATAATCGCCGAAACTGCTGTTTTGTACAACAATTTCAGCGATTTTTTACTTTTCACTCGGAATATCGTGTTCGGACTTTGCAATTATCTTTTTATCGTCAATTACAAGAATATCATCATTGACCCGATTGTTTCGTGCAACACCCGTGAAAAAAGGTGATGCGAATATTCTGTCCATATTTTTTCTGCCGCTTACCGGGGTTATCCTGTCAACAGCGAGAACCTTGTCCACGACTATAGCGACATTTCCCGCCGCAGAGTTGAATGTGACCATAGTTTCACGGAAAAACGTCTTGTAACGGCGCTTTGATTCGTCAATGATGTTGACTATTTCGGGGACATATTCATCAAAGACCATATTCATAAGCTCCGTGAGCTTGCGGGTCTTGTCGGGTGAATCGGGACGCTTGCGTATCTCTGCGATCTTTTCGGCGGTGTGATGAAGCTCCTCGTGCGGCTTCTCGATCTTGTGGAGGGAAAAGTCGGCATTGTGAGGGTTTTTCTTGAATTCGTCATACCATTTGCCGAATGCACATTTGTGAGGATCGGTTGTGAGCGTAAAATCGATATCAGCTTCAACGCAGTGTTTTAACTCATTCGCCCAGTTGAGATGATCCTGCTCACGGGCATCGAGCATAGCTGTGAAATCGGCACATTCCTTTTCAAGCGGCTGATAACCGAATAAGCTTCTCATATCGATAACAGGGTAGACCTCGCCGCGAATGTCAACGATGCCACGGTATTCAGCCGGCGCATCGGGAACGGGCGTTAAATTATCGGGCGGAACAAGTATTCCCGTAACAAATTCCGTGTTGATAGCGTATGTAAAACCATTGAGTGAAAAAATCAGCCAGGGAAGGTCGTTGCTGAGAATTCCGTTATTGTCTTCCATTTCAGATTCCTCCGTAAAGATAATACTATATTAATTATAGCAAAAAAAGTTGCAGTTTGCAAATACTTTTTGGATAATTCACAATATATTAACATAATAAGTATCTAAAATATGTAAAATAAACTTTTATGATTGACTTTTGCCGAAAAATGGTGTAAAATATAATATAGTGTTATTCAGTAAGGGCAAAATTAAAAGTTTTTTAGGAAATTTCTGAAAAAAGCTTGACAAGACTGTCTGAATCTGATATAATACTAATGTTATCCTTGCTCATACTAATTTAATGTGTGAGTAAATCCAAGAGGAGGTGTATTTATAATGGCAAAGTTAAACGAATCTTACGAGGCCATGGTAATCTACAGCTTGACAAACGGTGAGGACGCTGCTAAGGCTCTTATCGAAAAGTTCAAGGGTATGATCGAAGCTAACGGCACACTCGAAAGCGTTGACGAGTGGGGCAAGAAGAAGCTTGCTTACGAGATCGACGACCAGGCAGAGGGCTACTATGTTCTCTACACATTCAATGCAAAGCCTGAGTTCCCCGCAGAATTCGAGCGTGTACTCAAGATCACAGACGGCGTTATGCGTTGCCTCGTTACTGTAAAGTAATGAGCTTTTGAAAGGATAGGTTATTATGCTTAATAAAGTTATCCTCATGGGCAGACTTACTGCAGATCCCGAGCTTAGACAAACTCCTAACGGAGTCAGCACTTGTCGCTTTACTGTTGCTGTTGACAGAAATTTTGTTCAGCAGGGTCAGGAAAGACAAGCTGATTTTATCACAGTAGTTGCATGGCGTCAGACAGCTGAATTCGTCAGCAGATATTTCACCAAGGGTAGAATGATCTGCGTTGAGGGAAACCTCAGAACGAGCAGCTACGATGACAGAAATCATCCCGATGTCAAGCACTATGTAACTGAAGTATATGCCGATCAGGTTTACTTCGCAGGTGATAAAAATCCTAATGCACAGCAGGGAGGATATAATCCTAACCAGCAGTACAGCCAGCCACAGCAGTTTGCACCGCAGCAGAGCTATCAGCAGCCTGCACAGCCACAGCAGCCACAGAATAACCAACAGGGTTTCTCTGTAGGCGACCTTAGTGATTTTGAAGAAGTGATCGGAAACAATGAATTGCCTTTCTGATCGCATCACTAATTTTTGATCATATTTTAAACAGGAGGTTATTATCATGGAGAAAGATAGAGAGAGATCTCCTCGCGGCGGCATGAAGAGAACCCGTAAAAAGGTTTGTATGTTCTGCGCTGACAGAGTAGAGAAGATCGATTATAAAGATATTCAGAGACTTAAGAAGTGCATGACTGAAAGATCCAAGATCCTTCCAAGACGTGTAACAGGTACTTGTGCATATCATCAGAGAGAGCTTACAAAGGCTATCAAGAGAGCAAGATACATCGCACTCGTTCCTTACGTTTCTGACTAATTTATGTTAAAAACAACGAAACCGCTTCTGTTTTTTTTTCGGAGGCGGTTTTTTATGTTGATAGATTAACAATAGGGGATTATAATGAGTAAAGACTACATTAAAAATGGGGGATAAGGTTGAGTAATAAAAAGGAAAAAATATGCAATATTATTCTCGGGATAACTTTTATAGTATATCTTCTTATACTGTTTGCAAGTTTATTCTTGAAAAAGGACTATTCATGGGCTGTTTTTCTTTCAAAAAGGGAAATAAATATCATCCCATTTAAAACAATATGTCATTATATTACTTTATTGTCTGCCGATGATATAAAGCTGCGAATTCAAGCAAAAATTAATTTTTGGGGAAATATAGGACTGTTTTTACCGCTTGGCGTTTTCTTGTCATTTTCCAAAAAAAGTAAGCAGACAATCATAAGGGTACTTTGTTTTTCTTTGGTGGTTGAAATTATTCAGTTGATATTAAATATTGGCACATTTGATATTGACGATATAATTCTGAATACAATTGGAGGGTTTATTGGAGCAGTAGGAATGATGCTTTTAACACGTTTGATAAAAAATCCTGATAGAGTTAAACTAATTGTTTCAATCACGGCACTTTTGATGTTTGTTATTGTAATATTGAACATATAAAAAGGCTGTACAGCGATGAACTGTACAGCCTTTAAAATTACGCATTACGAATTACGCATTACGAATTAAATTAATTCCGAATTAAATTAATTCCGAATTATTTCCTCAGTGATGCCGGGTCTTCTTCAATTTTTCTGAAAATATGCATTGCCACGCCGCTTATTGTATACATTATGCAGGCAGGACCTATCAATGCTCCTACGAATTTCGTTGTCGGGTTCCAGAAAATTATCAGCACTTCCACTGCGATTATCACAAGGAGCAGGAATGTTCTTCCGAAGAACTTCATTCCTATCCTGAATGAATTCTTTATCGAATTTATTACGGTATTATCGTATCTTGCAAGCAGGGGGAAAACATAGATAAGGCAGAAAATGAAGATATATGCCGAAAAACAGCCGACTATCAATATTCCGAGTCCTCCGTTTTCCACTGCGTTATAGAGCTGAAAATCAAGAAAGACGGCTTCAAAGCATATCGGCGGCAGAAGTCCGATAAATATCCCCTGTTTCCAGTTTTCCCTGAACGCTTTCCAGAAGTCCTTTATGACGTTACCCTCCTGATCTTCGGACATTCGCAGCAGGACGCTGAAAGCGGCTATTGTACTTCCGCCTATCGTAACTATCGGTATGCAGAAAATCATCCACATAAAGTTCAGCTTCAGGATATCCCACAGGGTCTGCATAAACTTATAAAGCGGACTTTCTACGCTGAAAAATTTCATCGAAACCTCCAAAAGATAAAAAAGATAAAACGGAGATCCAAAAGGAAAGCTTTTCCCTATATGAACCCCCGTTTTTGTTGTTTTTTAGCCCTTAACTGCTCCGAGCATGATACCCGATTCAAAATATCTTTGCATAAACGGATATACGAGCATAATTGGGATAATCGTTATCATTGAGATGGTGTACTGAATTATCTTAGTATTCATCGCACCCGAGAGCGCCGCCGTATCGGAGCTTGAAGTTGCGCCGTTTACCATTGCACTGAGGTTTGACGACTGGTTCAGGTAGACATAAAGTCTGTGCTGAACGGTATAAAGTTCAGGCGAGTTGGAGTTGTAGATAAGTGAATCCTGGAAGGAGTTCCAATGTCCTACTGCGCCGAATATTGCGATGGTTGCGAGGATAGGCTTTGAAAGCGGCCAGATGATCTTATAGAATATCGTCCAGTAGCCTGCGCCGTCGATGAACGCACTTTCCTCGATTTCGCCCGGAATAGATTCAACGTAGGTCTTTACGAGAATGATGTTATAAGGCGAAACGATAGCAGGAATGATATAAACAAGGAACGTATTTGTAAGACCGAGCATCGAAAGGTTGAGGTATGTAGGGATAAGTCCTGCGTTGAAGTACATTGTGATAACGAGGAATCTGTACCAGAACTTTCTGTGCCACATCTCCTGCTTTGTCATAAGGTAGCCTGCGAGTGCGGAGGCGAAAACCATAAGCACCGTACCGATGAGCGTTCTGAGAATTGTTACAACGAACGAATTCCAGAGGTCGTTTACATTCGCCATCATAATATAGTTCTGAATGGTGACCTGCTGTGGGAAGAACGTGATAACGCCCTTTTTAACAAGCTCGTTGTTCGAGATAGTGTTGATGAAGATATAGTAGAACGGGAAAATACAGCTTAATGTGAACAGAATGAAGAACAGGTAGTTCAGGATATTGAACACGATATCTCCCGGAGTCAGCTTGATCTTCGTTGTATGCTCCTTGAAATATTTTTCTTCGGCTCTTTTTGACAGCTTTTCATCGTGAGTCATTTCAAACCGCCTCCTTATACAATGCTCTCGCCGCGGATAAGCTTAGATACGCTGTTAGCGGCAAAAAGAAGAATTACGCTGATAATGGACTTGACCATACCGATAACGGTCGAGATCGGGATAAGTCCGCTTGTGATACCGAGGTTATAAACGTAAAGGTCGAGAACTTCGACACTGTTCTTATTGATAGAATTGGAGAATACGAGGTACTGTTCCATACCGTTTGAAAGGATATTTGCAATGGACATAAGGAGAAGTACCATATATGTAGGGATAAGCTCAGGGATCGTGATATACCACATCTTTGCGAAACGTCCTGCGCCGTCAACGGTAGCTGCTTCGTAAAGCTGCTGGTCGATGCCCGAGATCGAAGCGATGTAGATGATAGCGCTCCAGCCGAGTCCCTTCCAAAGTCCCCATGCGAGCATCTTGAGCCACATATGCGAATCGCTAAGGAGGTAGTTTGTCATTGTCGGGTGACCTATCGATGTGAGGAATGTGTTGATAAAGCCGTCAGTTGAGAATATCGCAAGCGCAATAGCGTAAACAAGTACCCAGCTGATGAAGTTCGGGATAGTTGTGAATGTCTGTACCACTCTTCTGAAAGCGGTGTTCTTGATCTCGGAGAGGAAGATAGCGAATACCATCGGTACCCAGCTCGTTGCGATTCCGAGACCGCTCATTGCGAGTGTGTTCTTTACAACTCGGACAACGTCTTTTCTCGTTGCTGCCGTATTGAAAAGTGACTTGAACCACTTTAAGCCGACGAACTTGTCCCAAGAGAGCGTTTCGCCTGACTTATAATCGAAGAATGCGTATCTCCAGCCGAAGAGCGGCAGATAGCAGAACACGAATGCGAGAACGAGTATCGGGAGCATCATAAGGAAAAGTCTGTACTTCGCAGCCATTTCTGCCTTTTCGCCCTTTGTTGCGGGTACAAGAACAAGTTCAGCCGCCGATACCAGAAGCGCTACGCCTGCAAGAACGGCATAAAGCCAGAAGATCGCAGGGAAAACAGGGTTTACCTTTTCGATCTTTTCCGAACCGAGAAGCATATCATAGGAACGGTAAATCCCGATGAGCGCACAGATCTCAACAACAGAACCGACTATGGTGAAAAGTGTGCTCGTTTTCTTCATTTTATTGTTTCCGAGCGACATACAAGCGCCGATTATCATTATCACAACTGCTGCGATGATGATAAGGCTGCTGGCGTTGAGCAGTTTGAACGCTGCCTCGGGGACCCAGCCTCTTGCGAATGCACGGCCGAAGTTCGTGATAAGTGTCTTATAAGAAACGCCGCAGGTGAAAAGCGACATATTCTTATTGATCTGATCTGTTACTCTCGCAGCGTTGAAATTCGGGAAGAAGAGAATGATGATGTTTATCACCACAGACGCGCGCACGAACCAGAAAAGCACATCGCAGAGCTTTTCACGCGGTGTTCGTTCGACCACTCTCCTGTTTGAACCGATATCGGCTGCTGATCTAACAGCATCTGCCATTTTCCTGCACCTCCAAAGTTTTAACAATCAAAGCACCTATACAATACAAAAAGTACACACAAAGCCTTGATTATTTTGTAAAAATATGCTACAATGTAAACAAATTATATCACAGTTTCATCACCTTTTCCATAAAAATAGTGACATTTTTTAGCACAATAATGACATTAACAAAATGTTACGGGTTATAAACCGATTACATTGTATGATTATACAAAAGCAGGAAAAATCAAAATGAAAGTATTTCACCTTAAAGAATTCACGGGAGAGAGCGGTTTTCCGTTCCATATTCTGCAGGATAATCACGAAAACACCTTTCCTATCCACAGCCACGCCGACTTCATCGAGCTTGCAATAGTCATAGGAGGGAGCGCATCGCATATTGTCGATGATGAATGCTTCCCTATCAGAAAAGGAGACGTCTTTACCATAGGAAAAAATATGTCGCACGGCTTTTCCGATGCCGTCGGATTCCGGATATGCAATATAATGTTCAGTCAGGAGGATTTTTTCGGCGGACATTCGGATATTTGCGATTCACCGAGTTTTCGCTCGCTTTTTTACGGAAAAAACGGACTTCAGACGAAGCTGACGCTGCCGCCCGAAGAGTTTATACGTGTGTGCGAGATACTTAAAATGCTGCAGACCGAGTACAGCACCGATTCGGACGGACGGGAAACGCTGATACGCTCTTATTTTATGATGCTTACGGTGATGCTTTCACGGCTTTACGCCTCAAAGGAGTCGGGCAAGAACCGAAGCGCTGAGAACATCACAGCTGCGGCTGAATTCATCGAGCGAAACTTCACCGAAAAGCTCACTCTTGATTCGATAGCCGAAGTAACGCACTATTCTTCACGGCACTTCGTGCGGATTTTCACCGAGACCTATCACCAGACACCGCAGGAATACATACTCTCGCTCCGACTTCGGCGAGCGTGCAATCTGCTCGAAGAGGGCGAGCTTTCTATTGAAGAAACCGCACAGCAGAGCGGCTTCGGCGACGGAAACTACTTCTGTCGGGTATTCAAAAAGCAGACGGGCGTGACCCCCGGAGAATACCGCCGCACGGCACAGAAAAGGAAAAACTGAAAGGATAAATTATGACCAAGAAAGAAAGAGCGGCGGCTGCCGTTGAGGGACTTGAAAAGCTTTACCCCGATGCGATATGCTCGCTCGTTTACGAAAAACCCTATGAGCTTCTGATAGCGACCCGACTTTCGGCACAATGCACGGACGCAAGGGTAAACATCGTCACAAAGGAGCTTTTTGCGAAGTTCCCCACCCTGAAAAGCTTTGCCGATGCGAAATGGGAGGACATTGCCGAGATCGTTCGTCCATGCGGACTTTACAAGACGAAAGCGCAGAGCATCGCCGAGATGACCCACACATTATATTATGACCTTAACGGCGTTCTCCCCGACACGGTGGAGGAGCTTATAAAGCTGCCCGGTGTCGGAAGAAAGACCGCTAACCTCATCGTAGGTGATGTTTTTCACAAGCCTGCCGTTGTAACGGACACACATTTTATACGGATCTGCGGCAGGCTCGGACTTACAGCGAACACCGAGCCGCAAAAGGTCGAGGACGATCTGCGCAAGCTTCTTCCTCCCGAAAAAAGCTCCGATTTCTGTCACAGGATAGTTCTTTTCGGGCGTGAATACTGCTGCGCAAGAAACCCGAAATGTGAAGTCTGTCCGCTAAGAGAACAGCTTGGCGGATACAAATGCAAATTAAAGGACAAGAAAGCATAAATGAACAAATTTGAAGTTTTAAAACAGTATTTCGGACACGATGACTTCCGAAACGGTCAGTCCGAGATAATCGATAATATCCTCGCAGGAAAGGACGTTCTTGCGATAATGCCGACGGGTGCGGGAAAATCCGTCTGCTACCAAGTTCCTGCGATGCTCCTTGACGGGATAACGATAGTCATTTCGCCGCTCATCTCGCTGATGAAGGATCAGGTCGAGAGCCTTGTCCAGTCGGGCATTCGTGCGGCTTACATAAACAGCTCGCTCAACTCTTCGCAGTACCGTGAGGTCATCCGCCGTGCCGAAAACGGCGAATACAAGCTTATCTACGTTGCCCCCGAGCGGCTCGTCACCGACAGCTTTCTCGCCTTTTCCGAGAACAGCAATATCTCAATGGTAACGGTCGATGAATCGCACTGCGTTTCGCAATGGGGTCAGGATTTCCTCCCAAGCTATCTTAAAATTCCCGAGTTCATCGGAAAGCTTTCACGCCGACCTATCGTGACCGCTTTCACAGCTACAGCGACCGAACACGTTAAGGAGGACATTTCCGCACTGCTCGGACTGCGCTCCCCTTTCACGATTACAACGGGCTTCGACAGGCAGAACCTCTACTTCGAGGTGCGCAGACCTGCCGAACGCCTTAATGAGCTTATGAAGATCGTTGACGAGAACCGAGGAAAAAGCACTATCGTCTACTGCGCAACAAGAAAAAACGTTGAAACCGTCTGCGATGCTTTGTGCGAAAAAGGCTATTCCGCAACACGCTATCATGCAGGACTTTCGGACGATGAACGCCGCCGAAATCAGGACGCTTTTCTCTACGACAAATGCGGCATAATGGTCGCAACGAACGCTTTCGGAATGGGCATCGACAAATCGAACGTTTCGCTCATCATACATTATAATATGCCGAAAAATATCGAAAGCTACTATCAGGAGGCAGGCAGAGCGGGACGTGACGGCGAGCCTGCAAGCTGCATACTTCTCTACAGCGGTCAGGACGTTGCGCTCGCACGTTTTCTCATCGAAAATTCCAATGACGGCAATGAGGAACTGACCGAGCGTGAAAAAGCCGAGCTGCGTTCCCGTGATTATGAGCGACTTAAACAGATGACCTTTTATGCAACGACCACCGATTGTCTTCGTGCGAGCATACTCAAATATTTCGGTGAAAAGCCACCCGTTTTCTGCGGTCACTGCTCCAACTGCTGCACAAGCTTTGAAACGGTCGATATCACCACTGAAGCACAGAAAATAATAAGCTGCGTTTACCGTATATGCAACCACAACGGGCGCTATCTCGGCAAGGCTGCGATAACGGATATTCTCCGCGGCTCAAAGGCAGAGAAGCTCAGACAAAACGGTTATGACACACTTTCGACCTACGGCATAATGGCTGATGTGCCTACGCACAGGATAAGGCTCATCATTGACAATCTCATCGAGAAAGGGTATCTTAATGTGCACGGCGGTGACTATCCCGTTGTTGTTCCGACAGACCTTGCGGCGGCTGCGATAAGGTCGGGACAGCGTTTTGAAATGAAGCTGCCAAAAGAAGTTCACCGCATTACGGCAAAGGAAAAGCCTGCGGAATTTCCCGTCAATGCGGAGCTTCTCGCAAAGCTCAAATCGAAACGAATGGATATTGCCGAAAAAGCACATATCCCTGCCTACCTCGTTTTCACCGATGCAACGCTTCGTGATATGTGCCGCAGAATGCCCTCGACCCCAGAGGAGTTTCTCGGTGTTTCGGGTGTCGGACGCAAGAAATGCGAAAGCTACGGCGAGGATTTTCTTGCCGTTATAAAAGAATTTTCGGGCGAAGCCAAAAAAGGCGGCTCACCGTCCGAAGTCAAGGGCGGTTGGACGGTCGATGAAACGGAACGTCTGCGTGATGAAGTCGAAAAAGGTCTTTCGCTGACGCAGATAAGCGCACGGCACGGCAGACCTGCAAACGATATCCGCAAGCGTTTGCACGAAACAGGGATACTCAGATGAAAATTTCCGCAAAACCGCAAAATTCTTCTGTACAAGCGGAAATTTTTATGCTATAATAATAGTTGATTTTGATTGAAAGAAGGTGCTGCGTTTGAACGGACTTATGGAAAAGCTGAATGACGTCCTGAAAAAGGATAAATTCGGTTCGGAATTCAAGGATCTGCTGAAAAAACACAGTCTTACCGTTTCCGAAAAGAACGGCGGCCGCTATCTGCTGACGAACGGCGTTTCCGACTTTTCCGTTGACACCTCTAAGGCTCGTTCGGAATATGAAAGCGCACCTTCGCCCGAGCTTTTGACTTCGCTTATGCAAAAGCTGGAGCAGGAAATAGATATGGAGATACGAATGGTTTCGTTCACGAACGGTCAGGAATTCCTGCGGCTTGCGATAATGCGTGAAAAGGACGTTCGCCCCGGAATGATAAGCGCCGAATTCGCAGGAGGACTCTGCAAGGTCATTGTCTGCACCGCCGATGATACGAAGCTTCGCCCTCTTGACGAGGCTGTACTCAAACGCTGGGGAATGCCCCGTGAAGTCGTTTTCTCCGTTGCAGACAGAAATATGTGCAGGCTGCTTGCCAAGACCAAGGTCAAGAAAACGAGCATCGCCGAGGGCGTGAACGCAATGGAATTTGACCTGCCGTGCAAGCATCTCGGAGTTTCGTTCATTCTCTGCAATGATTTCCGTCAGGTCGTCTACAATTATATGGGTGCGAAATTTCTCGTCGTTGCGCCGTCCTGCGAAAGCATTCTCATTCTTGAAAATATAACGAACAATATCCTCGAAAAGCTCGGAAAAGAGATCGTCCGTGAGTACAAACGCTCACCAAATCCGCTCACAACGGACGTTTTTCTTTTTACGCCCGATAAAATACAGATCGCAGGACATTTTTCCGTGAAAAGCAATAAAGGTCACCTCTAAAAACCACCGGCTAAAGCCTTAGCACCTCATCTGCTTGCAGA
>URTF01000066.1 GCA_900550695.1 uncultured Ruminococcus sp.
AACGTGAGGAGCAAAGCGACGAGCGTTTAGCACCGACGGGATATGAATGGTGGTTCTTCTTATAGAGATTAAGTCATCAAATACTTTTTCGTCGATCTGCATAAATGCAACATACTCTTTCGACAGACACGCTCCCCTTACAGGAAGTTTTGTAAGGGGAGCGTTTGTCAATGGGACGGGGAACACGTTTTTATAAATTATTAATAATTTTAAGAGAAATTTACTCGCTGAAATATCGGGCGGATTTATAGAAAATACTTGAAAATTGTTTTTGTACGGAGTATAATATAAAAGGAAATTATTTTATCGCAGAAAAATCTTTGTAAAAACTGGAGGACTGTTCATGAAAATGAAAACGTTATCATCGTTTGCGGCTCTGCTGCTTTCCGTTTCAATGCTTGCAGGCTGCGGAAACGGTGCGGGCGTAAACGGCGATGAAAAAACAGACGATGCGCAGAGCGAAGCAGCGACAGCAAGCACCGCAGCGGAGGTTTCGGTCGATTCGGAAGGGGAGGACAGCTTAAAGGCAATGACCTCGCTCGAATTTGTAAGGGCAATGGGCAACGGCATAAACCTCGGCAACACGCTTGAAGCTTACAATCACTCGGGATATGTCGGCGGTGCGAACCCCGATGGCTTTGAAACACTCTGGGGACAGCCCTATACGACTGCCGAAATGATGCAGAGCATGAAAGACGCAGGCTTTGACACTATCAGAATCCCTGTGGCTTGGACAAACGGAATGAACTTTGAATCGGGTGATTACACCATTGACGAAAGACTTCTTTACCGTGTTGAAACGGTCGTGAACTATGCGCTTGACGCTGATATGTATGTTATCATCAATGACCACTGGGACGGAAGCTGGTGGGGAATGTTCGGTGCGGAGGACACTGCTGTAAGAGAAAAGGCTCTCGAAATGTATAAGTCGATGTGGACGCAGATCGGCGAGCGTTTCAGAAATTATTCCTACAAGCTCATCTTTGAATCCGCAAACGAGGAACTCGGCGACCGCCTTAACGACAAGGATATCACGGGTTCGCAGGGCGTTCTCACCAAGGACGAATGTTACGAAACAACAAACATGATAAACAGTGAATTCGTTAAGCTTATCCGTTCGCTCGGCGGCAATAACGAAGACCGTTTCCTCCTTATAGCAGGCTATAACACGGATATCGCACTTACCTGTGACGAGCGTTTCAAGATGCCCGAGGACACAGCGAACAGCAAGCTTCTGCTTTCGGTACACTATTATACACCGTGGGATTACTGCGGCACGGACGGCGTAAATCAGTGGGGTTCTCCGTCCGATTATGACGAGCAGAACGGAAATATGGAAAAACTCAGCAAGTTCTCCGATGAGGGTTATGGTGTTGTCATCGGTGAATATGCCGTAATGAAAAAGGACGGCGGAATAAAGCCCGAGACTGACAAGTTCTACTCAAATCTTTTGGACAACTGCGACCTTTATGATTTCTGCCCCGTACTCTGGGATTGCAGCAACTTCTATAAGAGGTTGGCAAACAAGTTCTCTGATGAAGATCTCGTTCAGCTCTTCCTTGACCGCCGCTATGATAACGAAAAGGATAAGGACATTCAGACGATAAAGGACGAGGCTAAGACAAGAATCGAAGAAACAAAGCAGAAGTCTGTCGATGAACAGAGTGAAAGCATCGCACTTCCTGCCTCCGATGATATGTCGATAGCATGGATAATGTATGCTTCGAGCGACTACGGCGTTGCCTACAGCATCGGCGACACATACGACCCGACAAACTGCACAACGGGCGCAAAGGCTGAAAACGTTCAGATCACGGGCGAGGGTACATATACCGTAAGCCTTGATTTTTCCGAATGTGGTGCGGCAAAGGGCGTGGCGTTCTCGGCACTCGGAATTTCCAACGGTGAGAAATTCTTCCCCGATTATACCTATACAATTGACGAGATCCTCATCAACGGCGAAGCTTACGAAATGCAGGGCAAAGGCTACACTTGCTCCGATGACAAGCTTTGCACAAGAGTAAATCTCTACAACGGCTGGGTAAATTCGCTCCCCGAAGAAGCAAGAACCGCTGACGGCGATCTTACCGACTGCTCGGCTCAGATAATGCCGCTCGGCGACAAGAAGAGCGTTACGACCATTTCCGTAACATTCACTGTAAAAGCGCCGAACTGATAATAACAAACGGAACGGCACGAAAAAAATAAAGTTTACGTTAATTCTGCAAGAATTTCGCTTTGTTCAAAGGGTGGCAGGGGGTCAAGGGGGACAGCGTCCCCTTGTCGCTTCCGCAGAAGCGAAACTCCCTAAACTAACAGCTAAAGCATTGTAACAATAGCGTAATTACTATCAAATAAAAGCTGTAAACTGTTAACTGAATTAAGGGCGCAATTCACACGAATAATGGTAAACGAACTATGAGAAATCAGTTTTGTAAACCTAAAAAGTGAATTGCGCCATACTATTTTTCTCAAAAATCTATCCTTGAAGCGAAAATCTACGAACGAAGTGAGTGGATTTGAAGCTTCAACGCAATATGAGTGGTAAAACGCAGTATGAGTGGCGGTGAAATATGAATAGTAAAACCACCCTATAAAATCTGAAAAAATCTATCATTTGCAAACGGTCGGATATGGAATCCGACCCTACGTTAAAATGTCGGTTTATGTTCATATCCCACACCACCGCCGTTCAAGCGATGTCGGAGTGAAATGCTTATCGCTTTCGCTCTGCGCATTTCGCTCCGAGGACAGTTTACTTTAGGAAAATAGAATTGGCGCAATTCACATTTTTTAGGTTTATGAAACTGGGTTTATCATATTTCGTTTCCCGTTATTTTTGTGAATTGCGCCTTTTGACTTGTTAGTGAATATACTATTGTAAATGATATTATACTGTTAGTTTAGGGGATTTCGCTCTCTGCGGAGAGCGACCAAAGGGCTTCCGCCCTCTGGACACCTGACGAGCTGTGCTCAGCTCGACCAGCTGGTTGGCTTCGCATCGTTGACAGTTTTTTTATTTTATCTGTGTTAATGTTATACTTGCAGACGGAAAATTTTTCTGATATAATAAATAAAAACGGGAGGTGTGAAAATGCAGACGGAAGTTATCCATTCATCGGCACGCGGAATGATAGAGCTTGTGCGCAGCGAAGAAACGTTCATACGCCGCACGGTCTATTCCGAAAACACGGTCTATAATGCACTGAAGTTTCACAAGTCCCCATACCTGCCGAAGATATATTCAGTTGAGATATCGGACGGGAAAACTGTCGTCTGCGAGGAATATATCGATGGAAAACCACCCGTTTGTTCCGAGCTTTCCGCAAAAGAAGCCGAAAAAATAATGGTACAGCTTTGCTCCGCACTTGAAGCTATACATAAACTCGGTATCGTCCACCGTGATGTAAAGCCGTCAAATATCCTGCTTTGCGGTGACGGAAATATAAAGCTCATCGATTTTGAAGCCGCACGTATCTTCAAGGACGACAGCGATAATGACACCTGTTATCTTGGTACAAGGGGTTATGCTCCGCCCGAGCAGTACGGCTTTGCGCAGACCGATTTCAGGGCGGATATTTATGCCGCAGGTCAGACGATGAAAGTGCTTTTCGGTGAGCTTTCCGAAAAAAAACGGTACAAAAGGATAATTTCTCACTGTACCGAGCTTGATCCCGATAAGCGTTATAAAAATGCGGCTGAACTCAAAAGTGCTGTGCTGAATATCCGCAGGAATACGGTGCTTGTACCGATCCTTTCCACAGCCGCAGTTTTGGTTCTTGCAGTGTGCATTTTTGCGGTAGTAAGATCGGCAAACGGTGAGCCTGCTTATACCGAAAAGGAAACAGAACCGCCGCAGACAGTGACGGTTTCAAGCACTATGACCGAAGCTGTGCAAATTTCTGCCGAAACAGCAAAAACAGAAACGGAGAGCCGAACCGGACCCGAAACTCAAACCACCGAAACAACTCTTGTCACGGAAACGGGCGCAGTCGAAACACAAGTATCTGCAAGTACGACCGAATTTACGACTGCCTCGGGATATATTATCGGAAATGAGATATCTTATCCCGATTTTTCCGAAGAAAAGATAACCTATGCGACCGACCCCGAGAATATCCCCGAATACAGCGACGATGATATGATATTTTTCTGCGAGGATAAAAATGCGAAAATTCTTCTTGCGGGCGGAAAAGGGCTTTACGGAAAATTCGAGAAATATCTTATGCATACCGATCTTGACGGTGACGGATTGGCGGAAATGGCAGCGGTCTGCGTTGACATAAACGGCAGACTTGCGATAGAAATTTACACGGGAAAGATCGTTGACGGAAATCAGCTTGGAGTTTTTTGTTACGATTTTATCGTGCCAATTGAATTTGACGAGGAGCTTTTGGGCAAGGACACGTTCGTACAGCTGACCGAGTTTGAGCTTGACGGTGACAGACTTCTTGCTGTGACGATAGGGGACAAGGAGAGCTACAATTTCACGGGCTTTTTCACGGTGGAAAAAGATCAGCCGACTTTCCTCGGAAGTGCGTGGGGCGAAACATACGCAAGGGTGGTCGGAACGTCATTGAGCGAGTATTTCAAGGGCGGCGGAAACAATCTTTACAGCTATTCAAAGGGAAAGCTCAAAGCCGTCACATCGTATGATTATGCCGAATACAGCTCGGTGAATTATGCGCCTGCGCCGCTCGAAGATATATACGATTTTTACTCATAAAAACAGCCGATTTGCAAGACTTTTTGGAAAATTATTGGACTTTTTGAAACAATTTCACTTTTAATTTGTAAAAACAGCTTTTTACAGTATTTTTTACACTCAAAAATCAAATATTTTGAGAAATTCTATTGCAATTATTTTTAAAATAATATATAATAAATGTAATACAATGTTCATAAAACTTGTAAGGAAAGGGGGATATGTACTTTTTCGCAAAGTACATTACTTATAGATGAAAATAAAGTGCAGCTACTGCGGTTCGCTCATTAGCGATACCGATGAAGTTTGTCCCAACTGCGGCGCGCAGAATGAGGGAGTTGCGAGGACTGCGGACGGCGTTCCGAAAACGATCGGGGAGCTGAAAAGCTTTTGCGCATCGCATAATATGCCGCTTGAAAGGATGCGTTTCTTTATCGGCGAGGATTACAAAGAGCCTAAAGCTTTCGGCATTTTTAAAGATGAAAAAGGCGACTTTGTTGTTTACAAGAACAAGGCTGACGGCACCCGTGCGATACGATATCAGGGCAAGGACGAGGCTTATGCCGTAAATGAGATATATCAGAAGCTCAAGTCTGAGGTCATGATCCGCAAGCAGAAAAACGGCAGCGTTAAGTACGTTCCGAAGAAAAAGAAAAAGGACAGCACCTGGGGGATAATCGCCCTCGTGTTTGCGCTTATCGTTGGCGGAGCAATATTTTTTGCGGCACTGGATACTATGCCCGACGGCGGTTATTATACATACGATGATTCGTATTATTACTATGATCCGTTCGACCGTGACTGGTATTATTACAACTACGGCAGCTGGACGCCGACTGACAGTGTTGACAGAGAGCTTGAGAAAAACTACAGCAGCTATTATGACGGCTCGGTATATTCCGACGAATACGGTGCGAGTGATTTTGCGGACAGTGATTATTATGTTGACCACGGCAGCGGCGGCAGCAGCAACTCCTGGGATGATGATTGGGACAGCAACGACTGGGACAGCTATGATTATGACAGTTGGGATGCAGGCGATTCCGACTGGGACAGTGATTGGTAAAAAACACAGCCGCACACCTTTGGTTTTGGTGTGCGGCTGATTTTTATTTTTCTGCATTGTGCAGCTCTTTCTGAGGAAAAATTTTCTTTGAGAAAAAGCAGACTGCGATACCTATAAGTGTTCCTATTACTGCCCCTGCAAGAACATCGGTCGGAAAATGAACATACAGGTACAGTCTTGAAAATGCGATAACAGCAGCAAGAATGTATGCAGCGATCCCGAGCTTCTTATTTGCATGAAGTATGATAGCCGCTGCCGCAAATGATGCCATAGTGTGTCCCGAAGGGAAAGAGTAGTCTTTCGGCACTGCTATGAGAAGCTCGATAGTATCGTTTATCCAGCAGGGTCTTTGCCGTGCGATGAGATTTTTCAGCAGAAGATTTCCGACAAGAGCACAGCCGACAAGTCCTGCGGCGAGTTCAAGTCCGTTACGTCGGTATTTTCGGCTTATGACCATTGCGGCGGCAACGAATATCCATATAAATCCGACATTTCCAACGGCGGTCAGCTTCGGCATAACAAAATCGAAAAAGCCGTTTGAGAGCCTTTCACGAATAAAGTCAAGTATCCTGAAATCAATTTCCGTCATAAAAATTCCTTTCCGATCATATAACAAGAAGAAGCGTTCCAACGGTTATGAGCAGAAGTCCGAGGAGCGATTTTTTTGTGAGCTTTTCTTTCAGCACGATACAGGAAAAAGCGACCGTGACAAGAATACTCAGCTTGTCTGTCGGCACAACGATGCTTGCCTGACCGTCCTGCAAAGCCTTGTAGTAGCAGAGCCACGAAAGTCCCGTTGTGAGTCCCGAAAGGCAGATAAAAAGCATACTCTTTCGGTCTATCTTTTTCAGCTCGCCCTGTTTTTTCGTAACAAAGACCATTACCCACGCCATTATGAGAACGACTATCGTTCGTATCGCCGTGCCGAGGTTGGAGGGAACGCCGCTTATGCCTATTTTGCCGAGGATAGAGGTAAGGCTTGCGAACACGGCGGAGAGTACGGCATAGAAAAGCCAGCCTTTGCCCGTTGTCTGCTTATCGGTTTTCTTCTTTTCTATCATAAGATAAGTGCCTGCGCTGATAAGGATAATGCAGACGATTTTCAGCAGACTGAGTTCTTCACCGAGAATGATAAACGCAAGCAGCATCGTGAGGACGGTGCTTGATTTGTCAACGGGAGTGACCTTGTTCACGTCACCGATCTGCAATGCCTTGAAGTAGCAGAGCCAGCTTCCGCCCGTTGCAAGTCCCGAAAGTATGAGGAACGCAAGCGTTTTGCCCGAGATGTCGTTAATACCGCCGAATTGTCCCGTGACAAATACCATTATCCACGAGAAAAAGAGAATGATTATGGTTCGTACAGCCGTTGCGACAGTCGAATCGGTGCTTTTGATGCCTATTTTTGCAAGGATAGAAGTCACGCCTGCGAAAAAGGCAGAGCCGAATGCGAATGCTATCCACATTGATGATCACCTGCGTTATTATTTTAGATCATGATATCTTATCGGAAACAGTTTATTGCAGCATATTATGATCTTCATTATAATATGATTCAACCAAGGTGCAGTCCATTATCAGAACGTAAAACACATTTCCGTAATAGCGGCTCTTCACTATTCTGCCGTGATCGAGGACGGGGTGATAGCTGCCGTCTTTTTTGGCAAAATGGAATTTAACAAAGTCATTGTTGCCGCTGACTTTTGAATTGATCTGCGACCAGATGCTTGTTTCCACAGCTTCCTGTTCATCGGGGCGGATTAGATTTCGGAATCGGTGATCGGTATGTGCAAGAAAATCATCAAAATCTTTGCAACCTGCAAAGTTTATCAATTCCTGATTGGCAAATAAGATACGGTCATCTTCGGGGTCTGCTTTATATATCAAAAAAGCGCCGGGAAGATTCTTGGATATATCCTGAAGTGCAAATCCAAGTCGGCTTCTATGCTGTATATTATAATCGTCACGATAAGCAAGGCAGTTATGCTTTCCGTGAAGTTTTACTTCGTAAAGCGCCATATCCGCACATCGAATAAGTTCGGAAATATCTTTGCAATTTTCGGGAAATTCCGCATAACCGACTGAAATGAAAAAATTATGGTTTTCGCTATTATATGTAAAATGCCGTTGTTCCAAGGTGAATTTTTCGATCTTATCCTTTGCTTCCTCAGCTGTTGTTCCAATAAGAATTATTGAAAATTCATCGCCGCCGTTTCTGCATAATATCGCATCTTCAGCAAAATTATCTTTCATACTCTGTGCAAGTGTTTTCAGTGCCGCATCACCTACCGAGTGTCCATACATATCATTGATAAATTTAAAATCATCAATATCCATCTGAATTCCTACACAGTTTACATTCGGGTGTGTATGTATGACATTGTGAAGCTGTTCATCAAAACCTTTTCTGTTCAAAAGTCCGGTCAATGGATCTGTTACTGACAGCTTTTTAAGGTCTTCACGATGCTGTTCCGACACAAGGATTGCGTATGTCAAAACGGTCAGAAGCAGGATTATACAAAGTCCGATGAACAAATTTAAAAAGAATCTATTTTCATGAGCCCAACCGCCTTTGGGCATTACCGCCAAACGGAATGAACAGCAGCCAAGCTTAAATTCAAAAATGATCGGGTCATTTAAAGATTCACTCGATGCAGATATCACACTATATTCATCATCAAAAGGGGATTTTGTCTTAGATAAGCAATAATCATATCCGAAATCCGTAAGTGATTGCACCGAATTTTCAAAAATAGCGGGAACACGAATGATCACTATCGTAAATCCCCAAAAATAAGATTCTCCGTTTGCATTTTCCAAATATACAGGATTTCGAATTGCAATTCCGCTTCCGCCCTGCTTTAAGTCAAATGGTCCTTGCATCGTTACAAGATCATTATCTCTTCCGTATCGGCAGATCTCACCCCTGCTTTCGTCGTGGATAAGATCTATCGCGCCTGCTTCATTTCCTGCATTGGGGAAAATGTCTGTAACGATGCCTTCGGGGGCGATCTGGATACTTTGAATATAACCCGTCATCAGATCTTCTGCAATATCCTGGAATTTTTCTATCTTTCCGTTTTCACTTATTACGATTTCCTCCAGCGTGCCTGTGATAGCAATACCGCGATACATATCGTTCTGCAAACGTTCTGCATAGGTTTCAGCATTTAACTCTGTGATCGTTTGCGTCTGTTTTTGATCTGTCTTGTAGGAGTGATATAAAATCACTGTCAGTATCAGACAGCCAAACACAAAAACAAGTATAGGCAATATATACATTTTGATGTGTTTTTTCTTTAACGAGGTCATAATGTGTTAGTTCTCCTTGTATTTCCCGTAAATTCCGTTTGCCGAGCAGGTCAATCCAAACTGATCTTCTTCAATATACCACATAGCCGCATAAAGCATAGCTGAATTTTATGTTTATATATCACTGAGAAAAGCACTTATGAAAGATGCAGCATATTTATAAGGAATATCCAGCTTGTGCCGTAGTAAACTACGACTGCAACAAGGTCGTTGAGGGTGGTTATCATCGGACCTGAAGCAACAGCCGGGTCTATCTTTATCTTCTTGAAGAAAAGCGGCGTGAGCGTTCCTACTGCGCTGGATACGATTATTGCGAGTATGAGCGAAATTCCGATACAGCCCGACATTGCAAAAGAATACATAAGGTCTTTACCCTTAAAAAGGAAGATGTAAAGACCGACTGCGGCAAACGAAAGCACTCCGATCAGCAGACCGTTGAGCAGCCCGACACGCATTTCTTTCGATACAAGCTGAAGCTTCTGCCTGAATGAAAGCTGACCGTCCGTAAGAACACGGATAGTCACCGCAAGGGATTGTGTGCCGACGTTGCCTGCCATATCAAGGATAAGCGACTGGAACGCAACGATCAGCGTGAGCTGTGCGACAACCTTCTCAAACGCACCCACAACGGTCGAGACCAACATTCCGAGCGCAAGCAGTATCAGCAGCCACGGCAAACGTTTTTTTATACTCTGTCCGATAGGTTCGTTGAGATCTTCTTCGGCGGTAAGACCTGCAAGCTTTGCGTAATCCTCGCCCATTTCATCGTCTGCGGCTTCGATGATGTTCTGCGCAGTGATAACGCCGAGCAGACGATTTGAATCGTCCAGAACGGGTATGATATATTCCGAGTAATCTTTCAGCTTTTCGATACAGTCGGAGGTCTGTTCGGTCGCATATACATAGGGAAATGAGGTCGCAACAAGGCTGTTCAGTTCGTCCTCACTTCTTGCTGTGATAAGGTCTTTTAAATCAATAGCGCCGCTGAAAACATTGTTTTCGTCAACAACGAACAGCGTTGAGATATTGTCATTTTCCTTTGCCTGACTGATGAGAGCAGTCATTGCCTGTTTTACCGACATATCGTCTTTGATGATTATGCAGTTGGTAGTCATTCGGCTGCCTATTTCCTCATCGTCAAAGGAGGCGATGAGTTTCAGCTCATTCCGTATATCGGGGTCTACCGTATCGATGATAAGACTGCGCTTGTCCTTGTCGGTTTCGGAAAGAATATTCACAGCAGTATCTGTATCAAGTTCGGATATAAGAGCAGCCGCTTTGCGAATATCCATTTCATTGAGATAAGTTCCTGCGTCTTTTTCGTCGAGATGCTCAAAAATATCGCCGAGCATTTCCTCGCTGCAGATGCGGTAGAACTTTTTTCTGTCCTGAACGGTAAGGCTGCTGATAACATCTGCAATGTCGCTGCCGTGATAATCGTCCAGACGGTTCATCATTGCTTTGGGCGAATCGTTGCCCGTGATTATTGCCGTTATTTCGTCAAAATGCGGATTTTTTGCAGCTTCGTTCTCGGGTGCTTTTACAATAGTGTTTTCTGTGTTCTTCATTGGAATGTCCTCCGTTTCTTTTTTATGTGGGACATCGGGACATAAAAATCCCGTATATGACAGTCAGTACAGGTCATATACGGGCAGATATCATTATTTACAGCGAATAAAATGGCAGTGCTAAGCAAGCCGTATCGGCTGTATGAAAATATCCGTATGATCGCCCGTTTGACCCGCCGCTATCGCCGTTTGCCACTTTATTCACCTCCGAATTAATGTTTTCGCAATTTTGCAAAATAATTATAGCACTAAAGAAGTTTTTTGTCAATTAAAATATATGTTAAATAGTATTTGCAGTATTTTGACCGTTTACAGAGTGTAATACTAAACACCAATAAAATACAGGAAAAAATCTGCGCCGAAATCCAATATAA
>URTF01000067.1 GCA_900550695.1 uncultured Ruminococcus sp.
CACTCTGTAACCTATGGACGCGAGCCGTCCCCTCTCCCTCTTGACGGTTTACCCTCTGCACTCCCTTTCCCTTATCTTCCTCTCCTCCGGCTAAGACTATAAAGACTATAGAGTATGCTTTTCCGCTTTGGTTTGTTGATTTCTATAGGGTTGTGCTGAATAAAGTTATTGAAAAACGAACCAATAGAATTATAAAGATTTTGGGGTTACAGAGTGCTACAATAATTTATTAATAATTCTAAGAGAAATAATTCACTCGTTGAAAGACCTGGCGAACCATCGTCTGCTCCTTAAAAACAGAGTACCCTCGAAATAAAGAACAGTTCTGCCATTTTTTCGCAGAAGCATTTATCTTTCCTCACGGAAATAATTCACACCGCAGGAAGCAGGCTGCATTCTGCCCTTGTTCTTTCTTACCGATGTGATAATGAGGATAAGCGCCGTTATAACGAACGGGAGCATATCGTAAAATGCGTTCGGGAGCGTTATCACCGACTTCGGCATATAGTATTTCAGAACGCTGAATGCGCCGAAAACAAGACTTCCGCCGATTGCTTTGAGCGGACTCCACGCTGCGAAGATAACGAGCGCAACAGATATCCAGCCCATTCCGTTTACACTGTTGCTCATCCATACGCCGCCGCAGACTACCATTGAGCAGTAAGCTCCGCCTATTCCGCAGATACCGCCGCCGATAAGCAGGTTGATGTACTTGCTGCGGACAACGTGGATTCCGACTGCATCGGCAGCCGCAGGATTTTCACCGATAGTACGCAGGTTAAGTCCTGTTTTTGTCTTGAAAAGATAAATATACACTATTATCGCAATAATTACACCAAGATAGATAAAGATATTATAGGAGAAAAGCAGCTTTCCCACAACGGGAATATCACTCAGAACGGGAATGTGAATGTTTCTGAGCTGCGACATGATATGCTCGGGGAGCTTGAGGTTGCCCGTTTCCGAACGTGTGATGTTGTATTCACCGATGAAGTTGGAAAGTCCGCAGCCGAAAATCGTCAGCGTAAGACCCGTAACATTCTGGTCAGCCATAAATGTTACCGTCAGAACAGCGTAAATAAGTGCAGCCGCCGCACCCGAAAGGAACGCTGCGATTATCGCAATAACAAGGCTGTCGGAGCGGTAGCCTGCCATAAAGCCTGCACACGCACCTATCGCCATCATACCCTCAACGCCGAGGTTAAGATGACCCGATTTCTGATCGATTATCTCGCCGACAGTGCCGTACAGAAGCGAAGCGCCTGCAAGAACTGCCGCAACGAGAAAGTTGATAAACATATCCATCAGTTACGCTCCTTTCCGTTTACAACGAACTTATATCGAATGAAGAACTCGCCGGCAAGCACAAAGAACAGGATAATTCCCTGAAGAACATCTGCGCAGTAGGTCGAAAGTCCGAACGTTGACTGCATTACGCTGCTGCCCTTTTCAAGGACGGCGAAAAGGAACGAAACGATAAGGATCGCTATCGGTTCAAGCTGTGCGAGCCAAGCAACGATGATAGCCGTAAAACCAACACCGCCTGCAACGGAGGTCGCAAGGGTCATATCCGAACCGGTAGCCTGAACCATTCCTGCAATGCCGCAGACCGCACCGCTCAGAAACATCGTGCGGAGCATGATCTTCTTCGGGTTCATACCTGCATAACGTGCAGTTGCGTGGCTTTCGGAAACAACGCTTATCTCGTAGCCATGCTTCGTATATTTAAGATAAATAAACACGATAACGGTAAGTATCAAACCGATTATCCAGCCGACCTGTATGCCGCCTACCTTGTCGAGCTGTGCATTTGAAACAAAACGTGCGATCTTCGGGAAGCCGCCCGATTCGGGGTCAGCCCAAGCGCCGTCACGAAGCCATACTATAACATAAAGCGCAATATAGTTGAGCATAAGCGTGAAAAGCGTTTCGTTCGTGCCGAATTTCGCCTTGAAAAATGCAGGGATAAGTCCATACAGACCGCCGCCGATAATACCTGCTGCAAACATTATTATCATAAGAAGGAAATGCGGAAGATCGGCATGGAAAAGTGCAAAATACGATGCACATATCGCACCTGCGATGATCTGTCCCTCTGCACCGATGTTCCAGAATTTCATCTTGAACGCCAGCGTTACGCCGAGTGACGAAATGAGAAGCGGTATCATGACCTTAACGGTCGCCTGAAATGCCATTGAGGTGCTGAATGCGCCCTTGATGATAGTTCCGTAGACCGAGAAAGGGTTGTAGCCGATGCAAAGGATAAAAAGTCCGCCTGCGATGATAGCCGCAGCGACCGAGACCGCACGGAAAAGAACTGCTTTTTTCGTTCCGACCTCTGCACGCTTGGAAATTCTTATGCGGAATTTTTCACGGTTCTGTACTGCCTGTTCAGCCATTTCCAAGCACCTCCTCTGCTGTTGAGCCTGTCATCATAAGACCAAGCTGTTCCTTTGTAACTGTTTTTGCATCAACGATGCCCGTCACCTTGCCGTGACAAAGCACCATTATCTTATCCGAAAGCTCGAGCAGAACGTCCAAATCCTCGCCGATGAAAAGGACTGCAACTCCCTTTTTCTTCTGCTCGTTCAGGAGTCCGTATATCGTATATGACGAGTTGATGTCAAGTCCTCGAACGGGGTAAGCCGTTATGAGCAGGCTCGGTGCGGATTCGATCTCACGTCCGAGCAGAACCTTCTGAACATTGCCGCCCGACAACATTCTTACGGGGATCTCCGTTGACGGAGTTTTGATGTCAAGCTCCTTGATAAGCCTTTCCGCAAGCTCACGGGCAGGCTTTTTGTCAATGAACGGACCTTTACTCTTGCTGTAGGATTTGAGCATCATATTGCCCGTCATGCCCATTGACGAAGCAAGACCCATTCCGAGTCTGTCCTCGGGGACGAAGCTCATGCTTATGCCAAGCTCGATGATCTCCTTTGCGGACTTGCCGATGATGTTTTCCTTATTATAAAGCACAGCACCCGAACGGATACCGTTAAGACCTGCAATGGTTTCGCAAAGCTCTTTCTGACCGCTGCCCGCAACACCGGCAACGCCGAGAATTTCGCCCGAATAGATATCGAACGTAACATCTTCGAGTGCAACAGTTCCGTCGGGCTTGTCAACCGAGAGATGATAAACATTGAGAAGAGGCTTCGGGTCGATAGGCTCGGGACGATCGATAGAAAGGCTGACAGGCTTGCCGACCATAAGCTCGGTGAGCTTTTTCTCATTCGTTTCAGCCGTAAGCACAGTCTCGACCGACTTGCCCTTACGCAGGATAGTTACACGGTCGCTTATCGCCATAACTTCGTTGAGCTTATGCGTGATAATGATTATCGCACAGCCCTCACTTCGCATTATGCGGAGCATATCGAAAAGCTTCTCGGTCTCCTGCGGAGTGAGAACAGCCGTAGGTTCGTCAAGGATAAGTATTTTCGCCCCTCGGTATAAGACCTTAAGTATCTCGACTGTCTGCTTTTCGCTGACGGACATATTGTATATTTTTTTGTTAAGGTCAACGTTAAGACCGAGCTTTTTGCTTATTGCGGAAATATCTTCACGCAGAGCGGAACGCTTTTTCAGCTTTCCGGGCGTTCCTGCGATGATGTTGTCAAGTGCGCTGAACGCTTCGACAAGCTTAAAATGCTGGTGGATCATTCCTATTCCGAGTGCTATCGAATCCGCAGGCGAATTGATAACGGCGTGTTTGCCGAGGACGTTGACAGAGCCGCTGTCGGGGTGATAGATGCCCGAGAGCATATTCATGAGCGTAGTTTTGCCCGAGCCGTTTTCGCCGAGCAAAGCGAGTATTTCGCCATATTTTACCGAGAGATCGACATGATCGTTCGCAACGACCGTACCGAAAGTTTTCGTGATCTCCTTACATTCAATGGCATAATCGGAAGATTTTATTTCTGAAATTTCCGCCATATCTGACCTCCGTAAAAACAGTTTCAAAAAAATCAATACAATAGCTATTATATACTATTTTTCGTTTTAAATCAAGGGTTTACGGCAAATTATCGCATCAAAAAAGCGTCAAGTGACTGTAAAGTTTGATTACTTTACAGTCGTCTGACGCTTTTACCGAACCAATTTTATTTTTTTATGTTTGCAAGTTCAGTGCTGACCTGCTTTGCAACCGATGATTCGGGTTCAAATATCGAACCGTATCTGAATATCGCAACGCCGCCGTAGTTGCCGAGCTTTTTTGCGGCTTTCATCTGCCTCGAAATTATGTCGGAATTGTTTATCCACTCGTTTTTTCCGTTCGTGCCTGCGTATGCGTCAGCCGCACCGATCTTGTAGCCCGCAAGTCCGATAACAAGCTTCACATCACCCGATGAAGTCATACTGCTCCAGAGTTCGATCGTGTCTTCATACGGCAGTGCGGCATTATCAAAGCCGAAGTAGACCTGCGGGAGAATATAGTCGCAGTAGCCCGATGAACTGCACCACGTTTTAACGTCGGCATAAAGAGTATCATAGTTGTTGCTTACACTTCCCTGCGGCGAGATGCCGAACAGTACGCTCGGGTTTGCGCTGTGGACGGTCTTGTTCATTCGCTTTACCATATCGTTTATGTTATCTGTTCGCCATGACGAAAGGCTCTTCGCCGTTCCCGAAGCCTTGTATGCGGCGCTGTCAAACGAAGCCGCCGTTGTCGGATAAAAATAGTCGTCTATCTGGATACCGTCAACGTCATAGCCCGAAACTATCTCGGAAATTCCGTCCGAGATAAGCTTTTCGACCTCGGGATAGGCAGGGTTCAGATACCATCTTCCGTCCGATTTGACGATGTATTTTCCGCATTTGTCGCTGTCGTTGTACCATTTTTTTATAGTGTAGGAATCGGACAGGCTTTTGAGCTGGCTGTCGGTCATAAGGCGCATCGGATTTATCCAGGCGTGAACGGAAAGATTTCTGCTGTGCGCTTCCTCTACCATAATTTCAAGCGGGTCGTAAGAAAGCTTTGCTCCGATAGTTCCGTTGTAACGGTCGCCCGTTGGGAAAAGCTCCGAGCGGTAATAAGCGTCACCGAATGCTCTGACCTGAACATAAACGGTATTAAAGCTCAATGCCTTTACATTGTCGAAATACCCACCGATAGTTGAGCGGAACTCTTTTGCCGACTTATTCATCATTGCGGACGAATATTCGAGGTAGGATATCCATATTCCCTTTTGCTCGCTGTAGTTGAGCGCAGAATAGCCGTTTGTTCCATAGCTGTATGAAGCGGTTTCGGCAGGACTCTCCGTTTGCAGAGTAAGTTCTGTCGTCATTGTTTCCGTCGGTTTTTCGGCTGTCGTTTCCGAGGCAGCGGTCGTCTGCTCCGGTGCTTCAGCTTTCATTGTCACATTTTCTTCATCAACAAGGTCGTCCTCGGGCGGCTCGGTTTCTTTTGCTGACGTTTTTTCAGCAGATACTGCCGTTTTGCTCTGTAAAGCTTCTTCACTTTGCAGTGTTGTTTCTGCAGTTATTTCTGTTTCAGCGGTCAGCTCCGTTTCGGCAGGAGTTTCCTCGGTCAAGCCTGCTGTTTGCGTTGTTACCGTTGTTTCCTCGGTGAGAACAACGCTGTTTGCGGTTCGTACAGTTCCTCCGAGCGGTTCTTCGGATACTTTTTTGCAGGCTGATAAATTTGCACACACCACAGCGGCGGCAATGACAACTGAAAAGGTTTTAAGCTTTACACTATATTTATCAAAAAACATTAATTTTCCTTTCGTTGATCTATAAATTTACTCCGTATGAAAAATAATATAATAATTATATATCATTGACGGAAAAAAGTCAATTAATACACTGACATAAATATTGGTAATTTATGCAATTTATTTTCTTTTAAAACGAATATTTCATCTTTTTCTGCAAAAACTAAAAATACATTTGAGGAGTTGAAGCTATGAAGAAAAAAGGTAAGGTTTTCTATTCATTTCTGGGTGCGCTGACAGGCTTTGCGAACGGTCTTTTTGGCTCGGGCGGAGGAATCATTGCCGTTCCGATGCTTGAAAAAGCTGATATCGAACAGAAAAAGTCACATGCGACTTCACTTGCGCTCACACTGCCGCTGTCGGTCGTTTCGGTGGTATTTTACACGTTTAAAGGCTCGTTCGATGTCAAAGATGCGCTTCCGCTTATACCGTTCGGACTGGTCGGGGCTGTCATCGGAAGCATATTTCTCAAAAAAATACCTGCCAAGCCGCTGAAGATCCTCTTCGGCATTTTTCTTATTATCGCAGGCGGAAGGATGATATTCAAATGATTCTGAGCTATATTGCCGCATTTCTGACGGGGATTTTTGCCGCTATGGGTATCGGCGGCGGAATGATACTTATACTCTATCTGACGTTTTTCGCAGGCTTTCCGCAGCTTTCGGCGCAGGGAATAAACCTTGTCTACTTTATCCCGATAGCGATCCTCTCCGTCATAATTCACACGAAAAACAAGCTTATCGAGTGGAAAAAGATAGTTCCCTCACTCATTACGGGAACTGCGTTTGCCGTCCTCGGAGCTGTGGCGGCGGACTATCTCGGCTCGATTGTACTCGGTAAAATTTTCGGCGGCTTTATTATCATAATAGGAATAAAAGAGCTTTTCGGCGGCTTTTCAAAAAAGAAATCGGTGTAAAGAAATATATCTTTACACCGATGATCTTACTTTGAGATCGTTCCGTCAACAAGTTCAGGACCGTGTTCCGTTTTTTTCTGTGCCTGCTGCTGCTTAAGTTTATCTTCACGCTCAACGGCAAGCTGTTTTTCATGTTCTTCCATGATGTTCTTATCCGGCTTATGAAGATCGTCGTATCGTTCTACGAATTCAAGCGCATCTTCTTCATTGAGCGGCTTGCTCATAAGGAAGCCCTGGATATAGTCGCACTTCATATTCTTTAGGAAGTTGTACTGACCGACTGTTTCGATACCCTCCGCAACGGTCTTGATGCCAAGGCTGTGAACGAGGTCGATTATCGAGTCGGTGATAGCCTGATCGCGCTTATTGTTGTTGATCTCGTCAACGAATGACTTATCGATCTTAAGGCACTTTATCGGGAAATTCTTCAAATAGTTGAGCGACGAATAACCCGTTCCGAAATCATCGAGGGCGAGCGAAATTCCCATTTTGTTAAGCTCCTCGATAACGCTGTTGTCATTGTCGAGGAAGTCGATGAGCGTTGACTCTGTGATCTCGACCTGGATATTCTTCGTATCGAGCTGTGTTATTTCGATAACGTGCTTTATCGAATCGAGGAAATCCGCTCTTTTCAGCTGTATCGGAGAAACGTTGATAGACATAATTATGTCGTCACGGTAATTTTCGCAGAGCGTTTTGAGGAATCGGCAGGCGCTTTCAAATATCCACATACCTATCTGAACGATATCGCCCGTTTCCTCCGCAACGTTGATGAATTCCTGCGGCGGGATATGTCCGAAAACAGGGCTGTCCCAGCGGACGAGGACTTCAAAGCCGTGGATATCGCAGGTGTCGCTTGAAATGATCGGCTGATAGTTAAGATACAGCTCGCCGTTTTTGATAGCCTCGGATATCTGCTGAGAGATCGCAGCCTTGCTGAAATTCTGGCGTTTTGCGGCATTTGTATAGAATGAAACTCTGTCCTTGCCGCTGTCTTTTGCCTTATGAAGTGCCATATCGGCGTCACGAAGCAGCATATCAGCGGTATCGTCATCATCGGGATAGATAGAAACACCGACCGAAAACTTGATGTAGATATTGTCGGACATTACCTTTATCTGCTTTGAGAACACACTCTGCATCGTGTCGATAGCTCTGTATATCTTCTGATAATCACTGCCGAACTCGACAATAACAATGAATTCATCGCCGCTGAATCGGAATACTCTTCCTATCTTGCAAAGCGAAGTGGAAAGCATGGTTGCGAATGTGCAGAGAACTGCGTCGCCGAAGTTATGTCCGAGGTTCTCATTGAGCCATTTAAAGTTGTCGAGGTCAACGAACATTACCGCAAATCTGCCGTCCGAGATAGTTTCGCCTGATTTATTTCTGCTTATGATAGATTCAAGATGATAGTACAGCGTGTTTCTGTTCGGTATGCCCGTGAGCGTATCGTTGAGGCTGTACTGGAGGATTATCTCATTCTTAGCGGCAAGCGTTGACGAAATTTTGTTGAGCTGCTCTGCAGTTCTGACAAGACTGTTGTCGGGTGCAGCCGCAGTGTCGATAACATACTTGAAGTTTTCCGCTGCGATATTCTCGACCGATTCGTTGATCTTGTCGAGAAGCTTATACTCATATTTCTGCTTGTTTTTGATGTAGATGGCAAGCAGTGCAAGCAGACATGCAAGCACGATCACAGAACCCATAAAGATATTGTAAGCTCCGCCGTCAATGGACGCCTTATCAAAAAGTATTACCATATTCCAATTCGGAACGACCGACTTGTCAACGTTGAAATATGTCTTGTTATCGAGTCCGATACCGTTGGAGAAGCTGTCAAGTCCGCCGTCAAACGAGGACGACTGAACAATGATATTGAGGAGCGGAGCGGTATTCAGGTCATATTTTGCTTCAAACTCCGGGCTTGACGGGGAATACACGATGCTGCCGTAATTGCAGGTGATTATCGGATAGCAGCCGCTTGAAAATGTATACTGTTCAAGTATCTTTTTCAGTCCTGATTTTTCAAGCTCCATTCCGACATAGCCGATGATATTTTCCGATGAATATACAGGGGCGATGACCGAGAAAACCGTCTTTTCCGGATATATGAGTGACGGTGCAAGCGCAGTACAGTATGTATAATCGTTTATTCCGCGCAATGAGATATCGTTATGCCAGTACAGATCGTCAAGACGCAGCTCTTCCGCACCGATAAAGCCGCCGATATCGGAAACGAGTGACCTGTCATTTTCAAATATGACCCAGGAAGAAACAACATCAGAATTCGTGAACGATATTTTTGAAAGGATATCCTTCACCGCTTCAAAGCTTTCGCTCTCCTTTGCGAAGGTCTCCGTTTCTGCGCCCTTGCTCAGAAAGTCAACGACAGCACTCTCGCCCGCCGATTTTTTCACGGCAGTGATCTTCGGTGACATATAATCCCTTACTATATCGGAGATAACAGCCGCAGAATTATTCATCTGAACCATACTGTCATTTTCTATTCTTATTCTTGTAAAAATAAAATCAATGACAATAAACGCCAAAAGCAAAATTGCCAATGATACTATAAAAAAGGTCAGTACCTTATTCTGAACGGTCTTTAAATGCCTTTTTTTTGATTCTGACATATACCTGCCCCTTTGATCCAAAAAAATGATTCATATTTGTAAACAATAATCTTATTACAATATTATAACACAAATTAAAAAAATAGTAAATATTTTTTTGATTTTATTGTAGTATAATACAAAAATTGCACATTTTCTTAGCTGATTTTTACAACAATTATTTCATTTATTTATACGCATTTAATTTTTATACATAAACTTGACTATATCTATATCTTTATATGTTATAATATATGTCAAAACTATGACTGCGCATTGACATAACACAAGAACGCCGAGTCCGAGAAGTCCCCATACCGAAAGAAATTCTATCGTTCTTTCGGAGGTGAAGCTGTCAACGAAAGGAACGGCGAAAAGATCCGCAAGCAGAAAAACATTGAACATATCGGGAAGTATGCCGATTTTCGAGAGTACAAGCGCAATATACAGAACTATCGAGATCAAAGGGCCGCCGACTGCCATTTTGACGGGCATATATTTATCATACGGTACTTTATGATAGATCACGGCGTCACGGTCTTTTTTCGCCGCATTGAACGCCCAGTTGAAGTAAAGTCCGAGCGTGAGGAACAGCGTACAAAGACCTATTATCACCTTGATGATGACCGAGCCGCCGAACATTCCGTTCATTGCGATCATTGATAAAACAAGGAACATGGACATAAATTCGGCGATAAGGCTGTAGCCGATGCCTTTTAAAATTCTTTTGAAAATATTCTCCGCTTTGAAGTTTCCGGACATTTATTTTTATCCTTTCAGATATTGAATTTACCCCATTTGAATTATTATACAACAACTCCGGTTTTTTTTCAATATCTGGCACAAATATTTTTTGCCGATATTCAAATAATACAAATACGGGGTTTGCAGAGGTATTAAAATGACTGACAAAGAAAAGCTTTTGACCGCTGTTTTGCAGAATTCCGAAATGGGTTCGTCGGCGATACGGCAGATATTCCCCTCTGTGCGGAACGATTCGCTGCGCACGGAGCTTCGCCGCCAGCTTTCGGAATATGAAAAACAGCATAACACGGTCTGCCGTCAGATGCAGGTGCTTCACATGAAAGGAAAGCCTGTTTCTCCTGCCGCAAAGGCAATGGGAAGCATCAGCATTGCTGTAAAGACCGCATCGGACAGCTCATCGCAGCACCTTGCGGAAATGCTCATTCAGGGAACGAATATGGGTGTGATCAACATCAACAAGGTACTCAACTCCGCAAAGGAGATATCGGGCAGCCTTAAAAATGAGACCAGACAGCTTCTCGCCAAGGAGCAGCAGTATATCGACAGACTTAAAGCATACCTTTAACAAAGAAAACGCTGTACGGCTCTTTTAACATTGCCGTACAGCGTTTTAGTCTGCCGAAAAAAGTGTATTTCATTTATGCAAATTGACAAAATAATTTTATGACTTGATGCTAATACTAAACACCAATAAAACTATAGACAAAAAATCGGCGCAAAAAACCATATATCAGAG
>URTF01000068.1 GCA_900550695.1 uncultured Ruminococcus sp.
ATATGGGTTTTGCGCCGATTTTTTGTCTATAGTTTTATTGGTGTTTAGTATTAGTTCCGGTGCGGAGTTCTGTCGTTTACTTCAAATACTTCTTCAGATATTTGCCCGTATAAGACTTTGCACACTTTGCGATCTCCTCGGGAGTGCCGCATTTTACGAGCGTTCCGCCGCCTACGCCGCCCTCGGGTCCGAGATCGATGATATAGTCGGCTGTTTTTATCACGTCAAGGTTATGCTCTATGACCAGTACGGTATTTCCGCCCTCGGTAAGTCTTTGCAGAACTTCGATAAGCTTGTGGACATCGGCGGTGTGAAGTCCCGTTGTCGGTTCGTCGAGGATATAGAACGTTCTGCCCGTTGCACGTTTGGAAAGCTCGGTCGCAAGCTTTACTCTCTGCGCTTCGCCGCCCGAGAGCGTTGTTGAGGACTGACCTATTTTGATATAGCCAAGTCCGACTTCCTGCAGGGTTTTGAGCTTTCGTGCGATCTTCGGGATATTTGCGAAGAACTCAACACCCTCATCGACCGTCATTTCGAGAACGTCATATATATTTTTGCCCTTGTAGTAAACGTCAAGCGTTTCACGGTTATAGCGCTTGCCCTTGCAGACCTCGCAAGGCACGAAAACATCGGGCAGGAAGTGCATTTCTATCTTTATGATGCCGTCACCCTCGCAGGCTTCGCATCGACCGCCCTTGGTGTTGAACGAGAATCTTCCCGGACCGTAGCCTTTCATTTTTGCATCGTTCGTACCTGCGAAAAGTTCACGGATATCGTTGAAAACGCCTGTATATGTTGCAGGGTTGGAGCGAGGTGTTCTGCCTATCGGCGACTGGTCGATAGCGATGACCTTATCGAGGTTTTCCAGTCCCTCCATTCGGTCGAATTTGCCCGGTCTTATCTTTGCACGGTTCAATTTTGCGGCGAGGTGCTTATAGATTATCCCGTTGACGAGCGAGGATTTTCCGCTTCCCGAAACGCCCGTTACGCAGGTGAAAATTCCGAGCGGAACTTCAACATCGATATGTTTAAGGTTATTTTCAGCTGCGCCGAAAATTCGGAGAAACTCTCCGCTGCCCTTTTTACGCTTGGTCGGGACGGGAATGAACCGCTTTCCGCTGAGATACTGACCCGTTATGGAACGTTCGCACTTTTCGATGTCCTCTACTGTTCCCGCTGCGACTATCTCGCCGCCGTGAACGCCTGCATAAGGACCTACATCGACAATATAATCCGCACTTCGCATCGTGTCCTCATCGTGTTCGACTACAATAACGGTATTTCCCGAGTCACGCAGTCTTTTCAGCGTTGCGATGAGCTTGTCATTATCACGCTGATGAAGTCCGATGGACGGTTCATCGAGGATATAAAGCACTCCGACGAGTGACGAGCCTATCTGCGTTGCAAGACGGATTCGCTGGCTTTCGCCGCCCGAAAGCGTTGCCGCCGAGCGTGAGAGCGTGAGGTATTCCAGTCCGACGCTTTTCAGAAAGCCAAGTCGGCTGTTTATTTCCTTTATGATGCGCTCGCCGATAAGACGCTGTGTTTCGGTGAGTTCAAGGTTCGAGAAGAAGTCAAATGCGGCATTTACGGACATATCGGTGAGTTCGGAGATGTTCTTTCCGCCGACAGTAACCGCAAGGCTTTCGGGTTTGAGTCGGTTTCCGTGACAGTCGGGGCAAAGCACCTCGCTCATACAATCCTCTATCTCGGAGCGGCTGTACTCGGAGCTGGTTTCGTTATAGCGGCGCTGAAGGTTGTTCAGTATTCCCTCGAACGGCTGATAGTATGTTCCGCCGCCGTAGACGTTTGAACGGACTATTTTCAGCTTCTTTTCGCCCGTGCCGTAGAGAAAGGCGTTGACAGCCTCTTTCGGCAGGTCTTTCACGGGCGTATCGAGCGAAACGCCGTATTCATCGGCAATTGCGGAGTAGTACATCATTGCGATAGAATCATCGCTGAGAGTATTCCAGCCCATCGCCTTTATTGCGCCCTGCTTTATCGAAAGCTCCTTGTTTGGGATAACGAGGTCGGGGTCTATCCTGCGGAAAACGCCAAGACCCGTACACTTCGGGCAAGCGCCGAACGGGTTGTTGAACGAGAACATTCTCGGTGTAAGCTCCTCAATGGAGATATTATGCTCGGGGCAGGCGTAGTTCTGCGAAAAAAGCATTTCCTTTCCGCCGATAACGTCTGCGATGACGATGCCGCCCGAGATTGCCGAGGCGGTCTCAACGCTGTCGGTAAGGCGTGAGGTTATCCCCTCTTTTATGACAAGTCGGTCAACGACTATCTCAATGTTGTGCTTCTTGTTTTTTTCGAGCTTTATCTCTTCGCTCAGATCGTAGATAATGCCGTCGCAGCGGACACGGACATAGCCCGATTTTTTCGCACGTTCAAGCTCCTTTGTATGCTCGCCCTTTCGTCCTCTTATGACGGGAGCAAGTATCTGGAGCTTTGTTCCCTCGGGGAGTGCTGTTATCGTGTCGGCGATCTGGTCAACGGTCTGCTGTTTTATCTCTCTGCCGCAGACCGGGCAGTGCGGAACGCCTATTCGCGCATACAAAAGTCGGAGATAATCGTATATCTCGGTGACAGTTCCGACCGTTGAACGTGGGTTGTTCGAGGTGCTTTTCTGGTCTATCGAGATCGCGGGCGAAAGTCCCTCGATGCTGTCAACATCGGGCTTTTCCATCTGTCCGAGGAACATTCGGGCATAGGACGAAAGGCTCTCCATATAGCGGCGCTGTCCGTCCGCATATATCGTATCGAACGCAAGCGAGGATTTGCCGCTGCCCGAAAGTCCCGTCATAACGATAAGCTTGTCACGGGGGATTTCGAGGTCAACGTTTTTAAGGTTATGCTCCCTTGCGCCTTTGATGATTATTTTGTCGGTTGGCATTTTCTTTTTCCTCTTTCATATTTGTGTTGGGTCACACGTTCTTCCTTTATTTTATTGGGTGACGGATAACTGTTTTCCACTTTTCGGGCGGCACTTTGCGAGCGTCCGAAAGATATATTTCATGATGCAGACGTACATCATTGATATCATTTTTATAACCGTTTACGCTTACATATTCGTCCATAAGCGCAACCGTTTCAGGCTCATTGTCAAACGGTCCCATGTGCATTATCTGAACGCACAAACCCTCCTCAATGGCAAAAAATTCAGCCGATGAACAATCAAGCTTCTTCTTTTTTGAAGCCTCTTCGACCGCCCATTTGAAGTCCTCCTCCGTCACGAAATCGGGCAGGCGGATAACAGATATCCAGCTGAACGATGCTTTGTCGGTATAGTCTATCGTATTGTTACTCCCCTGCTGCCAGAATCCCTCAAGCGGTGGAACGACATACTCAAAAAATCCGTCTATCTTATGTGAACCTTTATAGCTCATTTTTATTGTATAAGCAACAGCATAAAGCACACTTATAGCTTTCTGATAAGCACCGTCCGTTTCGTTTGGGTCGCCCTGACCTCTGACGGCGATGTAGTTCATCTTCGGTACAGTTACTATCATCGGCTTGTTTTTCGGCATATAAAATTCTTTGTATTCTTTTTTGAAATCAAACGCCATAAAGTCACTTCATTCCTCTCAACTCATTTATCCTGTCACGCAGATAAGCGGCGTGTTCAAATTCAAGAAGCTTTGCGGCGTTCTTCATTTCGGCGGTGAGCTTCTCGATAAGCGCCTGCTTTTCTGCGGCGGACATCTGCTTCTGTTTCTGCTTTGAAGTCTTGCCGTCCGTTTCGCTCTTGGACGAAATTTTGATAACGTCACGAACGTCCTTGATGATAGTTTTCGGCTTTATGCCGTGCTTTTCGTTGTATTCGAGCTGAATCTTGCGGCGGCGCTCGGTTTCGTTTATTGCGCTTTCCATCGAGCGTGTAACGCTGTCGGCATACATTATTACCTGACCGTGCGAATTTCGTGCGGCTCTGCCTATCGTCTGGATAAGCGAGCTTTCCGAACGCAGGAAACCTTCCTTATCGGCATCAAGAATCGCAACGAGCGAGACCTCGGGTATATCAAGTCCCTCACGCAGGAGGTTTATTCCGACAAGGACGTCAAATTCGCCAAGTCGCAGGTCACGGATTATCTCCATTCGCTCGATAGTGTCGATATCATAGTGCATATAGCGGACTTTTACGCCCATTTTATCGAGGTAAGCTGTGAGGTCTTCCGCCATTTTCTTCGTCAATGTCGTGACAAGAACACGCTCGCCCTTTGCTGTGCGCTCGTTTATTTCAAGCAGGAGGTCTTCGATCTGACCCTGAACGGGCTTGACGATGATCTCTGGGTCAACAAGTCCCGTCGGACGAATTACCTGTTCAACTATCTGCTCGGACTTTTCACGCTCGAACGGTCCCGGTGTTGCCGAAACGAATATCGCCTGACCTATCTTGTCGTAGAATTCGTCAAAGGTGAGCGGACGGTTATCGAACGCTGACGGAAGTCGGAAACCATAATCAACGAGGGTAGTCTTACGTCCTCGGTCGCCTGCGCTCATTGAACGTATCTGCGGAAGTGAAACGTGGCTCTCGTCCACGAAAAGCAGGAAGTCCTTCGGGAAGTGGTCGAGCAGTGTGTATGGTATGCTGCCCGGCTCACGCCCTGCGAGGATACGGGAATAGTTCTCGATGCCCTTGCAGAAGCCGATCTCTTCGAGCATTTCTATATCATAACGTGTGCGCTGTTCGATCCGCTGTGCTTCGATGAGCTTATCGTTGTCCTTGAAATACTTGATGCGTTCCTCAAGCTCTCGCTCTATCTCCCCGATCGCACCGTTCATCTTTTCCCTTGAAATTACATAGTGGGAAGCCGGATAAATTGCGGCGTGTGAGATTGTTGAGGTGACATTTCCCGTGAGAGGATCAAACTCGGAGATACGGTCGACCTCGTCCCCGAAAAATTCAACTCGGATAGCAGTATCGGTCGCACCTGCAGGGAAGATCTCAACGGTATCTCCCCTTACACGGAACTTGTTTCGGGTAAAGCTGAGGTCGTTGCGCTCATACTGTATCGAAACGAGCTTTGCAAGCAGTTCCTCCCTTGACATCTGCGCACCCTGACGTACAGAAACTACCATCGTTCGGTAATCTATAGGCGAACCGAGGGTATAGATGCAGGAAACGGACGCTACTATTATAATGTCCCTGCGCTCGGCGAGGGCAAAGGTTGCGCTGTGTCGGAGTCGGTCTATTTCGTCATTTATTGCGGAATCCTTTTCGATATAGCTGTCGGTCGAGGGTATATACGCCTCAGGCTGGTAATAATCATAGTAGGAAACGAAGTATTCGACCGCATTTTCGGGAAAAAATTCCTTGAATTCGGAGCAAAGCTGTGCGGCGAGCGTTTTATTATGTGCAAAAACAAGTGCAGGACGGTTGAGCTGTGCGATAACGTTCGCCATTGTGAAGGTCTTGCCCGAACCCGTTACGCCGAGCAGAGTTTGTTCCTTATATCCTTTTTTTACGCCCTCGACAAGCTCGCTGATAGCTTTCGGCTGGTCGCCTGCAGGCGTATAATCGGAATGAAGCTTAAAATCCATAGCGTTTTCCTTTCATCAGATCCCTGCCAGAAGTCCGCTTTTTCTCATTGAAAGCGAACCGTCCCTTCCGACAACGATATGGTCGAGCATCCGCACTCCGAACGTTGCGAGGAACGAGGCTATTTTCCGTGTCGTAATAATGTCAGTATCGGATGGTTCACAGCCGCTTTTCGGATGGTTATGTGCGACTGCAACGAGTGTTGCTCCCGAGTGCAGAACTATCTCGGCAATTCGGCGCATATCAACGGGTGCGGAGGACGGTCCGCCCTTGCAGACAACTGTATTTCTGACAAGATGAAGCTCATCATCGAACACGGCAACATAAAATGATTCCTTTGCATCGCCGGGAAAGCAGCCTTTGAACAGCTCGCAAAGCTTGTCCGTATTGTCGAAAGTGCAGTGCTCGATGCGTGACATATTATATGACCTCATAGATAGCGGTATCATTTTTATAAGCACAGCGGAGTTGAGCGAGATCTCTCCGATAGCGACAAGATCGTCTACCGAAGCGTCAAAAACGCCGCATAAGCCGCCGAATCGGTCTATAAGATTATGTGCAATTTCGTTGGTATCGATTCTCGGATAAGTATAAAACAGCACCATTTCAAGTATCTGATGCTCGCTGAATCCTTCAAATCCGTTTTTGAGGAACATTTCCTTCATACGCTGTCTGTGTCCTGCATGGACATTATTCTTTTCTTCCATAATGTTCCTCCCGTATAGTTTTATCAAAACAAATGTTTCTTATATTATACACCATATTTTTTTAATTTGCAAGAGTTTTGAAAAAGTTTTTTTCAATGCGTAATGCGGAATTATTTGTCTGTTGTGAATTTACTGCTAAACAATAGCTTTGTTCAAATTGAAACAATTTGTAACCATTCTGTTATTGAAAAATGCTGATGAAATATTTATAATAAATATAAGGTTATATTCGGTATTCAAAACGACTAAAGTGTGCCAAAAATTCCGAATTCCGAATTCATAATTCCGAATTTGTTAAGTTGGGGTTGATATTATGAAAAAAAGTTTTATTGCGGCAGTATTCGCTTTGACATTTGTATTCTGCTCCTGCACGAACGGGGTAGGTGAAACTACCGAAATTTCTTCCGAGGTGCAGACTTTGCCCGAAACGGCAGTTACAGACGAAAAACCTGTTTCCGAGCAGTTCAAATACACGGTCAACGAGTATGGAGTTTACATAACCGGATATATCGGCGGGCAGACCGTTGTCACTATTCCGACCGAAATTGACGGAACAAAGGTCTACAAGGTCTCGGACAATGCTTTCCGGGGTTCGAGAGTTGAGGAGCTGATAATTCCCGAGGGTATGACGCAGGTAAAATGCATCAAAGGCGCATATCATCTGAAAAAACTGGTTCTTCCCACAACTGCGGATACGATAGACACGCTTGAACTGGCTTATTTGCCCGAACTTGACGATATTGAAGTCACCGAGGGTGGAAATTTCATCGCAAACAACGGTGTGCTGTTCTCTGCGGACGGAAAAACGCTCGTTTTTGCTTTTGACTGCGGTGATGATTACGCTGTTCCCGAGGGTACGGAGGAGATCGGCAAGTTTGCATTTTCGCACAAAAAACTCCGCTCGGTCAGCTTCCCGTCAACGCTTAAAACTATCGGGCAGAGGGCATTTGAGGACTGTGAAAACCTGCTTAAAACAGAGATACCGTCAAGCGTAACAACGATTGAAAGCTCGGCATTTATGAACAGCGGTCTTGCCGAGGTAAAGCTTAACGAGGGTCTGAAAAGCATCGGCGATGCGGCTTTCAGCAGGACGGATATCAGCGAAATTTCACTTCCGCAGAGCATTGAGGAAGTCGGAGAGCTTTTCATTGACAGTGACTGCGCGCTCACGGCTTATGAACCGATAAAATCGATAATGACATATGATGTCACCTACCTTAACAAGCCGACTGCGGAAACAGCAGAGCGTGTTCTTCCCGAAATTCCCGAATACATTGACGGAAGATTTCTGCTTGATATAAATTTTGACGGCGTTCCCGAATATTTTGACTATAACAGAAACGGGACATTGTTATGTACTCTTTCCGAAAATTACAGCTGGCACTTTGTATCGGATTTTGACGGCAGGCTTTATCATTATTATGACAAGGATAACGACTGTGATTTTTATACCGTCTGGGATATAGGCGAGGGCAGTCAAATCCTTTATCGCAATTTACAGCGTCTTGAACCGCTTAAGGAACGTATTTATAATGAATCGATAGGCAATCTGACCAATTACGGCGGCGAACTTAAAGTGGGTTCGCTCAACGGTCATTTTTATATGGAAGAAAGCGACGATCCTTTCAGCGATCTTGACAAGTATATCAATGATGCAATGAGCGGATATGAGTTGGCAGAGGTCATTGACTTCAACAAGCTTGCGGAGGGTCAGGACAGTGAGGAAAAGTTCCTGATAAAGCTTGACCCGATAGAAAAGCGTTCGTCCAAGCCGCTTAAAACTTATGACGAATACAAGGCTGAAGATTATTTTGAGATCGGCGGAATGAGTTACTTCAAATATGAGTCTTATGCATATCCACACGCTGCGGAAGATATGGACGAATTTCTTAAGCTCCCGAACTTGACTTCACTTAGCGTTTACGTTGATATTGACAGCGCAGAGCCTATAACGAAATTCAAAAATATAAAGGAACTGAGCATCGGCAGTTATATCAAAGACCCGTCTGCGCTTGCGGAAATGGACAGCGTTGAAAAGCTTTATGTTACCAAGCTTGACAGCTATGATTTTCTGTACGAAATGGACGGTGTAAAGGCGATAGAATTTTACTATACCACGGAAGAACCCGATGATTTTTTCAAGCTGTTAAAGGGAATGAAAAACCTAAAATATCTTATCGCAGACAACTACTGCGATATGCCGATAACGGATGGTCAGCTGAAGTGGCTTGAAGAAAATATGCCCGAGATCAAAGTGGTGATAATTTATTAAATTCGGAACCTTTTTTTAATGCGTAATTCGTAATTCGTAATGCGTAATTATCAACGCTTTATACTTTGCTTACAAAAAAGAACCTATTTTCACTGGGATAGAAAATCCTGTGAAAATAGGTTCTTCATTTATCTTCAAAATGCTTTGCGGTGCAGGACGGAATGAACCGTACTATACAAAATTAAGACAAAGTTGCGATTTAAAATAATTACGCATTACGCATTACGCATTAATCAAAGCTTTGGCAGTTCGTCCAAGGTAATAACGTAATCCGAGTTGTAAATATCTTTGAGCGTTTTTGTGTCGTTGTGGTCGGTGATGTATTCGGTGTGCCAGGTCATGAACCATACCCATTTTGCGTTTGCCTTTTTAAGCTCGTCAACGGTCGGTATTTTTCCGCACTCGTGGAAAGCAACGGGACGTTTTTCGCCCACTACCTTTACAGTCTTTTCGTAGAGCTTTTCATTTGCACCGTCGTTGTAGGAATCTGCGCCTGCGATATCGACATACTCATCGCCCGGATACCACTTGTCATAGTCCTTTCCGTTGCTTGAATAGCCGAGCACCCAGATAAGGTTGTCGAGTTCCCAGTAATTCGTATAGCGGTCATACATCAGCTGCCAGAGCTTTTTGAAGTTCTCCGAGCCGCCCTTGCCCCACCAGAACCATGCGCCGTCAAATTCGTGGAAAGGTCTCCAAAGCACGGGGATATTCTGCTCTTTGAGCTTTTTCAGCGCCTCTGCACCCTTATCCATACCCTTTATGAGCTTTTCATACTCGGGAGTGCCTTTGGTAAGAGCCTTGTCCCAGTCCTTTATCTCGGTTTTCATCGACTCGCTCCAGCTGCCACTGAAATCACTGCCGCAGTGCCAGCATATTGTGACGATGCCGCCCTTGTCATGCCAAGCCTTTGCACGCTTGTTCACGCCGTCAAAGTCGTCGTTCATATAGTCAAGCCCACGGATAGCAGGGAGCTTGCCCGTATTTTTTTCGATATAGTCGAACTCATACTGGTCGCTGCCCATCCACGTTGATTCCTGCTGTCCCGATAGGATATTTTTACCGTAGATGCTGTTGATATAATCGAAAAGCTTGACTGCCTCCTTGGTCGCATCGGGGTTTGAGAGCGTGAGCTTATCTGTTTTTGCCGAAGAAGCTGTTGTCGTTGCTTCGGACTGGATCGCAACATCGGTTTTCGCAGCGCAGGCGGTCATTGAGAATGCAATGCTGACAGCGCACACTATTGAGATAAATCTTTTCATAGCTTTTATTCCTTTACATATTTCATAATATCGTCATAGATCGCACGGTAACCGTTTTCGTTAATGTGCATACCCTCGATCGTGAACTCGGCTTTAAGTCTGCCCTGTTCGTCCTTGAGGTTTTTGTTGATGTCGATATAACGCTGACCGTGCTTTTCGGCAAGCTTTTTCACCTCGGCATTGGCAGCGGTTATCTTTTCATTCGTGCGAATTTTAAGACACTCCTTCATCTCCTCCGAAGCGGCTTCAAAGTTGACGGGATAGTACGCCATAAGGTAAATTTTCACGTTCGGAACGGCTTTTTCTACAGTTGTGATAATCCTGTCATAGTTCGCCATAAGGTCGCTTATCGGTATGCTCGACCAGCTTAGATCATTTGTGCCGATGTTTATAAACAGCTTGGACGGCGCAAGGTCAACTGCGCAGACATCGATGACATTCAGCAGTTCATCGGAGAGGAATCCACCCACTCCTCGGTTATATATCACGGTATCATCGTTATGCTCTTTGAGGAGCTTATTTATCGGGAACATTTCCATGAGCGACGAGCCTGTGAAAACTACCTTACCCTTTTCGGCGGTCTTGTTTTCCTCACGGTAACGTTCGACCTTCATTTCTTTATCGGTCATTCACAGCACCTCATTTTTGTTATTTTGTACAATAATTATAGCAAAACAGAGTTTGATTTTTCAAGATATATAAAATGAACTGGATAAAAACAATTTATACTAAACACCATTTAAAATTTGGAAAAAATCAAGCCGACAATCTTGAATA
>URTF01000069.1 GCA_900550695.1 uncultured Ruminococcus sp.
TCGGCGGTGATGACTTCGACCAGAGAATAATCAACTGGATGGTCGAGAACTTCAAGGCTGAGCAGGGCATCGACCTCACGGGCGACAAGATGGCTATGCAGAGATTAAAGGAAGCTGCTGAAAAGGCTAAGATCGAGCTTTCTTCCACACCTACATCTACTATCAACCTCCCATATATCACAGCTGATGCAACAGGCCCTAAGCACCTTGAAATGACACTTACACAGGCTAAGTTCAATGAGCTCACTTCCGACCTCGTTCAGTCCACAATGGGTCCTGTAAAGCAGGCTCTCTCCGACAGCGGACTCAAGCCTTCCGACCTCAACAAGGTCCTTATGGTCGGCGGTTCTTCAAGAATCCCTGCTGTTCAGGAAGCTGTTAAGAACTTCATCGGCAAAGACCCGTTCAAGGGCATCAACCCTGATGAATGTGTTGCACTCGGTGCTGCACTCCAGGGCGGCGTTCTCGGCGGCGATGTAACCGGACTTCTTCTCCTCGATGTTGCTCCGCTTTCACTCGGTATCGAGACCGCAGGCGGTGTTTGCACAAAGATGATCGAGAGAAACACCACAATTCCTACAAAGAAGTCGCAGGTATTCTCCACATTTGCTGACAACCAGACAGCCGTTGATATCAACGTTCTCCAGGGTGAGCGTGAATTCGCTAAGGACAACAAGCAGCTCGGTATGTTCCGTCTTGACGGTATCGCTCCTGCTCCCCGTGGAATCCCTCAGATCGAAGTTACTTTCGATATCGATGCAAACGGTATCGTAAATGTTTCCGCAAAGGATCTCGGCACAGGCAAGGAACAGCACATCTCCATCACATCTTCCACAAAGATGTCCAAGGAAGACATTCAGAAGGCTGTTGACGATGCTGCCAAGTACGCTGAGGAAGATAAGAAGCGTAAGGAAGCTGTTGATGCTAAGAACAACGCTGAAAACCTCGTATTCCAGTGCGAAAAGGCTCTCACAGACTTCGGCGACAAGGTTTCCGCTGACGAAAAGGCAGCAGTTCAGCCTAAGATCGACGCTCTTAAGGAAGCCCTCAAGACTGACAACACAGACGACATCAAGGCTAAGTCCGACGAACTCCAGAAGGCATTCTCCGAGATCGCAACTAAGGTTTACCAGGCAGCAGGTGCAGCTGCACAGGCTGCTCAGGGCGCTGCTGAGGGTGGAAACACTGACAACGGCAGCAATGACGGCAGTGACGGAAACGGTTTCGTAGACGCAGACTTCAAGGACGTTGAATAATTAAGATAAATCAAATAATGCCAACGGGTCAGATTCATTCTGACCTTATGGCGTTTGATGACATAAATTTTACGGGGCAGTTTAGCTCCGCAGGAGGCTTTTATGGCTGATAAAAGAGATTACTATGAAGTCCTCGGAGTGAGCAAGACCGCTTCGGAGGACGAGATAAAGAAAGCATACCGACAGCTTGCGAAGAAATACCACCCTGACCTTAACCCCGGCAATAAAGAAGCCGAGGAAAAGTTCAAAGAGGTAAACGAAGCCTATGAGGTGCTGTCCGATGCCGATAAAAAAGCCCGCTATGACCAGTTCGGTCACGCAGGCGTTGATCCGTCTTACGGCGGAGGCGGCTATGGCGGCGGATTCAGCGGCGGATTCAGCGGAATGGGTGATATGGGCGACATCGGCGATATCTTCAACAGTTTTTTCGGCGGCGGATTCGGCACAAGCTCCAGAGCCAACCCGAACGCTCCGAGAAGAGGTCAGGATATCGAAACGGAAGTCACCATCAACTTTATGGACGCCTGCAACGGCAAGGAAGTTGAACTCAACCTCAACCGTCTTGAAACCTGCCCCGACTGTCACGGCACGGGCGCAGCGGCAGGCTCTTCGACCGATACCTGCCCCGACTGTCACGGCACAGGTCAGGTCAAGGTCACACAGAGAACTCCGTTCGGCATGATATCCTCGCAGAAACCTTGTACAAAGTGCGGAGGCAAGGGCAAGATCATCTCCAATCCTTGTCCCAAGTGCAGAGGCAACGGCAGAGTGAACGTTTCGAGAAAGATATCCGTCAATATCGTTGCAGGTATCGATGACGGTCAGACGATGCAGGTAAGAGGTCAGGGCAACGCAGGTGTGAACGGCGGTCCGAACGGCGATCTCCATGTACTTGTAAATGTTCGTCCCGATCCGATATTCGAGCGTGACGGCTACGATATCCATACCGATGTACCTATCACATATATGCAGGCAGTTCTCGGCGACGAGATCATCGTTCCGACTATCGACGGCAAGGTAAAATATACTATCCCCGAGGGAACGCAGAACGGCGCAACATTCCGTTTCAAGGGCAAGGGCGTGAAGAAGATCAACCGCTCCGACCGCGGCGACCAGTATGTTCACGTCAATATCGAAGTTCCGAAGAACCTTACCAAGAAGCAGAAAGACCTGCTTAAAGAGTTTGAAAGCTCCCTTTCGGATGCAAACTACAACAAGCGCAAGAATTTCTTTGACCGAATTAAGGAAGCGTTTAAATAATTCGTAATGCATAATGCATAATGCGTAATTATTTTGTTTCGCAAAATTATCGCAAATCGTAGGGCGGATTCTATATCCGCCCGTTTCATTACCCGAAAATCTTGCGGGGCTGGGTTTTTCGTTCCGCGCCGCATGGCGTTTTTATAATAAACAAACACCCTTGTTTTTATCCGATAAAAACAAGGGTGTTTTGTTATGCGATAAAATCCGCAGAAATATGCGTCAAAAATCGTAGATGCGTTTCGGGACGGGCGACCCGTTCCCGTTGAAAAATCGTACACCAAATGCACTATAATAATTCTATATTAAACAATTACGAATTACGCATTACGAATTACGCATTACGAATTACGCATTAACTTTTGTGGTGTTTCGGTGAGGCACTTACAACGCTGATAGACCTTGCAACTGCAATGTCTATATCAACGGAATTCTGCATTTTGGAGCTGTCTATCCTGCCGAAAAGCTCTCCTTTTGCGGAGTTGACATATTTCGGCGGAATGATATTCAATGCATAAGCGAGCATATCCTGACGGCACTCGCTGCATTTGCAGCAATCGCAGTCCTGTAACTGGAGATCAAGCTTTTCCGAGATGATTTTTTCCATTATATTTACAACTGCCATAATTGTAAGTCCTCTCTTTTTTAGCGTCAGAAATTTCTGTTGATTATTTCAAGGCACATTCTTCCGTTGTGATATGGGCATTTCCATGGGTTGACCATTTCAACGGTCTGCATAGGCTTGCCCTCGTGGTCAACTTCGCCCCACCATTCGGAGTTCTCTCGGCTGTCGGTCTGGTATTTCTTTATCCAGTTCATTGTTTCTTCCGCTGCTTTGAGGTACTTCTTGTCGCCGCTCTGCATATAGGCATTGGTGAAGCCTACGACTGTTTCAGCCTGAACCCACCATACACGCTTGCCGTCGATCTTGTCGCCGTCACGCTCGTTGTTGAGCGCACCGTCAACGAATGCGATGTTGTATATGTTTTTGGCAATGCGCAGGTCGATGTTTCTCCACTCCGCTTCAAGCTCCCTGTCGCCGATAACTTCACACGCTCTGTCGATGAGCCATGTTGCTTCGATATCGTGACCGTAGGAGTGGATATCGCCGAGGACGTTCATCTCTCTGTCGAAGAAAACGAGCAGCTTGTTGTTCTTGCTGTCGAAGATCTTGTTCTTCGTAACGCCGAGGAGGAACATAAGGCGCTTGCGTACCTTTTCGTTTCCGTCAGCTTCGAGGAGAACTGTGTAAGCTTCAATAAGGTGAAGAACGTTGTTCATCGTCTTTGAAGCGTCAATGCCGTTTTCGGAAAGCACATCGTTCTTTGCAGGCTTCCAATCTCTCGAAAATGCTTCAACGTAGCCGATATCATCGAGAGTCTTGGTTTCGATCGTGTTGAAAAGCTCATAAGCGAGTGCAAGAGCTTCCTTGTTGCCGCTTGCGATGTAGTAAGCGGAAAGAGCATAGATAGCGAAAGCCTGATTATATGTATGCTTCATATCGTCCGAAGCCTTGCCGTCAAAGGTCATCATATAGTAAACGCCGCCGTACTCCTTGTCGTAGCAGCAGTCACGGAGAAATTCATAAGCGTGTGTAGCATTATCGAGAAGCTGCTGTTCGCCGAGTGTTTTATAAGCGGAAGAATAGAACCAGAGAATTCTGGAGTTGAGGATAACGCCCTTGTCGGCTTTCTTGTCAACATTGAGGTCATTGTCCATAAATCCGTAAAATCCGCCGTTTTCATCGTCACGGAGCTTATTCCAGAACGGGATTATCTTTTTTGTGAGTATATCTTGGCATTCTTTTTTGAGATCCATATAAATAAATCCTCCGAATCAAATTGGGAAAAGCCGATCAAAGTCTGACCGGCATTCCGCTGTGCATCTCAGAAAACCGTATTTTGCGGTTTTTGAGTAAAAGATTACTTTAATCCGCTTCCGCAGCAGTTCTTGTATTTTTTGCCGCTTCCGCATGGGCAGGGATCGTTTCTGCCGATCTTTTTGCCTGCTTTTTTAGGTGTATTTGCGAGTGAACCGTCACCCGAGGTCTGTGTAGGCTCTGCGACACGCTCTCTTTCGGGAGCCTGACCGTTGTTTACCTGAATTGTGAAGAGCAGACGAATGGTTTCCTCACGAATGGATTCGACCATTGCGTCAAACATCTCGAAGCCCTCGAAACGATACTCGACAACGGGGTTTTTCTGACCGTAGGAACGGAGAACGATACCCTTTCGGAGTTCTTCCATATCATCGATATGAGCCATCCACTTGATGTCAACGACCTTAAGGAGGATAACTCTTTCAAGCTCACGGAGAATATCCGAGCCGATCTTTTCTTCTCTTGTCTTGTAGAAATCGAGTGCTCTTGTGGTGAGCTTTTCCTTTATCTGATCCTTTGTAACGTTCGCAAGCTCTTCCGTTGTGTAGCGGAAGTCGTCCGAAACGGTGAAAAGACCCATAAATCGGTCACGAAGACCTGCAAGGTTCCAGTCGTCATGAACATTTTCGTCAATAAGATACTGATCGACGGTCTCGCTTATCATATCACGGATCATCTTAAGAACATATTCGTGGATATCTTCGCCGCTCAGAACCTTTTCTCTCTGACCGTAGATGATCTCACGCTGTGCAGACATAACATCGTCATAGTTGAGGACGTTCTTTCTGATAGCGAAGTTTCTGCCCTCGACCTTTTTCTGGGAGGATTCGATGATCTTTGTGAGCATCTTTGCTTCGATAGGCATATCTTCCTCGACTTTGAGGGTGTCCATCATAGCGGTTATTCTGTCGCCGCCGAAAAGGCGCATAAGGTCGTCCTCGAGGGAGAGGAAGAAACGGCTCTCGCCGACGTCGCCCTGACGGCCTGCACGGCCTCGGAGCTGATTGTCGATACGTCTTGATTCGTGACGCTCCGTACCGAGGATATAAAGACCGCCTGCTTCCTTGACCTTTTCAGCCTTTTCCTTTACCTCTGCATCATATTTTGCATAAAGCTCACGGTAGACCTTTCTTGCTTCGAGAATGGTCTCGTCCTGAGTGTCGGCATAGCTTACAGCCTCACTGATAACTTCCTCTTCCATGCCCCGCTTTTTCATTTCAGCCTTTGCAAGGAATTCAGCGTTACCGCCGAGGATAATATCAGTTCCTCGTCCTGCCATGTTCGTTGCAATGGTAACTGCACCGAACTGACCTGCCTGAGCAACGATCTCGGCTTCCTTTTCATGCTGCTTTGCGTTGAGGACATTGTGCTTGATGCCTGCACGCTTGAGCATAGCGGAGAGCTTTTCGGATTTTTCGATAGAGATCGTACCGACAAGAACAGGCTGACCCTTTGCGTGACATTCTTCGATCTGGCGGATAGCGGCTTTGAACTTGCCGTTCTCTGTCTTGAAGATAACGTCGGGGTGGTCGATTCTCTGAACGGGACGGTTTGTGGGTATCTCAACAACGTCGAGCTTGTAAATTTCCTTGAATTCTTCCTGCTCTGTGATAGCAGTACCGGTCATACCGGAGAGCTTGTTGTAAAGACGGAAGTAGTTCTGGAAAGTAATGCTTGCGAGAGTCTTGGACTCGTGAGCGACCTTAACGCCTTCCTTTGCTTCGATAGCCTGATGAAGACCGTCATTGAAACGACGACCCATCATAAGACGACCCGTGAATTCGTCAACAATGATAACCTCGCCGTCCTTGACAACGTAGTCGATATCGTTCTTCATACAGCCGTTGGCTTTAAGAGCCTGATTGACATGGTGGAGAAGAGTTGAATTCTCGGCATCGAAAAGGTTCACAACGCCGAAGTATTTTTCGGCTTTCTTAACGCCCTGACGGGTGATAGTGGCTGTCTTTGCCTTTTCATCGATGATATAGTCGCAGTTTTCGGAATTTTCTTCCTGATCGACCTTATCGTCCATTTCAACAACGGTGTAAGGCTTGAGCGTCTTGGCGAATTTGTCGGCTTTGGTGTAAAGCTCGGTGGACTTGTCGCCTCTGCCGCTGATGATAAGAGGGGTTCTTGCTTCATCGATGAGGATCGAGTCAACTTCATCGACGATAGCGAAAGCGTGACCTCGCTGAACCTTTTCCTTCATATAAATGACCATGTTGTCACGGAGATAGTCAAAGCCGAATTCGTTGTTCGTACCGTAAGTGATATCGCAGTTGTAAGCCGCACGGCGCTCGTCATTGTTGAGGTCGTGGAGGATACAGCCGATAGTAAGTCCGAGGTAGCGGAAGACCTTTCCCATTTCTTCGGACTGATATTTAGCGAGGTAGTCGTTTACCGTAACGACATGAACGCCGTTGCCGGGGAGCGCATTAAGATAAGCTGCGCAGCAGGCAACGAGGGTCTTACCTTCACCCGTTTTCATTTCGGCGATACGTCCCTGAGTAAGAACGATAGCACCGATGATCTGAACGGGGTAAGGCTTCTTTCCGAGGACACGCCAAGCAGCCTCACGGACTGTTGCAAGAGCCTCGGGGAGGATATCGTCAACTGTTTCGCCGTTAGCGATACGCTCTTTGAAAACATTAGTCTGCGCCTTGAGAGTTTCCTCCGACATTGCGGCATAATCATCTTCAAGCGCAAGGACTTTATTCTTAATAGGTTCTATCTTAGCAAGCTCACGCTTACTGTAGCTGCCAAAAAGACCGTCAAACATACCCATTATAGACATTCCACCTTTAAATTCATTTGGACTTCCAAAAAACCTTTCACGGCAGCGTAATTGCGTCAATTTGATCCTGCCCGTGCATCAATATTCTGAACGACCATAGATATACTATATAAATATTAATATACTCTTAAATTATATAACAAAAACACGGTTTTGTCAATGGTTATAAGAGGTTTATTTATGACAGGATATTACTTTTTATAAAAAATATCGCACAAGGTCGCATGTTGCGATCTTGTGCGGCAAATTCACATAAATGTTATGAACGTTTGCCTTTGATGAGCTGTGTGTGCCAGTCAGGACGAAGTCGCAAGATAACAGTTTCATCAAGTTCTATATCACAGAATCGGCACTGTTCATAACCTTTTAAGTAGGTTTCTATGTTGAGTGCTTCAAGGGTATCAGAGATGTTTTTTATCAGCTTTGGAGTGCGGCGCTGATAGCCAAACTCACGGAGAATAGTTCTCTGTTTGAGGTATTTGCTTTGCTTGGGCGAAAAAATTATCTGGAGCTTTATGATTTTGAAATATTTTGCAAAAGCATCGCACATATCATTTTCGTCATCAAGATCAAGTTCATTTCTGCTCGCTGCTTCACCGAGGATAAGGCTTGCTGCGTTGAGTTCATCATCGGAAAGTTCATATTTGGTGAGATAGCCCATTACTGTGCGTCTAAATGTTTTGAGATCCTGACAGGAAGAGTCGGAAAGGTCGGCTCTGTACTCATTGAACATTGTGGTGATAACTTCATTCTGCTGTGATAATTTCATATCACCGAGAATAATATAGTTTGCAATATCAAGGGGGGTTATTTTATAGTCTATCATTCCTTGTCACCTTTCTGTGCGTTGCATCTGCGGCATAAAACCTGGAGATTATCAGCTGTTGTAAGTCCACCCTTTGATAAAGGTTTTATATGATCTATCTGCAAAAATTCGTGCGTTTTTGATTTAAAGCCGCAGTTTGCACAAACATAAAAACCGTCCTTGTCTTTAGATCTTTCAAATATTGTATCTCTCAGACCGATTCCGTATGCTGGGTATTTGTCGATGATCTTCTGAAGCGGAAGTTCTTCGATCTTACGTTTTTCTGCTGCTGTTTCAGGTTTGAGCGGGATCGTCGGGATATCGCCCGAAAGCTTGTCGAGTTCGACCTGTATCATTTTTTTGAAGAAATAAATATTTGAATAGTAGATCGGGAAGATGCTTCCGTTTTCTTCCCAAAGACCCTTTATGTATTCGGCTTCTTCGCTTCTGCGCATATCTTTGTCGTAGATCTCTTTTGCAATAACGGACAGGTCAAGCTTCTTTCTGTCGATCTCGTCAAAAGTGATGAAAAGGGGTTCTGTTTCTTTCTGTGCATAGAATTTGAGAAGATATTCAATATCCTTGGGATTGTATGCGGGGATCATATTGTCATCAAAATAGCTCTCCCTGCATATTTCGGTAAGTTCACGAAGCTTTTCTTCGGGAATGACCTCCTCTGTGATATTGTGATCTTCAAAAAGATATGGGAGAGCCTTGATAAGCTCATCGTATGCGTTTTTTGTGCTGTTGTATACAAGTATCTGATGATAACGCTCCATACTTTGCTCATCAATGGAATCAATAAATGAAAATGTGTACATTCCAAGAGGAATGCGTTCAATAGCCGGAATACCTTCAAGCCGGGAAGTGTCTACCGCAGTATCGGCGATAAGTGCGAATTCTTCAAGCTTTGCAATGGCGATCATTCGCATTTCGTGCGCTTTGCGTTTTGTTTCGCTGTCACCACGAACATAACTGCCCTCGGTGAGCGTTTCGGGGTTGACCCAAGCTATCCTACTATTCCAGTTATCGATAAAGCTGACAATGTAGGCTTCTTTTGTGCCGCCTGCACGTTCGCCGCGAAGAGCTCTGCCGACCATCTGCGTCATAAGAACGGTCGAAACAGTCGGGCGTGTGAGAAATACAGAATGTGTCTTGGGAAGATCTGTACCCTCGGTGAGAATATTTACGTTAATAAGCACCTGTATTTCATTGTTGCGATAGCTTTCAATTTTTTTATTGTTTTCTTCGGTCGAGATCGTGACGCCTGTAATCATATCACGAACGGAAGAGATTATATAATCGGACCTTATTCCGTATTTTTTGCCCTGTTCATTAAAAAGTGCATTAAGAGCGATAGCGTGATTCTGATTGAGTGCAAAAACTATTGTCGGACCATAGGTTTTATAGTTCTCAAAGTATTTGTTGACAATGAATTTATTACGTTCACTGTTGTTTGCGATCTCTTCAGCGAGTTCCTCTGGGATAATATCAAGGTTTTCAATATTTTTAATAGCTTTAAGTCCAAGCTGACCTCCAAGAAGGATATCCGTGTTAAATTCCTGACATACCGGTTTTGCAAGGATCTCTTTTTTGATAAGCGTATCAAGATCTGTTTTATAAACAATGTCATCTGTAAAGATCTGCTTTAGAGCCCCTGCTTCTTCTTCCGATGTTCGGAAAGGCGTTGCTGTGAGTCCGAGAAGTTTAGCGCTTGCTGCCTTTTTAAAAACGTGATCGATGATCTTTCTGTACGATTTTGCGACTGCGTGATGAGCTTCATCGATAACAAGATATATTTCTTCATTTTTCAGCCAATCATCAAGAAGATCAAGATTTCGGATAAGGCTGTCTTTGCTTGTAAAAAGGATATTGTCCGATTTTTTTATATGTATTGGCTTATCGTGAATTCCTGAAATTATGCGGTAGCTGAACGAAGTATTGTTTATCATAATATCAGTGTAGGCGTTGAGGGAAAATGCCTCGGCAGCCTGTTCAAGCAGTAAGTGTCTGTGTGCGATCCAAAGTATCTTTTTATCCTTGTCGATCGCATTTTTCAGAAGCCAGTATGCGGCTGTCAGGGTTTTTCCGCCGCCCGTGGGCAATACAAGAAGAGTTTTAAAGTCAGGCTTGGAATTAAGCTTGTCCAAAGCCTGCATTGCATCTATCTGGTGTTCATAGAGTGTGCGTGGATTTTTCCCTTTGGCTGGTGTAATTATCTTAGCGTTTGTATTTTCAACTTGTAAGCTCATATTTTTGCCCCTTTACAGTCATTTTGTCAGACAAAAATGTCTGTATTCTCATTATATCATATTGGACACAAAAAGCAATAGATGACCCATTTATTTTTTCAAGGTGGGATTTTTTTTACCCACCTTACATAATTAATTCTGACCTCTTGAAATAATTCCTGCAATATGCTATAATTTATGGGTATTACTATGACAACAATACTAAACACCAATAAAATACAGGAAAAAATCTGCGCCGAAATCCAATATAAA
>URTF01000070.1 GCA_900550695.1 uncultured Ruminococcus sp.
ACAGAAACATTGTAATGAAATTCCGAGCGACAGAGGAAGAAGCGGCTGAGATCAGACGAAAAGCCACTGCCGCAGGAATGAACGTCAGCAGATTTTTGAGAACGTCCGCCGTGAAAAGTCAGGTGGTGCTTTACAACACCGCCGATATTTACGGACTTCGTTCCGATCTCAGGCGTATCGGAACCAACATCAACCAGATCGCTATGGTGGCAAATTCAAACAAGTCGGTGTATTTGTCCGATGTCAGGGAGCTGCAAAAGCAGCTTAACGAAATGAACAGAAGCATTGCCGAGCATCTTAAACCGCTTTCCTATGAGGTGCTGTAATGTGGCTTATGTTAAGCACACGGCAATACATACAACTCCGAAAGCACATCTGAAGTACATTCTGAATCCCGAGAAAAATGAGAAAATGAAATATGTCACAGGCATCTGCTGCGGCGATGATCTTGAAACGGCTTATGACAATTTCAAAGAAATTTTTGAAAAGTACAATTCCGAAAAATTTGATGATTGCGAGTTATCAAAGAAAAGCGGAAAACGGCATATCTGTATTCATTCATATACGCAGTCTTTTGATTCGAGCGTTTCTCCCGAAGAAGCACATCGCATAGGTGTTGAATGGGCGAAAAAAGTTTTCGGTGAGAACAGACCGATAATTGTCAGTACCCACAGCAACACAGATCATTGCCATAATCATATTGCTGTCTGTCCTTATGATCTTGACGGGATACGCTGGTACAGCAACAGAAAATCTTTGGAATTTGTCAGAAAGCGTTCCGATGAAATTTGTCTGGAACACGGATTTGACATTATCAGAAATCCGAGAAAGAAAAGCACTATCAGCTATAAAGAACATGATGCAAGGAAAAAGGGATATCCGTGGAAGGTCAAGATGGCTGATACCATTGACAGGCTTATACACAGTGATGATGTTACAGACATTTATTCACTTATCGAAAAAATGAAAGAGTGCGGCTATACGTTTACCAATGAAAGCAGACTTATTGCAAAACCGAAAGGCGTGAAATACGGCTGCTGCATTGCAAAGCTTGGATTCGGGTATTCGTATCAGATGCTTATTCAGAGAATAAACAACAAGCAGAATGAATTTGTGGGAAGAAAGATAAGTGCATTTATCGGCTTTCAAGTTGAAATCGCTGTCGGCATTCGTGAAAAGCAGTACGAGGTTTATCGTGCTCCCGAAAGAAATTATCCGTTATATGCAGATCTTCAAAGAACAGTCGATGTTCTGAATTTCGTTCACAACAATCATATTCATTCCCTTGACGATATGGAAAAGGTTTTGAAAACTGCAAACAGAATGGAAGATGTTGCTATGAACAAGTATTTCAAATGTGAGGAGAAAAAGCAGCAGCTGAAAGTGCTGAATTATCTTGGAGATGAATATGCTCGTCTGCTCAAAATTGAAAACAGAGATGAAGCACAGCAGAAACGGCTGGATGAGCTTCACTGGAAGCTTGTTGCAAGCGGCGGTATCGGTGGTTGGGATACTCACCAAAAAGGCTGGTTGGCGGAATTGAAAATGAAGCTTGAAAGAGATATTTCACAGCTTGACAGTCTTGCCGAGGAAATGGGCAGAGCTTCAAGAATGCGTGCAGCAGCTGAGAACGCATCGGATTATTTGAAAGAATTTCTGAAAACCGATTATGACAGAATCAGGGAACGGGAAGAACTTCGCACACAGATAGAAATGTATCACGAAGGAAAAGAATTGCAGAAGGACGGTACATACAAAGCCGAGCCTGAACCCACAGCAGAAAGAAATGCCGAGCTTGATTTCATCGAGGAACGTGAAGAACAGCGTAGGCTCATTATGGAACAGAGGAGAATGGAAAAGGAGATGAGAGAAAGAGAAGCACGGCGGAATAAGGATACTTATTGCCGCTGACGTTAGCCCGAATAAAAATATTTTTTGGGTAACCGAAGGTTACCATCGCTATTGCTACGCAATTTCTTGACCGAACCTGTTTTATGCCGTTGTTTTTCGCTGCCGAAACCAACTCAAAAGCAATTCCGCAGTTGCAGGAGGTTTCGCCCTGCTGATTATACGGCATAAAACAGAACCCGTCAAGAACCGCTAAAAAAAATTTTTATTCTCACAGGAGAACCGAGGTTTTTACCTCACCAATCTAAAAGCAATTCTATTTTAAGAACAAAAGAAAAACCGAAAGGAGCGAAACGCCAATGAAAGAAAGAATAATCGAGCGTACCGTTAACGGTATAAAAGTCACTTCTCACATTCCCGAAGATGTGAGCGAGAGTTTCAAGCAGAATAAGATCAATCAGATATATGATATTCTTGTTGCTGCCGATAAGAGAATTGATAAATCGGACAAGCTCGAATCCGAGAAAACAGCATAAATAAATTTGTAGATATCGCTTTAAAGTGTTGAAATTCAGGGGCGAATATGTTATAATGATTATAACGTAAAATCGCCTCTGAAAATTTATAAACTATTTCGGAGGTAATTTATTATGAATAAGTATATAGCGATCTATGTTCGCCGTTCCGTCAGCGACAAGGAAAAGGGCAATAATTCTCTTTCCATTCCTGCTCAGATAGCGGACTGTATCAAATTTGTAGGGGAGGATGCTTTTTACAAGGTTTACGAGGAAGACGGAAAGTCTGGTAAGGACATAAAGCACAGACCTGCATTCAGGCAGATGTTCGAGGATTGCAGAGAGGGACTTGTTTCCAAAATTGTGGTGAAAAAGTACGACCGATTCAGTCGTAATATGCGTGAATATCTGAACATCACCGATGAGCTTGACAAACTGGGAGTGAGCGTTGTTTCTCTTTGCGAGCCGTTCAATACGGACACCAAAGAGGGCAGAATGATGCGTAACAACCTTCTGAATTTTGCCGAATTTGAGCGTGAAGCAATAGCTGCGAGAGTTAAGGATTCCTATGACACCAAAGCACAGGAAACAGGCTTTTATCAGGGCGGTGTTGTATATTTCGGTTATCAGAGTTCGAGGCAGACCATAAACGGAAAGACAGGCTCCGTACTTGTTCCTTACGATTCCGCTGTTACCGTCAGGGCGATGTATGATGTGTATTCGGATCCCGATGCATCGCTCCGTGATGTGATAATGTACATAAACGAAAATCATCTTCCGATGGAAGCTCCTCACGGTGACGGAACTGTTACAAGAGGGTTTGATGCCTGCAATATTGCCGCTGTCCTGAAGAATCCGCTTTATGTAAGGGCAGATAAGAATGTGTATGAGTATCTGTTGAAAAACAATTACCGCATAATTGATGATGTGGACGCATTTGACGGAAAGCACGGACTGTTCTGGCACAATTACAGGAGCAAGACCGACAGATATGTTAAAGTCGGTTATCACGAGGGACTTGTTGATGCCGATGTTTGGCTTACGGTGCAGGAAAAATTCTCACGTCATCAGATACCTTTAAGAAAGGGTAAGGTGCTTCGTTCGTGGCTTGCAGGAATGATAAGATGCGGATATTGCGGTCACGCTGTAAAGGTTGACTACACTTGCAATCCTAAGTCGGGAAATAGTTGGATTTATTTCACTTGCAGCGGATATAACAGTGTAAGAGGTTGCGAATCAAGCAGGATAAAGCTGAAAGTCAAGGACGTTGAGCAGTCTGTTTATACGGCAATGAAAGCACATATTGAGGAATTTGAGGTTTCCAAGAAAAATGAAAGCAAGCCCTCAACTGAGGAGGACAGGCTCAAGGCGGAAATCCTCAAAATTGACAGCGAAACCGCAAAGCTGATGGAGAAGCTGGCTGATGCCGATGAGGTGCTTTTCGAGTACATACAGGACAGGATAAAGGTACTCCACAGCAACAAAATGGAGTATGAAAAAAGCCTTATGCTTATGGAGCGCAAAATCAAAAAGGTGAACACAAAGCCTTTGATAGAGCCGTTGAACAGATGGAACGAGCTTTCCGTTGAAGAAAAAAATCAGCTTGCTATGCTGATGATCGACAAGATTTTTCTTTCAAATGAAAAGGGCGTTGAGATACGTTTCAGTTTTTGATGATGAAAAAATCGGGTATTCGGAGTACCCGATTTTTAAGGGATTTATAAGGCTCCTCTTGTTTTGCTGGGCAATCCAAAAACAAAACGGTGCGGTCAATATTTGAAAATATTGACCGCACCGTTTTTGCTTATATTATTTTGCTCAAAATCAATTTGAGAGTTAAATTCAAGCTGAGAGCGATGCCTGATAAAGCTTGTAATAATCGCCCTTTTTCGCAATAAGCTCGTCATGCGTTCCGCATTCGGTTATGCCCTTGTTGGAAACATACATTATCTTGTCGCAGTTTCTTATCGTTGAAAGTCTGTGCGCAATGATAAACGATGTCCTGCCCTTTAAAAGCATATCAAGTCCATCCTGCAGAAGCTTTTCCGTTTTTGCGTCTATCGCAGAAGTAGCTTCATCGAGGATAAGTATTTTCGGGTCGCTGAGAAGCGTTCTTGCGAATGCGATGAGCTGTCTTTGACCCTGCGAAAGTGAAGCGCCTCGTTCGATTATCGGTGCGGAAAGTCCTCCCATATTTTCGATGAAATCCTCTGCACGGACAGTCTTTATTGCACGCTTTATTTCGTCCGAGGTCGCATCAAGCTTGCCATAGCGGATATTATCCTCGACCGTGCCGCTGAAAATTACGCTGTCCTGAAGCATTATGCCCATCTGCGAACGGAGCGACTTTAAGGTGACTTCGGAGATATCGTGACCGTCTATCAGCACTCTGCCGCCCGTTGTATCGTAGAAACGTGAGATAAGGTTTACGATAGTCGTCTTGCCTGCGCCGGTAGGACCAACGAGAGCAACGCTTTCGCCTGCTTTGATATCAAATGAAAGGTCGTGAAGAATCTCTGCGCTCTCGTCATAGGAGAAGCAGACCTTATCGAACTTGACATTGCCTTTTATCTCGGGCATTTCCGATGCGTTTTCCTTATCCTTGACGGTGACGGGTTCGTCCATTGTTTCAAAGATTCTTTCGAGGTAGGAAACGCCGTTGACGAAGTTGTTGAAAAGGTTGGAGAGGTTCATTATTGGCTGCCAGAAACGTGAAGCATAGCCGCCCATTGCGACGATAGTACCGAGCGAGATATTCGCAGGGCCTATCACAAGCAGACCGCAGAAATATATCGCCGCCGAAATTACAGCCGAAATGGTATCGACAGACGGCCACAAAAGGTTATTGTATGTAACGGCTTTCATCCACTTTTCACGGTAGGCTTCGGAAAGTCCCTGATAGATCTCGGCGTTTTCTTCTTCACGAACGAAAAGCTGTGTTACCTTTGCACCGACAAGACCCTCGTGGAGATATGCGTTGAGGTTGGAGCTTTTATTGTTTACTTCCTGCCAAGCTTTGCGCTGACGCTTTTTTATAAGTCCGATGATAAGCGCAAGCAGCGGAACGCCCGTCATTATAACAAGAGCCATCTGCCAGTGCATTATGAACATAAAGATAACGATGAACACAAGGTTGAAAATTTCCAGCACGAAGTTGATTATTCCGTTGGAAAGGATGTCCGAAACGCTGTTTACATAGTTGATGACACGAACGAGAATTTTTCCGTGCGGACGGCTGTCGTAATACTCGAACGAGAGCCTTTGGAGATGCTCGAAAAGGTCGGTTCTTATATCAAAGATGATATCCTGACCGACTGCGGTCATTATCCTTGAACGTATCGTTGCAAAAATTACGCTGACGATGATAGTTATCGTGAGCAGGACAGCCATTAAGATAAGCTGTGGGATATCCTTGTTCGGAATAGAATTATCGAGTGCATACTGCGTGATAACGGGCGAAAAAAGTCCGATTATGACCGATGCTGCGGAGAGCGACAGCGCCAGTATCATCTTTTTCCGATATTTTTTTACATAGACGAGCGCGCGTTTGAGATGTCGGAAGTCAAAAGGGGTCTCAAGAGTTTCATCAACGTCGAATTTGTTTCTTGCCATTTAAACCGCCTCCTTTTCGTCACCGTTCTGGAGCGTGTAAATTTCGTAGTAATAGCCGTTTTTGTCCTGCATAAGCTCATCGTGAGTGCCGAACTGTGCGACTTTTCCGTCCTTGATTATCATAATTCTGTCAGCATTCTTTGCGGAAGAGGTTCTCTGCGCAATGATAAGCTTTGTGCAGTTGAAATCGAGGTTTTTAAGATTGTGCTGTATCTGGCGTTCGGTCTCGGTATCGACTGCCGATGTCGTATCATCGAGGATAAGGATAGCAGGCTGCATTGCAAGCGCTCTTGCGAGGGAAATTCTCTGCTTCTGACCGCCCGAAAGACCGACGCCTCTTTCACCGACTATCGTATCATAGCCCTCCGAAAGCTTTGATGCGAACTCGTCCGCATCGGCGAGCTTTGCATATTTTTTTACTTCGTCAAGCGACATATCGGAGTCGTAGAAAGCAATGTTTCCCTCGATCGTATCCGACCAGAGCAGAACGTCCTGCATCGCAACGCCGATGTTCTTTCGCAGGTCGTGAAGCTTGCGGTAACGGACATTCACGCCGTCAACGAGAACTTCGCCCGAGGTCGCATCATAGCATCTTGGGATAAGGTTGATAAGGCTTGTTTTGCCCGAACCCGTTTCACCCATAATTGCGACAGTTTCGCCTGCGTTTATCTTGAAGCTGACGTGGGAAAGAACCTCTTTTCCCTCGTCATAGCCGAAGCTTACGTCACGGAACTCGATCTCGCCGTTAAGTCTGCCGTTTGTTTCAACTGCATCTGCACGGTCGGTGATGAGCGGACGTGAGTAGTAAACTTCGATTATTTTATTTGCCGAAGCGAGAAAATGCTGGAAGTCATTGATGAGCGCACCGACATTTCTCATCGGATTGGAAAGCGTCCAGATAAGTCCGCTGAACGCAACGTAAACGCCCATTGTGATCCTGCTGTTTATAACGAATATACCGCCGACGATGAGCAGTACAACGGAAAGTGCCTGCGCCAGCGTTTCGATGTACGGAAAGAACGTGAGCCATGTAAAAGCTGCGTCCTTGTTTGAAGCCGAATATTCGCTGTTCTTCTTTCCGAATTTTTCTATTTCGTAGTCTTCTCTTGCGAAAGCACGGATAACTCGGTTTCCTGCGATATTTTCCTCCGCCGAGGAGTTGAGCTTCGACATTCTTTCACGGAGGTCAACATACTTCGGACCTACCTTGTCTCGGAAAATATTTGAGATGATGAAAATAAGCGGAGTGAGTGCGATAAGACTTACCGCAAGTATCGGATCAAGGCAGAGGAAATACACCACCGTTGTGATGTAAAGCGCCATACTTTCCACAAACGTCTTGATTATCCATGCGACAGTGTGACGAACCATATCAAGGTCGCCCGAAAGTCTTGTCATAAGATCGCCCGTTGAGTGCTTGTCGTAGAATGACATATCCTGACACTCGGCGTTCTTGAAAAGGAAGCCTCTTATCTTTGACAGCATACCCTGAGAACAGGTCTCAAAGAGCATATTCGTTGTGAACTGTAAAATTGCTCTTAAAAGAGTAAATCCGACAATGCAGCAGCAAAGTCCTATCAGCAGGTTTTTCTTCGTTTCGAGATTTTCTGCAGCGTTGTCATTGTAGATGAAAATATCGACTATCTTGCTCGCAAAGGTCGGGTTGAGTATGTACATTATCTGACACACTACCGTAATGCAGAGCGCAAGGATATACCGTTTTCGGTAACCCTTTAAATTTTCCCATATCCATTTGATCTGGAACACCGGAACAGCCTCCCTTCAACCGTTCAAAAATCCTATTGCTTACTGAAAACTCCTGTAAATCGTTATCAGCGTCTTTGTGTATTATAAGCTTTATATTTGATTTTTTAAAAGGGTAAATAATAAACTTAGTCTGTCTTTTATACGGGAAAACTATGTACAAAACATTAACAGAGAAAACAATAGCGGTCTGTACCAAAATAACGGTACAGACCGCAAAACAGCTTAAACGATTGAGATCGTTTGCCTGCTTGATTTTCTAAAAAGTAGACAATCTTCGGTTTATTGGATTAACGCTTTAATTCGCATCATAGAACACTCGGTAATTTTTCTCCGAATGGGAGTAAACGCTCATTACCAAGCCGATGCTGATGAACATACTTATCATCGAAGTACCGCCCTGACTTATGAACGGGAGCGGAACGCCGATAACCGGCATTACAACGAGCACCATTCCTATATTGAGTATGCAGTGGACGAATATCATCGCAAAAACACCGATGCAGATGTTTCTTCCAAGCTCGTCCTTGGCAATAGTTCCGTCTGCGACAATTTTAAGGCAGACGTAAGCCAGCACTGCAACGAGTGCTATACAGCCGATAAAACCGAAACACTGCGCAACGAATGTGAAAATAAAATCATTCTGCACATATGGTACGGGGACATATTCATCAGCGTGAAGTCCTTTTCCGAAAAGCTGTCCCGAACCGAGCGCAAGCCTGCCCCAATACTGCTGATAGAAAATATCGGAATACTGCGGATCGTTGATAGGATCTTCCTGAAACAGTACGAGAAAACGGTTCTTCTGGTGCGGCTGCATGACCTTTTCCCATATAAACCAGATCCCGAACGGTGCAGCTATAAGAACGGGCAGGATATATTTCCACGAAAGTCCTGCGGCAAATATCATAAAAGCAAATATCATAAGGAAAACAATAGCCGTTCCGTCATCACCCTGCAAAACAACGAGCAGAACGGGTATTGCACCGTGAACGCACAGCAGCACCACATTCAGAAAGTGGTTGATGTTGTCCTTTACCTTGTCGAGATGCACGGCAAATGTCATTATAAACGCAATTTTGAGGAACTCGGACGGCTGCATCGTTGTAAATCCGAGGTCTATCCAGGCTCGGTCGTCAACGCCCTCATGCGGCTGATAACCGAGCGAGGTGAACGTCAGTATCGTCAGACCCAGACACAGCGGAGCATACAAAAACCACAGCTTTGTGAACCAATGGTAGTCCAGCCCCGACATTATCAGTGCGATCGCAGCACCCATACAGGAGGCGATGAACTGTATCTTATACATACTTGTTTCCTTTGAAGTAACGCCGTTCGTGACGAGCGTGTACATCATCAGCACGGAAAGCGCCGACAGACCGCACACCGCAATGAACAAACCCTTGTCCAACTTGCGGAAATACCTCACCACAGCGCCGAATATCGTCTTTATCATAATAAAAATCCTTTATTTTATTGTTAAAAGCGGCACAAGAATTCGTGCCGCACTTATTCTATTATATTATACAACAGAATTTACGGCTTTTCAATAGGTAATTCGCAAAAGTTGCAATTCCTGCCCGATTTTGCATTGCGGGCAAAAAAAGACCGCCTTTTTACGGGCGGTCGGGGGGATTTGTTTTCGGGAAATATCATCTCTGACCATAATACTTCCATTTGTATAACAAGTATAAGAAATATAACGATGATGCTGCCATAACGGCTATAAGGGCAATCAGAATACAGCCCTCCAGATGTCCCGTTATGATCGATACTGCGCCTGCGGTCAGAAAGACGATCGTATCAATGCCCAGCGTGATAAGCAGCTTTGATGCGGTGGGCGGTGTTGCTTTCTGCGGTATCGCCCTGCACAACTTTACATATATGGGAGCGCCCACAAAAAAGGTCAATGCATTTTGAATTATGTTTCCGTTATAGCCAAACCACTCATTATTAAACACTAAATTCAGGCAAGCCGCTGTGATAAAAACTAAGGGAATGGCTTTTGCCAGAAAATTATTTAACTTCTCCATAAGTCAACTCCTGGTGGTGTCTGCTCAATAATTATTTCGTAAAGGGTATATTTTATATGTCAAGTGCTGTGATAATAAGATATCTTACAGGATAATACCTTTGATCTCCTGTTGCGATACCTGTATCGATCATTTTCTCCTGTTCTGTCTGGCTTCAGCTATTTCAGCATTGATCTCTTCCAAAGACATCTCCGGAACATCTGATGCCTGTTTTCTGAGTTCCTCAAAAGCTGCAAGTCCTTCCGCTCTTGTAACAGTATTTTCGGGAAGAACTGTTTCAAATGGGATACCACGAACCATCTTGCTGCGAACCATAAACATTCTGAAAGCTGTGGGAAGATCCATACCTAATGCGCTGTATATTTCGCTGACCTCATTTTTAAGGTCACTATCAACACGGAACTGAACCAAAACCTGATTATTAGCCATAATAGCACCTCCAAAGTATATAAAATGTATGTGCTTGTATTACAATTATATTATATCACTATTTGTTTGTAATGTCAATATTGATTGGCTAAATCCATATGGTAAAATATAATAATTTATACTAATTCTCGATCGTTCTATAGACAAAATCGACAGATAGAATAAGTTCA
>URTF01000071.1 GCA_900550695.1 uncultured Ruminococcus sp.
TACCATTCGAGTGCTTTTTGTGCAACTTTTTGTTTTCAGACACGCTCTAGTATTATTTATATATTTTATTTAGTTTACTACTTTATAGAGATTAGGTCAAGTGCATTTTTGTTAAATTGGGTGTAGAATTTTGTCCACGGGTGACGGAATTTTTTGTGCAAGCTGTTATACGATGCTAATCAAATGCAAAAAATGCCCGAAAACAACGCATTTGCGCCATTTTTACTTCATTGTGTTAATATATTCTCACAGTGAAAATTTATCACCCTGAAATGTTCCCCTGCGGGCGAATTCAAGGTCGATGCTGTTCATAACACGCTTTTTGTCAAGCGTCCACCTCGGCGCAATGAGGTCAGACCTTGCACCGTCCCCCGTTATGCGCTCGATAATAGTTTCGGGCGGCATCATTTCTATCTGGTCGCAGACGAGTGAGGCGTATTCTTCGGCGGAAAGCAGGGGAAAAGGCGTGTTCTCATATTCCTCGGCAAGCTTTGTTCCTTTTATTATGTGGAGCATATGGATCTTTAATGCGTGAGGACGAAGCAAAGCCGCAGCATTTGCAGTTTCGAGCATCATTTCACGGCTCTCATCGGGCAGACCGTCAATAATGTGAACACAGACGTTTATCCCCCTCGAAGCAAGCATCTCATATCCCCGGAGAAAATCGGCATAGCTGTGACAGCGGTTCAGACGCTCGGCTGTTTTGTCATGGATAGTCTGCAAACCAAGCTCGACAACAAGGTATGTCCTTTTCGACAGTTCTTCGAGATAATCGGCAGCCTCATCGGAAATACAGTCGGGACGGGTCGAAACGGCAAGTCCGACAGCGTTTGGCAGAGTCAGAGCCTTTTCAAACAGACAGCGAAGCCTCTCAATACTGCCGTAGGTGTTCGTGTTCGCCTGAAAATACGGGATATAAAGCGGTTCTCCCCATTTTTTGATAAGCTTTGAACGAACCTCGTCAAACTGTACTTCAATGGGAACGCTCGGGTCGCCGCCGAAGTCACCGCTGCCCGATGCAGAGCAGAATGTACAGCCGCCAACACCCTTTGTTCCGTCACGGTTCGGGCAGGTGAAATTTCCGTTGAGCGAAACTTTAACGGTCTTTCTGCCAAAACGTTTTTTGAGATAGCAGCTCTGGGTATGGTAATGTTTATTTGTATCGGAATAGATGAAATCTGACATTTTGAGTTTCCTTAATAAAAAGGGTGGACAAATATCCACCGCTTTTTCTCATATATTTTCTTTTTCAAGCTTTTTCATATTGCCGAATTCGTGCGCCGCCATTATCACGGAAACTATTTCCGAAAGCAGATCTGCACACGGTCCTGCATAGACGATTCCGTCTATGCCCATTTTTATCGGCAGAATGATAAGGAACGGGATAAAGAACAGAAACTGTCTTGTGAGTGAGAGAAATGCGCCCTTTATCGGCTTGCCTATCGAGGTGAAGAACGTTGTCGATATCGGCTGCATACAGTTGAGCCATGTGAAGAAGAGGAATATCCTGAACATTTTCTCGCCGAACTCGAAGTATTCTTCCGAGCCGTCACCGAACATTTCCATTATCTCTCTCGGGAAGAGCTGGAACAATGCAAAGCAGCAGAGTGAAAATATCGCAGCGACTGTGAGTGCGAGCATAAATGCGCTTTTTACCCGCTTATACTGCTTTGCGCCGTAGTTGAAGCTTTCGATAGGCTGTGTGCCCTGGGCAAGTCCTATCACGACCGAGAACATTATCTGGTTGACCTTCATTGCGATGCCTGCGCAGGCGATAGGGATAGATGCGCCGTATATCGAAGTTTCGCCGTAAGCTTTGAGCGAATTGTTGAGGACTATCTGCACTACCATTATTGCGAGCTGATTTATGAACGAAGCCATTCCGATCGAAGCTGTTCGGGAGATATATGTGAAGTTTGGCTTGAAGTGTTCTTTTTTGAGCGGTACTGTTTTGAAGTGGAAAAGATACACCACTGCGATCACTGCCGAAACGACCTGACCGATAACCGTTGCGAGTGCTGCACCCGTCATACCCATATCAAGTTTGAGGACGAAAACCGCATCGAGTATTGTATTGAGTATCGCACCGATGAGGTTGCAAGCCATTGAAAAATTCGGGCTGCCGTCCGCACGGATAAGGTGGCTTCCGCCCGTTGTAAGGATAAGGAACGGGAAACCGAGTGCAACTATTTTCACATACTCAACGGCATAGGAGAGAACATCGTCAGGCGAGCCGAACAGTTTAAGAAGCGGTTCGAGAAATATCTCCGATATGAGCATTATCACGATGCCGATCATTGTAAGCATAACAAGGGCGTTTCCGATGAAGTACGGAGCTTTGTCTTTTTCACCTCTGCCCATTGAAAGGTTGAAGCAGGATGCACCGCCGATACCGAAAAGCAATGCAACTGCGATGCAGGAGGTCGAAAAAGGAAATGCGATATTCGTTGCGGCGTTGCCGAGCTGTCCGACCGAATTTCCTATAAAAAGCTGGTCTACTATATTATAGAGTGCGCCGACGAGCATTGCGACTATGCTCGGAATCGAGAATTTTATCATCAGTTTTTTTACGGGTTCGCTGCCCAGAGGGTTGTTTTTCACTGTTTCTGTCATTTTTTCATACTCCTTTTCATCAAACCTATATATTTTACCTCTTTTTTTGCTATAAATCAAGGTTTTTAGCGTAAAAAAGCCGCTAAAGCCAAGCCTGCGCAGCAAATTTTATGAAAATTATGCAAAACCATACATAAATTAAGGTTTTAATTGTAAAAACATACAAATTATATAAAACCTATTGACAAGATAGTTTTTATATGATATTATATAACCATAGTCAAAGCCTACATAACATATAGGTTTAAAGAAAGAGAGAACAAAACAATGTTTGCTTCATCTAAAAGTATAAAAGTGATATTCCGAATGTGCCGCTGATAATTTTTCTTATCAAGATCATTCGTTAAAAAATACAATCTGTTATATTATAAGGAGAAATTACAATGAGCACATTAAAAGAAAGAAATCTTAAGTTTGAAACACTTCAGCTTCACGTTGGACAGGAAGAAGCAGACCCCGCAACCGACGCAAGAGCAGTTCCTATCTACCTCACATCTTCATACGTTTTCCATAACTCCGAACACGCTGCCGACAGATTCGGTCTTCGTGATGCAGGCAACATCTACGGCAGACTTACAAACCCGACTCAGGATATCTTCGAGCAGAGAATAGCTGCTCTTGAAGGCGGCGTTGCAGCTCTCGCAGTTGCATCGGGCGCAGCAGCAGTTACATACACGATCCAGAACCTTGCTCAGGCAGGCGACCACATCGTAGCAGCAAACACTATCTACGGCGGTACTTACAACCTCCTCGCACACACACTTCCCGAATACGGCATCACAACAACATTCGTTGATCCCGATGATGAAGACAACTTTGAAAAGGCAATTCAGGACAACACAAAGGCACTCTACATTGAAACTCTCGGCAACCCTAACTCGAACCTTATCGACATTGAAAAGGTTGCAGAAATTGCTCACAAGCACAAGATCCCTCTTGTTGTTGACAGCACATTCGCTACACCTTTCCTCGTAAGACCTTTCGATTACGGCGCAGACATCGTTATCCACTCCGCAACAAAGTTCATCGGCGGACACGGTACTGCTATCGGCGGCGTTATCGTTGACAGCGGCAAGTTTGACTGGGAGGCAAGCGGAAAGTTCCCGTCCCTCACAGAACCGAACCCAAGCTATCACGGCATCAGCTTCACAAAGGCAGTCGGCGCAGCGGCTTTCGTAACAAAGATCAGAGCAATCCTTCTCCGTGATACAGGTGCAACAATTTCACCTTTCCATGCGTTCCTCTTCCTCCAGGGTCTTGAAACACTCTCCCTCCGAGTTGAACGTCACGTTGAGAACGCACTCAAGGTAGTTAAGTTCCTCAACGATCACCCACAGGTAGAAAAGGTAAATCACCCGTCCCTTGCAACAGGCAAGCAGAAGGAACTCTACAACAAATACTTCCCGAACGGCGGCGGCTCTATCTTCACATTCGAGATCAAGGGTACAGAAGAAGATGCCAAGAAGTTCATCGATAACCTCAAGGTATTCTCACTCCTTGCAAATGTTGCAGACGTAAAGAGCCTTGCTATCCACCCTGCATCAACAACACACTCCCAGCTCAACGATGAAGAACTTATCGAGCAGGGCATCAGGAAGAATACTATCAGACTTTCGATCGGTACAGAACACATTGATGATATCCTCTTCGACCTTGAAGAAGCATTTAAGGCAATAAAGTAAAATTCGGAATTATTTATGCTCCGTAAATTCACCGGAAAACACATAATTGTGTAGGGGCGGATCCGTCCCGCACCGCAAGGCGTTACAATACAAACGAACAGACCTGTTTTCAAGGATTTTTCCTATGAAAACAGGTCTGTTGATTTATAGTACTTTTTTAGCAGCAAAAAGAAAGAACCGCTCAAGCTACCAACTTAACGGTTGTTTCTTTTGATCATTCAGTTCGGGAGCGACCGTCTATCGGAGTGCCAAATGTCATAAGCATTTTTTATTTTATCCCCGAAAACAGCCTGAGCGTGTTTTTCAAAGTCTGCTCCGCAACTTCTTCGGGCGAAATGCCCTTGACCTCGGCGATCTTGCCGATAACATTCACTATCATACCGCTGTCGCAGCGTTTTCCTCTGTTCGGCTCGGGCGCCATATAGGGGCAGTCGGTTTCGAGCAGAAGCCTGTCGAGCGGTGTTACTTTAAGTGCTTCGATCGCTTTCCGTGCATTTTTAAATGTGAGAACGCCCGTGAAGCTTATGTTCATTCCGAGCTTCAGCACCTGCTTTGCCGTTTCTGCCGAACCCGAAAAGCAGTGCATAACGCCTTTCACCTCTCCCCTTTTGCCGAGAATATCCATCGTGTCCTCGGTCGCATCACGGGAATGGATAACTACGGGCAAGTCCATTTCTTTCGCAAGGTCAAGCTGCTCCTCAAAAAAGCGCATCTGCATCTCACGGTCATAACCCTCAAAATGATAGTCAAGACCTATCTCACCGATAGCAACGACTTTTTCATACTCCGCAAGCCTGCGGATCTTTTCAAGGTAATCACTCGGCGCACCCGAAGCGTCCTCGGGGTGTATCCCTACTGCCGCATAGACGAACGGATACTTCTTCGCAAGCTCAACGGAAAACTCCGAACGTTCCATTGAACAGCCGATGTTTATGATATTCCGAACGCCGTTTTCGTGAAGCCTCGGGAGCAGTTCGTCACGGTCAGCATCGAACTGCTCATCATCATAATGTGCGTGTGAATCAATATATGTCAGCATTTTAGTTCTCCTTTGCCTTTTCAATTATTTTTTCATAGTCAAGCTCTTTTGCAAAAGGTATCTCGAACGGGTCATTGTAACACATTATGCGTTCATTTACAGCATAGCCGTTCAGCCCGTCAAAGCTTTGGAATTCGCCGTTTTCGTCCTTTATAAAGGTTTTGCCGTATTGTTTGGTGTTATACAGTGAGTAGAAATAATTGCCTATAATACAAATATTAAAGTCTGCAAAATAAGCCTTTTCATCAGCATCAAGCGGCAGCTTTTCAAATATTTCGTCACGCTCCTCACGGGAAACCGTCACAGCCTCGGGGGTAACATAGCCCTTTATTTCATCGTCCCATACGATAAGCCAAGCGTTTGAAGCCTGCGCCATTGTCTGAATAAGGAACGTCCCGTCAAGAATTGCATATTTGCGGAACTCACGGAGTTCAAGCTCAAATTCGCCGTCATAATAGCTGAAATAATCTGCGCAGGACGAGTTGTTGCTCACGCCGCCGTCAACGACAAACTGCGCAAAGCTCCCATAATTGAGGATATAAAGGTCTGCGTTCATCGCATATTTTTGACTGTTAGTATAAAACTTGCCATTATCTCCTCGGAGTACAACAGCATAAGGCGTATTCGGTCCAACCGCACCCCACACATTCTGCACCATTTCCTCGTCACTATTGTCAGAGTCGGGTTCAAAGCTGAACAGAAACGCATACTCGTCCGAACCGTTCCCGTCAAGGTCGAAAGCCATCACCTTTGAACAGCAGACAGCAATCGCAGGCTCTCGGTCGGGCAGGCGGCTTTTGACCTCATCGTAAAGCTCGGTATAAACCTCGGAGGAAAGCAATGCTTCCTTTGCACTTTCAATAAGAGCCTTGTCGGAAAAATCTTCTGCGGAAACAAGCCCCGTCTGCTCATATCCGCAGGAGAAAAACGGCGTATCGTCCGAAATTTCAGCGTATGTGCGGTCGGCTTTTCTGTCCTCTTCAAGCTCATAAAGCGTTGCAGCTTCGGTAGTCGTTATAACAGTAGTTTCCGTCTTTTCGACAGTAGTTTCTTCCGCCGAAACGGCTTCGGACGAAACTGCGGCTGTAATGTCCGTCCGAACATTTTCATCGGTCTGATCTGCACAGGCGGCAAGGCAAAGCGCAAGCATCACCGCAGGAATTATCTTTTTAAATGTCATAGCCGTTCCTTTCATAGCTGATTTTTTGTCTTTGCATCATTAGAGATCAGCATTACAGCCAGCCCTTTGTATCTATTTCTGTTTTTAATTCATCAAAAAGCGGAATAAAGTCGGTTTTAAGTCTGCGGATTATGTTCAGAGCCTGTTCTTCGCTGTAAGTATGTGTGAGAATGTTTCGTGATTCAAGAAGTTCAAGCCAAGCCTCACAGTTTTGTATCATTCCGCATTGATATGCAAGCTTTATGATACCCCTTGGAGAACCGATGCGTTCATCGGAACGACCGTGATCGTCAAGTATTTCTTTCATTAACTTCCAAGCTTGTTCAAAGCAGATCATAAAAAGTCCTGCTATGCCAACTTGTTCAACAACGGTATATGGTTCTTTTATTTTTGCGCCCTCTTTTAAATTTGCAAGCGCACGGCTGAAATTCTCATATTTTTTCATATAATAAGACCCCATCTCTGTCAATTTCGGCTTTTAATTCATCTGATATCCCTTTATCAAGATCAACAACATCAAACATAAGCAGTGTCCACGCCTTTTCTTCAAGGTCATAATAAAAATCAACAGCGTTTCCGCCGCTTACCGCAAGGTCAATATCGCTTCTTTCGGAATTTTGGCATCTTGCTCTTGAACCGAAAAGAATTACTTTTTTTATGCCGTTTTCCTTTGCAAGTCTGATTATATCTTCTTCAACTCTTTTTCCAAGATCATATTTCAAAGCAAAACACCTCCGTAAGAATAATTTATACTATCAACTTTGCCCTATACTGTAAAATTGACACATCTTACCATAGAGTACAGGTCGCCCGTCCTGTATTTTGAACGATATTTGTGACTGCGGGACGGGAAACCCGTCCCTACAGCAGAATACAGTGATTATGACGATAAAAACAAATATTATACTATCATTCTATCATTTTTGCCCGATGCTGTCAATTATTAATGGAAGTATTGACTTTAATACCCGTTTTATGTCATTCTGCAAAGTTTTTGACCGCCTTAATCGTTTGAAATTGTGAATTTTTTTGATACCCCCTTGAAATGTCTGTGTGAAAATGATACAATTGAAATAACAATGGAGAAACGATTACAAGGCAATTTTATCCAAAGGGGTGTCTTTGCGTTTTTTCAGAAAAATGTAAAAATATTAAGATTTCAAAGGAGCGTGTTCCCATGAACTACGGACATTTTGACCTTGCAAATAAGGAATATGTCATCACAAATCCAGAAACTCCCGCACCTTGGGCGAACTACCTCGGTTCTCCCGAATACGGCGCTATCATCTCCAACAACGCAGGCGGTTACAGCTTCGTAAAGAGTGGCGCTAACGGTCGTGTTATCCGTTACCGTTTCAACTCCGTTGCAGTTGACCAGCCGGGTCGTTACGTTTACATCAAGGACGGCGAAACAGGCGAATACTGGTCTGCTTCCTGGGCACCTGTTTGCAAGGATCTCGCTGAATTCAAGAGCGAATGCCGTCACGGTACTGCTTACACAGTTATCACTTCCGAATACAAGGGCATCAAGTCCGAGGTTACATACTATGTTCCAAAGGACGCTACTTATGAAGTATGGGCTGCCAAGATCACAAACACTGACAGCAAGCCGAGAAAGCTTTCCGTTACAGGTTACTGCGAATTCGTAAACGACAACAACTACGAGCAGGATCAGGTAAACCTCCAGTACACACTCTTCATCACACGCACCTACTTCAAGGATAACTTTATCCTCCAGAAGCAGAATGAAATTTTCAAGAATCCTAACAACGAGCGTTTCCTCGGCGTTGCCAAGGCTAAGGTAGATGCTTACTGCGGCGACCGTGATTCTTTCGTTGGTTCATACAGAAGCTATGCAAATCCTAAGGGCATCGAAGAAGGTCTTAAGGGTCAGCTCAACTATAACACAAACTCCTGCGGCGCACTCCAGAGCGACATCGTTCTCCAGCCGGGCGAAACAAAGGAACTCACTTATGTTCTCGGTCAGAAGCCTGAGGCTGTTGCCAAGGAAATTATCGCTAAGTACGAAAAGGCAGGCGTTGTTGAGGCTGAAGTTGAGGAACTCAAAAACTACTGGCACGAAAAGCTCGGCAACCTCCAGGTAAATACTCCCGATGCCGACTTCAACAATATGGTAAACGTCTGGAACGCATACAACTGCTTCATCACATTCATCTGGTCGAGAGCAGCTTCATTCCAGTACTGCGGACTCCGTAACGGCTTCGGCTACCGTGATACCGTTCAGGATATTCAGGGTATCATTCACCTTGCTCCCGAAATGGCTAAGAAGCAGATCGAATTTATGCTTTCCGCTCAGGTAACCAATGGCGCAGGACTTCCGCTCGTTAAGTACACTCATAACGCAGGTCACGAAAATCACCCCGACGAGAACGACGAGAACACAGCTTACGCTAAGGAAACAGGTCACCCCTCTTACCGTGCTGACGATGCTCTCTGGCTCTTCCCGACAATTTACAAGTACATCTCCGAAAGCGGCGACATCGCATTCCTCGATGAAGAAATTTTCTACGCTAATGACGAAGAAAAGGGTACAGTTTATGACCACCTTAAGAGAGCTATCATGTTCTCGATGAACCACCTCGGCAACCACGGTATGCCTGCAGGTCTTCACGCTGACTGGAACGACTGCCTCCGTCTCGGCAAGAAGGGCGAATCCACATTCGTTGCTTTCCAGCTCGTATATGCAGTTAAGATCCTCCGTGAATATGCAGTTCTCAAAAACGATGCCGACTACATCAAGCAGCTTGACGATATCAAGGCAAAGCTTGACGAAATTCTCGCAGCTTGCTGGAACGAGGACAGATGGATCAGAGGCTACAAGGAAGACGGTGCTGTTATCGGTCAGAGAACAGACCCCGAAGCAAATATGTGGCTCAACCCGCAGTCATGGTCGGTTATCTCCGGCTTTGCAAGCAAGGAACAGGCTGAAAAGGCTATGGACAGCGTTGAAAGAGAACTCAACACTCCTTACGGCGCAATGGTAATGTATCCTCCTTATGTTGAACACGGCTTCAACGGCGCACTTATGCAGTGCTTCAACAAGTGTACAAAGGAAAATGCAGGTATCTTCTCACAGCCGCAGGGCTGGCTCATTCTTGCAGAATCCCTCCTCGGTCACGGCAACCGTGCTTATAAGTACTGGAAGGAAGCAGCTCCTGCAACATACAACGACAACGCAGATCACAGATGTCTTGAACCTTATGTTTACGGTCAGTTCGTTGAGGGCAAGGACAGTCCGTTCGCAGGCCGTGCGCACGTTCATTGGCTCACAGGTACAGCATCTACAGTAATGGTAGGTACAGTTGAGGGTATCCTCGGTATGCGTCCGAACGCAGAGGGACTTGTCGTTAATCCTTCAATTCCTTCCGAGTGGAAGTCTTACACAGTAGAAAAGACATTCAGAGGAAAGAAGCTCAATATGACCTTCAACAATCCTAACGGCGCAGAAAGCGGCGTAGCAAGCGTAGTTCTCAACGGCGAAAAGCTCGAGGGCAACCTTATCCCTGCTGCAAAGCTTAAGGACGTAAACGAAGTTGTTGTTACACTCGGCTGATCTTCAATGCGTAATTATTTATACTTTGTTAGTTTGTAATGAAAATCGTAGGGGCGGATTCTATATCCGCCCGATGCGAACCATATATCTACAGCAAATTTTCTGTAGGGGCGGGTTTCCCGTCCCGCACCGCAAGGCGTTATGAAATAAACAAACGACCCTGTTTTCAACGGTTTCATCCGATGAAAACAGGGTCGTTTTATTAGTGTTTATACTAAACACCATTTAAAATTTGGAAAAAATCAAGCCGACAATCTCGAATA
>URTF01000072.1 GCA_900550695.1 uncultured Ruminococcus sp.
TATCCAAGATTGTCGGCTTGATTTTTTCCAAATTTTAAATGGTGTTTAGTATAAGTGGATTTTACGCCGATTTTTTGTCTACACTTTGATTAAAAATTAGTATTATTCTCGGAAAGGAAATTTTGAAATGAAGATTTATGCGGCACGGCACGGTCAGACCGAATGGAATTTAAACGACAGGATATGCGGCAGGACGGACGTTGAGCTTACCGAAACGGGCAGGGAGCAGGCGGCTTTGCTTGCGGAAAAAGCGTACGAAAAAGGCGACATCGACCTCATTGTCTGCTCGCCGATGAAGCGTGCTCGGACTACTGCAAAGGCTGTTGCGGACAGGATCGGCTGTGAGATCAAGATAGATGAGCGCCTTATTGAATGGGATTACGGCGACTTTGAGGGCAAAGACCGCATGACCGAGGGATTTGCGCAGAACAAGATCGAATTCGGTGTAAAGATGCACGGCGGCGGTGAGTCGGTCTTACAGCTTGCGCACAGAGTTTACAGTGTCATCGATGATGTTATTGCGAAATATCCCGACAAAAATGTGCTTCTCGTTTGTCACGGCGGTGTTTGCAGGATAATCGAGACCTATTTCAACGATCTTTCGACTTATGATTACTCTCATTTCTTTATGGGCAACTGCGAATTGAGGGAATATTTCGTCAAAAAATAAGATAATTCGGGATTTTTCATAATTTCGCCATTGAAAAAAGGTGATTTTTATGGTATAATTAAAGGTGATTATTTTGTTTGAAATGAGGTAGATCAATGCAGTCATTTATTGATACCGTTGCTAAGGTAAATGGTGCGGTCAATGGTGTAGTCTGGGGAATACCGATGCTTATCCTTATCATCGGAACGGGCATTTATATGTCGGTAAGGACGGGATTTTTTCAGATAACAAGGATAAAGACTTGGGCGAACGAAACCTTTCTCGCCATTTTTAAGAAAAAGTCGGTCACAAAGACTGATGAAAAGAAGGCGATCACGCAGTTTCAGGCGCTTTCGACCGCTCTTGCCGCAACTATAGGCACAGGTAACATTGCAGGCGTTGCGACGGCTGTTTGCATTGGCGGACCCGGTGCGGTTTTCTGGATGTGGATATCCGCTTTGTTCGGAATGATGACGAGCTTCTCCGAAAATGTTCTCGGCATCTTCTTCCGCAAGAAAAACGAACACGGTGAATGGTCGGGCGGTGCGATGTACTATCTTGAAGAGGGTCTGAAAGAGAAAAAGGGACTTCGCCACATTGCAAAGCCGCTGTCGGTGCTGTTTGCGATATTCTGCGTTCTGGCTTCGTTCGGCATAGGCAATATGGCGCAGTCGAACTCGATATCGAGCGCGATGCAGTCCAACTTTAATATTCCAACGGTCGTAACGGGCGTGATGCTTGCTGTTATTGCAGCACTCGTTGTACTCGGCGGCATCAAAAGGATCGCAAAGGTAACGGAAAAGCTCGTGCCTTTTATGGCGATCTTCTACATAGCCGGCTGTCTTATCATTTTTGTGATGAACTTCCGCCACATTCCTTACGTTTTCTCGTCCATTTTCAAAAGTGCATTCAGCTTTTCCGCTGTTGCGGGCGGCGTCGGCGGCTACATTATAAAGCGAGCAGTTACAATGGGCTTCAAGAGAGGCGTTTTCTCGAACGAGGCAGGACTTGGCTCATCTGTAATGGTAAACTGCGCATCGGACGTAAAAGAACCCGTTATTCAGGGTATGTGGGGAATTTTTGAGGTATTCTTCGACACGATAATCGTCTGCACACTCACTGCATTTGTTATCCTTTCCAGTCCTGCAAACTCGGTATCGTTTGAAGAGGCACTCAACAACGTTTCTACCCAGCCGCAGTATTTCACGATAAATTACACCGACGGTGAAACGAATCTCATCGACTCGGACATCAATCCGAAGTACGTTGTTGCATCGGACGATGCGGAAGAGGGTACTTATACCGAATACTCCGCAAAGACTGTTTACGGTCAGGAATTCCCCGTAAAAATTCTTAACAGTGACAATGTTAGCGGCGAGAACGACTTCACATTTGCGAACGTTATGGAGCTTAAAGGAATTCAGGCTAAAGATGCAAACGGAAATCATCTTACGAATGAAAACGGTGACCCGATAATCGATTCGGTAGAGATAACAGAAGTCAACGGTGTTCCGCTCGTTACTTATGCGTTCAGCCAGCGTCTTGGCTCTGTTTCGGGCAAGATACTTGCTATCGCGATACTTCTGTTTGCGTTCTCGACAACGCTCGGCTGGTCTTTCTACGGCACAAAGGCACTCGAATATCTTCTCGGAACAAAGGCGACTATCGTTTACAAGATAATCTTCGTTCTGTTTATAGTAGTCGGCTGTACGATGAAGCTTGGACTTGCGTGGGATATTTCCGACACATTCAACGGACTTATGGCGCTCCCGAACCTTATCGGCATACTTTCGCTTTCGGGCATCGTTGTTGCGATAATGAAGAATTACATTCACCGCCGCATAAAGAAAGACGATGTGGGTGCGCTCCCGATGATATCTGCATATTCCGATATCCACGAAGAACAGCACGAAAAGCTTAAAGCGGAATACAGCAAGGAAAATAATGCGTAATTCGTAATGCGTAATTCGTAATTATCGTGTTCCCCCAATTTACGGCAAGAACCGAATTTTCGTAGGGCAGATTCTATATCCGCCCGTTAGAATACAACAAAACACCCCTGTTTTCATCGGATAATAACCTTTGAAAACAGGGGTGTCTTTTTATTATGTAACCTTTTGCTGTGCAGATATGGGATCGTCAGGACTTGACTTTTTATACTGAACAAAAATCAGGCAAAAACTATGATATATGGCTTTTGCGCCGATTTTTTGTCTACACTTTGATTAAAAATTAGTATTGGAGGTGACCATATATTATTAACCAATTATGCATCAAAAGAAACTTTTCCATATCTTTCGGAAAGTACTTTTCGGCAGAATAATTTATAAGTCAGTTCAATAAGCTTTTACCCCGGCTTTTTTCAGTATCTTAACAATATCATCTCTGCCCATGCTTTTTGCAGCATCAATAAGTGTTTCCTTATCTTCATTGTTTTTATAATCAAGTGATGCGCCGGCATTAAACAGAACATCAAATGTTGCTTTTGATGTATCATAAACCGCTCTATACAATAAATATTGGTTATTTAAATCTGCTCCATAATCAACAAGCAACTTCACGATTTGGGAATTACTGTGACTTATTGCTAATGCCAAACATGATTCAGCATATAAATCATACTCATCTGTTTTCTCTATATCAGATGAAATAAATTTGTTATATGGTGTATCATAGATAAAGTCTTTTTCATTAACAGAAGAACGCGTAAAATAGTCTCCATACATTCTTTGATTTGGGTCTGCACCTTTATCCAAAACTAACTTTACCATTTGTACGTCATTCATACTGATTGCACATTGAAGATCAAGCGGAAAAAGCTCTTTTCCGTTATCATATAAATACTTTGCCGTTTCAACATCAAGATTTTGCAATGGTATACATAACATACTTAAGTCATATTTTTCTCTCAAATAATCCATTGCAGACTTAGTGAATTCGCTCCACTCAATATCGCTGTTGATAAAACAAAATGCATACTCATTCAAATCAAACAAACAATTTGTCATATCGATAATACAAACAAATTCATCAAAATTTCTGCTATCAAAGGCAGCATTCAGCATTTCGATACCTGCACTTTTTTTATCGAAAAGCTCTTTTTCAATAATATACTTGCACATATCCATGTCATTTTTAGCCGCATAATGAGCAAGTACATTTGAACCCATACCTCTTATACAATAATCATCTATATCCACTAAATCATTTTCTATACTATATTTTATCATTTCAATATTGTCTGTTGTTATCATCTTTAGAAATGTATCATATGCAATATTATTAAGTGCATAATTAGGATAAAGCTGATTAAATACTTGTAGTGTTTCAGGGGAACAACAGAAAAGTATATAATTCCGTACAGTCTTTATTTGCTCACTTTCAAACAATTGACTTTTTCTTAATTCATCTGTCAAAAGCTCATTTTCTCCCAATACGGCATACTGTTCGGCTTTACTCAAAGGAATTTCAACATTATTTTCTATGCAGTATTTCATCAAATACTGCATAGCCAACGGTTCTTCACCTACATATGAAAAATTCTCAAAAAGCTCTGTACTAAGATTTGCTCCTTTTTCAATCAATATCTTGGTTTTCTCCAATGAATCTCGCCCAGCCCAATATAATGCGGAACGTGAATTACCGTTAATATTCACATCTACATTATTTTCCAACAACATATTAAACAAATCCATATCTGTGCCCTTGCTTGCCAAAGCAAGTAAATTTCCATTTCCTGCTGTATGAATACCAATATTAGGATCAAGTCCATTTTCAAAAAGATACTTCAATAAGTTCTGATCGCCACCATTCCCCTCTGCGGAAGCTATCATAATAGTTTCATGCAAATAGCTCCCTGCCTGCATATACTCACGCATAATATTACCGCAGTAATTCACATCAAAATCGGGATATTTTGTGAGTATTTCGCCAAGCCATTCAACATTGCCGTTTTCTATGGCATTGTCAAACTGCTTTGCAACCCCCTTCCCATACTTCATTTCATTCTTCTTGTATCCAATATATCCGCTGTCAATTATTGATGAACAGCTTGAAAGAAACACAGCAAAAGCCATCACCAATGATAACAAGCTGATTTTTTTCATTGTATTACCTCCTCAACGGGCAATGAGCAAATATATGCTCATTGCCTTGTACTCCGCATAGTTCCCGATTTATGAAACATACTCACCGATTTTTATATTTTCATTTGTGTTATTATCAAACAGTGTTAAATATGTCATTCCAATGCAAGATGGATCATCTTGATATATTATGTAAGAATGTGTTGCAATACAGTAATTAGACTCTTTATCTGTTTCTATATTCTCAATTAAATAACCTATATGATCATCAACTATTTCCCCATGATAAATAAGTTCTCCTCCCCCGAACTGCACTTTATCATGGCTGATACTTTTCCCGTTATATAGATCCATTGCGTCTTTGATCTCACTGTCAAGGTCATGCTCCGATGCAACCTTTTCGCAAAACATGGCTTTTAGTCCGGCTATGTCCCTCTCATCAAAACACCGCAGTATTTCCGTCACCTGTTTGCGTCCGTATTTTCCTTTGTTGATACGTCCTTTTGCACAACCGCTCAGTGTCAAAGCTATGATCAATATTAAGCATAAAACTGAATTTCTTTTCATTCTTGATCCACTCCATTCCAACACAGCCAAGCACTTACATTTTGATCATCAAATAAAATATAGTTCTTAATGTCATCTCTCTTACTAATTGCTGATTTCATTGCATTATACATATCCTCATGTCCGGCAAAATCTACGCAGCCGACAGATACCGTTTTCTTTACATCAACTTTGTTGACATATTTGGGATTCCATCCCGACAAATCTACAAGTTATATAATTTTTTTGATAAACATTATGTCAAAGGCATATCTGATATTCCTACTATCATGTAATCCTTCTCGTCTTTGCCAATCCATATTCTCCAAATGCCCTCATTATCTTTATTATCCTTATCAATTATAATTGCTGAAAAAGAAATAATATAGGTTGCTTCATTGGTTATTACTTTTCCTGTTCTCGCATTTCCTATTCGATAATAAGTAATTACCCCATCATCAATAGATTTCCCTTCTGCATTTATTGAAACCTTATCATATGAAATAACATCACCATTAAAATATTCAATTAATTCATCAATTTGAGCATCTAAATCTTCTGATTTATCTTGCACATTCACCGCAAACAAGTTTTTTATAGAATGCTTATCGTCATTTTCTAAAGCATCTATTAATGTTGCAAGAATAAAATTGGCATCTTTCCTATGTTCATTTTTCGATAATCTAATGTCAGTATCTTTTAAGTTACATCCTCCCAAAAAAATTACTGAGATTATTAACATAATTGTTTTTTTCAACATAACGCTTCCTCATACCACATTATCCAAACAGTTTTATTTATGTCATCAAATATGCAGTATTTAATAGCCGCATTATTATAAAAATCACTTTCAATTTTTGCGGTGTTTTTTAATCGTTCATACATATCATTGTTACCCACCCTGTCAGTATACTGTGAAAAATCAACCGAACAAATCATAACTTGCTTTGAAGCGTCAACATTTCCGAAATATGACGGATTCCATCCCGTCACCCACCATTGCTTTTCTGTTGGTTCCCATAACATCAAATCGTTTTTCACTGATTTTACAGTTTGAATTATGAATAATCACAAGCCCACGAAATAGCAGACCTGTGGTTTATTTGAATGGATCAATAAATTCACTTTATACCACTTCCTCAATATTGTACTTTTCGTCAGATTATACCACTTCTATTAAAATTTGTCAACCTTGATCTTCTGACAGCATTATTCTTCTTAAAATTATTATTGCAGGCGATGTGTTTCCTGCCCCGCAGCCGCCGATGTTGTTCAATAGTATATGGCGATTTAAAAATATCCGCATCAAATGCTCACTATTAATGTTGAAATACCGTGGGTTTTTTCTTTGCAAACGGTTGAAAATTTTTTGCTGATATGCTAAAATTAAAAGAAAACGCTTGATTGGTGATTTGATGAAACGTCTTACAATAGGAATACTTGCGCACGTTGACGCAGGAAAAACGACCCTTTCCGAAATGCTTCTGTACAAAACGGGCGAAATCCGCAGGCTCGGAAGAGTTGACCACGGTGACACATTCCTCGATAACAATTCGCTTGAGCGCAGCAGGGGAATAACCATATTTTCAAAGCAGGCAGTGCTCAAACACGATGACTGCATCATTTCACTGCTCGACACGCCCGGTCATATTGATTTTTCTGTCGAAGCGGAGCGTGTACTGCAGGTGCTTGACTATGCAGTGCTTGTCATAAGCGGCTCGGACGGCGTTCAGAGCCACACCGAAACGCTCTGGCGGCTTCTGAGCAGGTACAATATCCCGACATTTTTATTCATAAACAAAATGGACATCGCCGAAAATCGGAACTCCGACCTCATCGGCGAACTGACAAAGCGTTTCGGCGCAGGTTTTGTTGATTTTTCCGCTGACAGAAGCTCCGAAGCGTTTTACGAAGCCGTTTCGATGTGCGACAATATCCTTATGGAGCAGTTCCTCGAAAACGGGAGCGTAAATGACGGGGACATTGTTTCGGCTATAGCGGGACGAAGGATCTTCCCGTGCTGTTTCGGCTCGGCGCTGAAAGATATCGGCGTTGACGAATTTATCGGGGTTTTGTGCAGCTATACCGCTCAGCCCGTTTTCGGAAACGAGTTCGGCGCAAAGGTTTTCAAAATTGCCGATGACGGTCAGGGCAACCGACTTTCCTATATGAAAATTACGGGCGGAAGCCTTAAAGTCCGCACCGCCGTGAGCGACTTCGGCAAAAAATGGACGGAAAAGGTCAACCAGATACGAATTTACTCGGGCGCAAAGTTCCAAGCCGTTGATGAAGCGGTGGCTGGAACTGTCTGTGCAGTAACGGGTCTGACGAAAACCGTAACGGGTCAGGGAATCGGTGCGGAGCGTGACTCGTTCTCACCCGTGATAGAACCCGTGCTTTCGTACAGAATTGACCTGCCGCCCGATGTTGACGCTCACACTGCTTTGAGCAAGCTTCGCATACTCGAAGAGGAAGACCCACAGCTTCACATCGTTTGGAACGAGCAGCTGCAGGAGATACACATTGCCTTGATGGGCAAGATCCAGCTTGAAATACTGAAAAGCATCATTGCCGAACGCTTCGGAATGAATGTCGATTTCAGCAACGGCGGCATCACTTACAAGGAAACTATCGAAAACAAGGTCGAGGGCGTGGGACATTATGAGCCGCTCCGTCACTATGCGGAAGTGCATCTTATCCTTGAACCTGCGGAACGGGGGAACGGCGTTCGGTTCTGTTCCTCCTGCCGTGAGGACGACCTCGACAAGAACTGGCAAAGGCTTATCCTATCGAATTTGCAGGAAAAAACGCATCTCGGCGTTCTGACGGGTTCGCCGCTGACCGATGTGAAGATAACCCTCGCCTCGGGCAGAGCGCATCTTAAACATACCGAGGGCGGTGATTTCCGTCAGGCTTCATGGAGAGCCGTGCGCAACGGTCTTATGAAAGCGAAAAGCGTTCTCCTTGAACCTCGCTATGACTTCAGACTTGAAATTCCGAACGAAAACGTCGGCAGAGCCTTGACGGACATTCAGCAGATGTGCGGCGAATTCGAGCCGCCCGTTTCCAACGGCGAAACAACTGTGATAATCGGAAACGCCCCCGTTTCGGAAATGCAGGACTACCATTCGGACGTTATTGGCTACACCCACGGCAGGGGCAGGCTTATCTGCACGGTAAAAGGCTATTTCCCGTGCCATAACCAAGATGAAATTGTCGCCGCCGCAGGCTATGATCCCGAAAGCGATCTCGACAATTCTGCCGACTCGGTATTCTGCGCTCACGGTGCAGGCTTTAACGTAAAATGGAACGAAGTCGGCAGTTATATGCACCTCGAAAGCGCACTCAAAGAGCGTAACGATGACTTTTTCGAGCCGATAACAAGACAGCAGGTAAGCTCCTACCGTGACCGACTTGTCGGGGACAAGGAGCTTATGGAAATATTTGAGCGGACATACGGCCCGATAAAGCGTGACAAGCGCACCGCAATGTACACGGAAAAAGAGCCTGCTTCATCGAAAAAGTTCAAGGCTTCACCTATCCCGAAAGGCCCCGAATACCTCCTCGTTGACGGCTACAACATAATTTTCGCATGGGACGAGCTGAAAAAAGCCGCCGAGGAAAATCTCGACCTTGCCCGAAGTATGCTGATAAATATGCTCTGCAACTATCAGGGCTTCCGACAGTGCATCCTTATCCTCGTTTTTGACGCATATAAGGTCAAAGGCTCGGTCGGTGAGGTGGAAAAGGTCAACAACATCACTGTCGTTTACACGAAAGAAGCCGAGACCGCAGATACCTATATCGAAAAAGCAACGCACGATCTGAGCAGGGAGCATCGTGTGAGAGTTGCGACCTCGGATAATCTCGAACAGACGATAATCCTCGGCAACGGTGCATACCGCATATCCGCTTCGGAGTTTTATGATGAGATAAAGCGCACCGAAAAAGCGATACGGGAATTTATTCAGACGATAAAATAAATGGGGTTCTCTGATGCAAACAATTTTACCAAGCTAAATTACAAATTAAACGTTTTTTTTGATACAGAACATCTAAATTTGTTGAAAGATAACATATTTTTTAATTTAAAGTAAAAAAATTATATTTACGGTTGAAAAAAAATTACGGCTGTGATATAATGAAAAATAATGTGACCGGGAAGAAAAGACGGTCTATATGGATATGGAAAGGATGAAAAAGTTTGAAAGAACTTATTCTTGTAACATCACCACCGGCTTGCGGAAAAACCTATATCTCTAAAGAACTCGCAAAGAACCTTAAAAACGTAGTTTATCTTGACAAGGACACCCTTATCGTGCTTTCAAAGCAGATATTTGTCGTTGCAAATCAGGAATACAACAGAAGCTCCGACTTCTTTGAAAAGTATATCCGTGACTACGAATATTATGCAGTTCTCGACCTCGCTTTCGAGGCTCTCGATTATGCTGATATCGTTCTTATCAATGCTCCGTTCACAAGAGAGATACGTGATCAGAAATATATTGATGACCTTAAGGCCCGCCTTGCGGAAAAGGGCGCAGTGCTTAAAGTTATCTGGGTAGAAACAGATCCCGAGGTCTGCCACCAGCGTATGATCGACAGAGGCAGTGACCGTGATACATGGAAGCTTGAACACTGGGACGAGTATATCGCAGGAGTGAACTTCGAGATCCCCGAAACTATCGGTGCCGCAAACGATGGCACACTTCTCATCTTCAAGAATTCTTCAAAGGAAGAATTTGATAAGTCGATGAAAGAGATCACAGCTGAACTTCTTAAGTGATTTACCAAAAATGAAAAGCACCCGAAAATATCGGGTGCTTTTAGTCTGTTGAAAAGTATGTTGCATTTATGCATATTGACGAAAAAGAATTTTATGACTTGATGCTAAAAGAGAAACC
>URTF01000073.1 GCA_900550695.1 uncultured Ruminococcus sp.
CGGATTGAGTATATTCTGAACCGCCGCAATAAGACTCTTGAGATTATCCTTTGAAGTTGAGTCGGAGTATCCTTTGATTATTGCAAGAGCGTTGATATCATCGGCGGAACGGACTTCGTGCTTGTTTATGGCGGACTGAGCGGCGAGGAGCTGCGCTTTGTCCATAACGCTTGTTTTCTTCTTGTCGATGCCGCTGTTAATAACTATGAGCGGAACGACATTCTTGAACTGTTCCGGATAGTTTTCCGCAATAAGACGTGCTTTTGCTTCTTCGGAATCGTTGCAGTACCATGAAACGGCAGCAATGACCATTTTATTGACATTGACCTGGCCGAGGTTTTTTTTCAGCCAGTCCATTATCAGTATCTTATCGCCGTAAACGCCGCCGGCAAAGACAACGGCTTTATATTCGAGCGCCTTGGTGGGTGTGAACGAGGTCGAAACGAATATATCCGCACCCGCTTCTTCTTTCATCCAATCGGCATATTGCTTGGTATGACCGTATTTTGTAGCATATACAACAGCTAAATCTTTCATCGTTATGTACAGGCTCTGATGCCCTCTGTCCTCCTACAAATAGATTTTTTGCTGCGCTGTCAAAATGCCTAAACGCAGCGGCTCTTATTTAAATTATAACGGCTTTCGCAGCACTCTATGTGGATAATATATTAACTGAATATTAATTTTATTTTAATTATCGAATCAAACTATGAATAAAACAGCTAAAACAAGGCTCTTTTAATCAATTTGTTAAAGAAAATGATATTTTTTGTGCAGAATGACGATATCAGTTGAAATATTTCGTTTTCTGTGTGAGCGTGCCGAGCAGTTCAAGGCGTGCAGTGTCTTTGTACTCAGGTTTTATCATATAGTAGATGTAATTTTCGGCGAGTGCGATGTCGGGGACAGTCCTGCCCTCGATCTTGAACTGATTGAATCCCATTGGGACGTATTTTTCGACGATCGCATCGGGCGAAATATGTGTCGGAAGGTCGGTTATCTGGTAGATATGTCGGAGCATTGACGGGCATTTGAAATCCTCGAAGTGCGTAGGTTTGCGCATCATCGGCGGCGTTTTCATATATTCCGCATACTTTATCTGCGTTTCGCCGATAGAACGGTAATGCTCGCCTCTTCTCGGGCAGTTCGGGACGCAGCAGGCATTTATGAGAAGCTCGCATTTTTCCTTGTGCGGAAGTGTTTCGAGAAAGCCGAGATCATTGTTCCAGTTATAGTCGAGAACGACATAATGATAGTCTTTTTCAAGCTCTGCGGAAAGGTCGTCTGCGTTTCGTATCTCCTTGCAGGTGGACGAGGTTATCCTGTAGCTCGGGTAATTTTTGCGAATGTATTCTTCGAGTATCGGCGACATAACGATGACCTCGTTCAGACCGTTATCGCACATTCTCATAACCTTATTGCAGAAGGGGTCGCCGAGGTGCTTTTCTTCGATAAGAGGGTTCGTGAACGTGAATCGGAGCGGAACTCCTCTTGAATTGAACGCTTTTGTGACCTGCTTTATTATCTCATCATCAACAACGCCGACCGTATTTCGTCCGCCGTTCCAGAGCGAGGGCGGAAATGCGCCGAAAACGGACGCTATTTTCACGCCGTCACGGAAATATTCGGGGTGCTGCTGCATAAGCGAGAGCAGAAGCAGGTTAAGCCGGCAGTGATTGATAAAATCGGGAATATGAAAATTTATATCCATCTGAAATTTGCTCCTTAGAAAAAATAGCACTATAATTATAGCATATTTATATCAAATTTTCAATAGTGCAGGGAATTGTCGGCATTATTCTGTCAGAAATGACAAAAAACAGGCTGTCTATTGTATTTTTACGCTAAAGTGCTATAATTAAAGGTAAAGATTTTTACAAAAAGGAACGATAGAAATGATTGTCAATACACTTATGCCTTATGCCGAAAAGCTGAGCGCTCTTTCGGTTTTCAGAGGTATTCTTGAAGATGAGACCGTAAAGGAATTTCTTGAGATGCTCCGTGAGCCGACACCTGCGACCTACGGCAGCTTCGTTAATTCGCTTTACAAAACAACGGACGATCTCACCGACTACATACTCGGCGCAGTTACTGAGAACGAGAACCCTTTTATGCTCCGCCTTGCCGCTTTTGAGGAAGTTCCCGAGCATATTGAAAAAGCCGCAAAAGCCGAGCTTGAGGTTTTGCAGGAAATTGCCGAGATAACCTCCGACACAGTAAAAAAAGCAATGGGCGAACACGCCGCTTACGTTGCTTCGGACTGGAAGACCTCACCCGTGAACTTCACCAAGGCTTACACCGAGCGTATGAACTGCCTTTCGACCAAGGGTTACGGCATTTTCGCCGAATATTACGCTTTTACGCTGAAAAACGGCAAGCTTATGCCGATAAAGAACCCCGACCAGCAGCGTCTTTCGCAGCTTTCGGGATATGAGCTTGAACGAGGCAAGGTGATAAGCAACACTCTTGCACTCCTCAACAACAAGCCTGCCGCAAATGTGCTTCTTTACGGTGATGCGGGCACGGGTAAATCCTCGACCGTAAAGGCTGTTGTCAACGAATACAAGGACGAGGGACTTCGCCTTGTCGAACTCAACAAATCGCAGCTCCCCGAACTCCCCGATGTTATCGAAAAGATAGCGAAAAATCCGCTCAAATTCATCATTTTCATCGATGATGTTTCATTCTCGTCGGACGATGACAATTTCAGCTCGCTCAAAGCCGTACTCGAAGGCTCGGCAACGGCTAAGACTTCCAACATTGCTATTTATGCAACGAGCAACAGACGTCATCTTGTAAAGGAAAAATTCTCCGACAGAGAGGGAGATGATATGCACGTTGCCGATACAAGAGAGGAGCTTATTTCCCTTTCCGAGCGTTTTGGTCTTAAAGTTGCGTTCCTGAAGCCTGACAAGGAGAACTATCTGAAGATAGTTGAAAATCTCGCCAAGGAAAACGGCATCGAGGTCACGGACGAGCTTCTCATGGGTGCGGAGGCTTTCGCCCTGCGCAGAAACGGCAGAAGCGGCAGAGCGGCAAAGCATTATATCCAGTCCGTTCTTGCAAAATAAAAGCCGGGAACAGCAAAGAGCCTGTCGTTTTATTGTGTTTTTGGCATATAAAGAACGTATTTGTTCAGCTTAATTGCATAAATTCACCAAAGTTAATGCACGTTCATCAAATATCCATACTTGAACACATGAAAAATAGTATAATTAAATTTATCAGTTTAAAATTTTATCATTTTGAAAGGCGGTAAATCAATGGGGTTTTTCCGAAACGCTGACGTACCCGTGCTGATATCATTCGTGATATATCTTCTTATCATGATCGGCATAGGTTTCTATTTCAGCAACAAGAGCAAAAAAATGAGCGACTACTTCCTCGCAGGAAGAGGTCTTAATTCGTGGGTAACGGCAATGTCCGCACAGGCGTCCGATATGAGCGGCTGGCTGCTTATGGGTCTTCCCGGTGCAGCTTATGCCACAGGTATGGGAAACTACTGGATAGCTATCGGTCTTGCTATCGGCACGATACTCAACTGGGCGTTCGTTGCGAAGCCGCTTCGCAAGTTCACCGAAAAAGCAGGCGATGCTATCACGATACCGCAGTATCTCCAGAACCGTTTCAAGGCTGACAGTCCGATCGTCCGTCTTGTATGCGCAGTCGTAATTTTCATCTTCTTCCTCGTTTATACGACCTCTGCATTCGTTTCGGGCGGCAAGCTTTTCCAGGTCGTTTTCAACATCGACAGTTCCAACGAAACATACACAAAGGCTGCGGTCATCATTTCAGCGCTTATAATCATCATCTATACATTCCTCGGCGGCTTTAACGCCGTTGCATGGACAGACCTTGTTCAGGGTCTGCTGATGTTCTTCACGATCGTTGCACTCCCTATTGCACTTATCACAGCAACTCCCGATTTCAGCTGGGAAATGGTCGCAGCAACACCAAAGCTCGCTGCAGAGGGCGCTGACGCTTCGGGTTATGCTTCACTTGTGAGCGGAAGAAGTGCAAACTCCATTATAAGCGACCTTGCGTGGGCGCTCGGCTACTTCGGAATGCCGCATATCCTCGTTCGCTTTATGGCTATCAAGGACGCAAAGAGCGTTAAGAAATCAGCTATAATCGCTATCGTATGGGTAATAATCTCGCTCGGTGCGGCTGTACTTATCGGTATCCTCGGAAGAGTTTACCTCGATAATATCCAAAATCCCGACGGTTCGGTCGGCATTACACTTATAGATACCCAGCGTGAGCTTATCTTCATCGATGTTGTAAAGCGTCTGTTCCCGGGTGCGCTCGCAGGTGTGTTCCTCTCCGCTGTTCTCGCTTCGATCATGAGTACGGCAGACAGCCAGCTCCTTGTTACAGCCTCCGCAGTTGTAAATGACTTCTATAAGGTTATCGTAAAGAAAGAAACCTCCGATAAAAAGCTTATGTGGATAAGCCGAGGTGCGGTAATGCTCATCTCCGTTATAGCCTGCATACTTGCCCTCAATCCGCAGGATACAATCATGGGTATCGTTTCAAACGCATGGGCAGGCTTCGGCGCAGCGTTCGGACCTGCAATAATCCTCTCCCTCTACTGGAGAAGACTTACGCTTAAGGGTACGGTCGCAGGTATCATCGGCGGTGCGGCAACCGTTATCGTATGGGAATATGTTCTTCACTGGAGCGGAATGTTATACTCGATCGTTCCGGGATTTATCGTTTCGATCCTCCTCACCGTTATCGTTTCCCTTATCGACAAAGAACCCTCCGATGAAGTTAAGGCACTCTTTGACGAAGCGAGAAAATAATGCGTAATGCGTAATGCGTAATTATTTGTGACCCGAAAATATGCTGCAAAACACTCCTGATTTTATCTGGCAAAAAGATAAGATCAGGGGTGTTTTTAATTTTATAATGCCTTGTATCACGTAAACGGGCAACCCGTCCCTCTGTGATTTATTGCAAACCAACGGGAATACAAATAATTACGCATTAAGCATTAAGCATTACGCATTAAGTACTGACCGTGCCTTGTTAGTAAATTTGCACTAAAACCTTTTGCGCTGTTTTTTATGTGTTATTCACAAAGCCAAAAATGAAAAATTTGAAAAAAACCGTGAAAAAAGTGTTGTAGACTGCGTTTTATGGTGGTATAATATTAGTATAAGTGCCGTTTGGCTCTGTTTTTACTTAAAAATAACAGCCGAGCATATCGGCTTTGTCGGATAAATCATTATTATGGAGGATAAAAATGTTTACTAAAGATATCGGTATCGACCTTGGAACCGCCAACACCCTCGTTTACATGAAGGGCAAGGGCATTATTATAAGAGAACCGTCCGTTGTTGCTGTTGACACCCGCACGGACAGAGCAAAATATGTCGGTCAGGAGGCTAAGGACGTTATCGGCCGTACTCCGGGTTCTATCGTTGCTGTACGTCCGCTCAAGGACGGCGTTATCGCTGACTTTGAAATGACAACAACTATGCTTCAGGAATTCATCAGCAAGGCTCTCAAGGGTTCTTTCTTCACAAAGGCAAGAGTTGTAATCTGTATCCCGTCCGGCATCACAGCCGTTGAGCGCCGTGCCGTTAAGGAAGCTACCGAAAACTCGGGTGCGAAGCGCGTAAACATAATCGAAGAGCCTATGGCTGCCGCTATCGGCGCAGGCCTCCCCGTTTCCGAACCGCAGGGTTCTATGATCGTTGATATCGGCGGCGGTACTTCCGAGGTCGCCGTTATATCTCTCGGCGGTATCGTTACATCACGTTCCGTCCGTATCGCAGGCGATGCATTCGACACCGCTATCATCAACTACATCAAGAAAAAGTACAATCTTCTCATCGGTGAAAGAACCGCTGAAAATGTCAAGATCGCTATCGGCTCCGCATTCCCGATGGAGCAGGAGACCGATATGGAAATAAAGGGACGTAATCTTCTCAACGGTCTGCCCGAGAACATCACAGTTACATCGGCAGAGATCAGAGAAGCACTTGCCGAACCTCTTTCCCACGTTATCGAAGCTATCAAGGTAACACTTGAAAAGACTCCTCCGGAGCTTGCAGCCGACATCATCGACCAGGGCATCACCCTTGCAGGCGGCGGCGCACTTATCAGAGGTCTTGACAAGCTCATCAATAAGGAAACGGGAATGCCCGTAAACATTGCCGATTCTCCGCTTGACTGCGTTGCGGACGGCACGGGTAAGGTTCTTGAGGACATCGACAAGCTTCACGAGGTCCTCAACGACGATTCAAAATATTATTGATCTACAACATAAAACGGGGCGGATAGATATATCCGCCTCTTTTCGGAATATTCTCATTATATCGGCATAATGACATAAGGGAGATGATAATGTGAGGGACTTTTTCAAATCGACAAAATTCAAGATAATCGTGGCTGTCATTGCTGTTCTTATAGGCTTTATGATATACTCCCTTACAACGGGCGGATATGCCATAATGGGAGTATCGATCTTCGATGCGATAACCGAGCCTTTTCAGAAAGCTTCTGCCACTATCTCCGCAAAGGTCTCGGAAACTATCGATACCTTTGCAAATGCAAAAAAATACCGTGAGGAAAACGAGCAGCTCCGTGAGCGTCTTAATCAGCTTTATAACGAGATCATCGACTATGACAAAATACGAACGGAAAATTCCGAGCTTAAACAGCTTCTCCAGCTCAAAGAGGACAACGAGGACTTCGTTTTCTCTTCGCCCTGCACTGTAATTGCGAGAACTGCGAATGACCCATACGGCTCGTTCACCATTGATAAGGGCGCAAAGGACGGCATCGCTCCGAACGACCCCGTTATCACTTCGCAGGGACTTGTCGGAATATGCTATGACGTTTCGGAAAGCACTTCGAGAGTGAGAACTCTTCTCTCGCCGAAATCGGCAGTCGGAGTTACAGTCCTGCGCACAAAGGCGGCAGGCGTTCTTGAGGGCGACTACGAATTCGTTTCGGACGGACTCTGCAGGATGAGCTACATTGACAAATCGGCTGAGATTATGCTCGGCGATATTGTTTTCACATCGGGAAGCGAGACCTTCCCCTCGGGACAGCTTGTCGGAACGGTCGAAAAGATCGTTATGGAGGACAGCGGACTTTCAAAATATGCCCTTATAAAGCCTGCCTCCGACCCATTCTCCGTAACTACGGTATTCGTTGTTACGGACTTCGAGGGTCAGAAAAAGAACGATCAGTAAGGGGGCTGCGCTTTGAACATAGACATCAAAAGGCGCAAGGAAAAGTTCCGCTCGGTGCTGCGCTGGGCAATATATTTTCTGCTGCTCTTTATCGAATATATCGTTATGACGACAATGGGGACGGCACACAGAATGCCGCTGCTGATAGTTTCAACGGCAATATGTATCTCGGCGTTTGAGGATCCGTTCAATTCGGCAATACTCGGCTGCCTTGCAGGGCTTATGCTTGATGGGGCAGAGGGAACGATAGTCGGTCTTAACGGCATCATACTTACAATGTGCTGCCTTATGACCTCGCTGCTGTTCTATTTTCTTATGAGAAGGCATATCGTCAACGTCCTCGCACTGACCGCAGCGGCATCATTCATTCAGACGGGTTTCCGATACATTTTTTACTACTCTATATGGAGCTATGACAGTCACGGTGCTATCTATCTCCGTGAGATACTGCCCATTATAATTTTCACGATCATAGCTTCGGCGCTGTTCTATCCGCTCATACGCTTTTTATCCTCACGCCTTGGTATTATAAAGGAAACCTATGTTGAGGAAAAGTCCGAAAATATCGTCAGAGAATAAGCTCCGCTTCAATAAAGGAAATAATATATGAACTTCGCTTCAATCGCAAAAAAGATAAGATCGGTCATACTTATAGCCTTTGTGCTGCTTGCAATGTCGATGTGTGTTATCGCACTGATGAAACTGCAGATCGTTGACGGTGAAAAATACCTCGAACAGGCAAAAAGCACCCGTACCGTAACGCAGGATATAAGCGCCCCCCGAGGTGAGATAGTTGACGCTGCGGGAAAAGCCGTTGTCAGCAACAAGGTCGGCTACAATGTAATACTCGAAAAGGCTTTCCTCTCCTCCGATACGCAGGAGATAAACAGAATAGTCCTGCGCATTGCGGAAATTCTTGATGAGGACGGCGTTGACTGGAACGATTCGCTCCCGATAAGCGAAAACACGCCTTACAGCTTTCCCGAAATGCGGGATTCGGACATTGCAAAGCTGCGCAAAAACATCTCCGTACAGCCCTATGCAACTGCGGAGGAATGTATCGATGCGATGCTCGACCTTTACGGCGTGGACGAAAGCTATACCGTTCGGCAGAAGCGAATGATCGTTGGCATACGTTATGAAATGACGCTGCGCAGCTTCTCCCTTGCGAACCGATACACGCTCGCAGAGGACGTTCCGATGGAAAGCGTTGTAAAGCTTAAAGAAGCCGCTTTTGAGCTGGAGGGAATGGACGTTGCCGAAGAAGCTATCCGTGTTTATGAGGACAACAACTACGCTCCGCACCTTGTCGGAACGGTCGGCTCGATAAACGCCGAGGAATACGAAGCTCTCAAAGACAGCGGCTATATGCTCAATGATGTTCTCGGCAAGAGCGGCGTTGAAAAGGCTATGGAAAGTCAGCTGCGGGGAACAGCCGGAACAAGAGAGCTTGAACTTCTCAACGGCATCGTTTCCTCGGACACGATAACAAAGGAAACAGTCCCCGGAAACACCGTAAAGCTTACGATAGATATGGACTATCAGCAGAAAGTCCAGCAGATACTTGAAAATCATATAACGTGGCTGCAAGATCAGACCTCGCCGAACAAAAAGGGCGAAAATGCAAACGCAGGCGCTATCGTTGTAACGGACGCAAAAACGGGTGCTGTCATCGCAGCGGCGACATCTCCGACTTATAACATCAACGATTATCTCAACAACTATTCACTCGTTGCGAACGGCGAAAATTCACCGCTCATAAACCGTGCAACATCGGGACTTTACCGACCCGGTTCGACATTCAAGACCGTCACCGCAACAGCAGGTCTTAACGAGGGCATCATCACCCCGAGCACGCTCATCACCTGTAATCAGGTCTACACCTACTGGGACGATTATAAACCGAAATGCACGGGCTATCACGGCAGGATAAACGTTATCACAGCCATTGAAAAATCCTGCAATATCTTCTTCTACGAAACGGGCAGACAGCTCGGCATCGACCGCCTTGCAAGCTATGCAAAGCTTTACGGCTTCGGTCAGAACACGGGCATCGAAACGGGCGATATGGCAGGCTATTTCGCAACGCCCGAAAGCTTCCGTGAGCGCCGCCTTGAATGGCAGGCAGGACTTGTTGTTCAGGCTGCTATCGGTCAGTCGGAGACCTACGCAACTCCGCTCCAGCTTGCAATGCAGGCGAACACCATTGCGAACCGAGGCACCCGATACAAGCCGTATGTTGTTGACAGCGTTTACACTTATAACATGGATAGGCTTGTTGTCAAAACTCAGCCGACCGTTGCTGCGACCGTCCCCGATGAAACGGGCGTGACATTCGACAGTATCATCGCAGGTATGGAAAATGCCGCAAATTTTGCTCCGTACTCCTACCCTGCCGTCAAGGATTATTACACGAACTATCTTCTCTCCGAGCTTCCCGAGCAGGCGGCTATCAAAACCGGTACTCCGCAGATGACCTCTGCCGAGGACACGGGTTCATCGTTCATCGGCTTTTACCCCTCGGAAGACCCTGTTATCGCATTTTCGGGATTCGTTGAACACGGCGAATATTCAAAATTTATGATACGCCAGTTCATCGAAGCTTATCTCGACAAGAACTACAAGGTGGTTTCGCCTAACAGCATTTCCGACGGTGAAAAGCCCTCACAGCTCGCAGGACTTGACGAAAACACGGTTACGGACGTTACTTCCGTCACAACGAACACATCTTCATCGGAGAGCGTCACACAATAATACTAATACTAATTCTCAATCAACCTATAGACAAACTCTCGGCTATAATAAGTTCATTCT
>URTF01000074.1 GCA_900550695.1 uncultured Ruminococcus sp.
ATGAACTTATTATAGCCGAGAGTTTGTCTATAGGTTGATCGAGAATTAGTATTATTTATCCGCCCAACGTATAACAATGACGTCCCCATCGTTTATGCTGTCCATGAAGCTTGCGTTTTTGCCGTTGACGGTTGTTATCATATCACCGCTCGGAGGAGGATTGTCAAGGTCGATATCGGCTATCGACATAAGCTCGATGAATTCGTGCGGCGCATTGTTCGGACGGGGAGGGAGAATAACGCTCTTTCCGTTGAGAACAACGTAGAAATTCACGTTCGGTTCGGTCGGCGCAGGCTTTTCGGGTTCGCTCTGTATCATAGCATCAACGGGAACGGAGTAATCGATCCTTGCCTCGCTGCGTTCCGCAACGGCTTTGGCTATCCTGCCCTCACGGGCGCTGTCGGTGATTATCTTGTCGCCCGTTATGATATCATCATCGGCACGAAGAATATAGTCGAAACCAAGCTGTTTTCCGCCCTTAAAGAAGCCAACAGCCTCCGCATCGAACGGCAGAAGTCCCATAAGGTCGCCGAGCGTGTCCGTTTCGTTGATGATTACCTTGTCATTGTTTTGTATGTCATAGTCCTTGCCGACAGTCTTTCCGTTGACCGTTGCGGTGATGCCGATAGTGTACTTCACACCGTCAACCATTACCGTTTTGTCGGAAAGTTCGCCTGCGATATCTGAGATGTTCACATTCGCATCGATTCCGCTTTCCGCAGGCACAAATTCGATAACGTCACCCTGCTTTACGGTCTGATCGAGCGAAACGGGAAGTCCGTTGAGTGTTATCTGACCGGGAACGGCAAAAGTGCCTTTCATAAGCTGGCGTTCGCCGTTGAGCGTAAAGGTAAGGCTTCTGCCCGAGCGTCCGATTATCTGGTTTGTCTTGAAGCCTGCCATAACGAGCATATCGGCAATGCTGACGGAGCGTGTGTCGAAGATGCGCATTTTCTTGCCGTTGAGCGTTACAACGGAGAAGTCGTAACCCTTGTTGACAACGGCTGTCACGCCGATGCCGATAGGTGTGACATATTCGGGACCGCCGATACCCGTCCTGCCGAGGTCGATGTTCTTGTAAGCGTTATTTCCACCGACAGCAACACGCTCTTTCGGTAACGAAAGCTTTTCCGCAACGGCTGCCGAAAGATTCGGGATAAGGCTTCCGCCGCCGACAAGGAATACAGCGGCAGGTGATTGTCCGCCGTTTGCGTTCACGATGCTCTCGGAAATATTTGAAGCAAGTGAGCCGACGGCAGGTTCAAGGCTCTTGAAAAATTCTTCCGCAGTGACGGTTTTCTCAAAGCCCAGAATATCGGTGTATTTTATCGTGTCATTTTTTGAAGCGGAGATCTTCATCTTTTCCGCCGTTTCAAAATCAACTATGTAGCTGCGGATCACTTCTTCGGTTATCTCATCGCCTGCAACGGTTGACATTGCATAAGCAACAATGCTGCCGTTCTGCGATATCGCAATATCGGACGTTCCTGCGCCGATATCGACGAGCGCAATATTGATAAGTCGGACTTCGGGCGGGATTATAACATTCATTGCCGCAATAGGCTCAAGCGTAAGGCTCGTAACTTCGAGCTTGTTCATATCCATTACGGAATAAAGGCTCTCGACAACAACATTCGGGAGAAAGGCTGCGATAAGCTCGACTTTTACCTTTTTGCCCTTGTGTCCGATGAGATTTTTTATCTTGTAATCGTCAAGAAAATAGTTCACTACCGTGTGACCGACGCAGTAGAAAACGAGGCTGCTGTTTTTCATCATTTCGTCAAGCTCGTTCTGTGCCTTGAATACGGTTTCGACCTCGAACGACTTTACAGCTTCTTCGGTGATAGCTTCTTTGTCGTCAATGTCAAATTCAAGCTCGGTACGCTGAGTTCTGAGCGCACGTCCTGCTGCTGCGATAGCGACTTTTGAAAGAGCAATGCCCGTTTTTTCCTCAAGCTTGTTTTTGACAAGCTTTACGACCCTTGCGACCTCGGCGATGTCCTCAATCTGACCGTCTATCATTGCCCGCTGGGTGTGCGCATACTCGCTGTAAGCCGTTACGGAGAAAACTCCGTCAACGATGCTGCCGAGAACGCCGATAACGTTTCGTGTTCCGATATCGAGCGCAAATATTTCATTCGCAGCCTGCTTGCGAAGCTTTTTTGCAGGAGCTTTTTTAGTTGTTTTTGCCGTTTTGGACGAAGCTGCTGCCGACTTTTTCGGTGCTGCGGCTTTGGTGTTCGGGCGTGTGGACTTTGCGGCGGATTTAGCTGTATCGGCAATCTTTTTCTCTGTTTTTGCTGCCTTTTCCTCGGTGTGTTCGGGAGCTGTTTTCGGCATTGTTATCAGTCCTTTAATCCTTGATTTTTAATGTGCTTTTTATCTCTTTCACAACGGACGGGTCAGAGATTATGAGCAGCTTGTCACCGCTCAGAAGCACGGTCTGACCTCTTGGTATGATAAGGCTTCCGTTTCGTGTAATGGAAACGATGTTGAAAAGTGACGGCAGGTTCATATCCATGAGCATTTTTCCGTTATAAACGTAATTATCGGGGAGAGTTACCTCGAAAAGCGAAACTTTGCCGTCATTGAGCTGTAAAAGCTGTTTTATCTTGTTCGTGTCAACTTCACGTTCGATGAGAGAAGCAATGCTGTCGGTGCTGTTTATTACCGTGTCAACGCCGAAAGCATTGATGACTTCAACATTTTTCGGGTTGTTCGCCCTCGCAACTGTTTTCGCTATCCCGAATTCGTTTTTGGCAAGCTGGCAGGATATCATATTACACTGGTCGTTGCCCGTAACGCTTACGAAAGCATCGGCTTCGTCCGCACCTGCGGCACGGAGAATTTCAATGTTCGTCGCATCGCCGAGGATAACGGGGATATCCATTGTGTCAGCTATATTTTTGCTGACCTCCTTGTTTATTTCAATAACGGTAGGCTCGTGCTTCTTTTCGATAAGCGCCCTGATAAGGTAGTAACCGACTTTGCCACCGCCGACAATTATAATTTTCATAGAGCTTTCTCCTTGTTCAGTCAACGAATTTTGCGCAGATAAGATTGTCACCCTTGGCAACTTCATAGTTCGAGAGGAAAACTCCCCTTACCGAGCTGTTTTCGTGTTCAATAGCGATTATAGTTTCATTCGGTTCAAGCGTGAAGTCACTAAGTCTGTGACCGATCATTTTTTTATCGACCTCAACGCTGCTGATAACGACAGAGTGACCATTGACGACAATGTTCTGCAAATCGGTCGGCTCGGTTAGCGAGGCGGTGAAGGTTTCCACAGCAGTGTTTGTGGGGCATATCGTTTTGATGCCCATTTTCGCAAAAACCTCACTCTTGGTCGGGTCAGTCACTCTTGCATAAGCCTGATCTATGCCGAAAAACTGCTTTGCTATCTGGACGACCATAAGATTGACATTATCGTCGGAGGTGACAGCCGCAACAGCGTCGCAGTTTTCAATGCCTGCCGCACGGAGCGTGTCCATATCTATCGCAACGCCTACAGTAGTATAGCCCGTAAAATCATCGGATAAAGCGGAAAATTCATTGTGTGAACCTGCAATAACGGATATTTCGTGTCCAAGACCCGAAAGCTTATTGCAAAGATTCGAGCCGAGAGTGCCGCAGCCGACAACAAGTATATTCATAGAAAAAGCTGTCCTTTCGGAAAATAATATATATTCATTATACCACTTTGCGGAGTAAAAAACAATACATTTATAATAAAAAATAACCGTGTCTGATTATCATTTTTTATTGTTTGCTATTGACAAATTGTGTTTTTTATGATAAAATAGCAAAAGTTAAATCAAAAACCTTTGATTTGCCGGTGTGATGGAATTGGCAGACGTGCTGGACTCAAAATCCTGTGGTAGTGATACCGTACCGGTTCGACCCCGGTCACCGGCACCAAATAAACCGTAGTTTTGATAGTTATCAGAACTACGGTTGTTTTTTTAGTATTACAGCGTAAACGAGTGCGGAAGAAGCTCCGGAAGCATAAACGTGTGCAGTTCACCTTTTTCATCTTCGAGTATCACCTTTATCTCGGGCGCAAACTCGGAAAGTACCTGCCTGCAAATTCCGCATGGGAATGTCAAGCCTTTGCCCGATGAGGTTATTGCAATAGCTGTAAAATCACGCTTTCCCTCGGAAACAGCCTTGAAAACAGCGGTGCGTTCGGCACAATTGGTCGCTCCGTATGTTGCGTTTTCGATGTTGCAGCCCGTGTAAACGCTCCCGTCACGGCAGAGCAGAGCTGCTCCTACCTTGAATTTTGAATAGGGTACATAAGCGAATTCCTGCGCTTTTTCCGATATTTTTATAAGTTCTCTGTCTGTCATAAGAACCACGCTCCTTTTGATAAAATTATAGCATAAAGTGCCGAAATTTTCAATATGTTCATTGATTTAATACATTAACACAAAAAATAAGAAAAGCTTTGATAAATTCTTGACAATCGCAGTCATTTAAAGTATAATGTAATTATAATTATTTTTTTATAAGGCTGATATGTTCGGAATATGTCGGTATCAGCTTGGAAAGGAAGTTTTAACAATGGGACTTACTCTTGCAGAAAAGATCCTTAAGGCTCACGTTGTTGACGGCGAGTTCGTAAAAGGAAAGGAAATCGGTATCAGAATTGACCAGACTCTTACTCAGGACGCAACAGGCACAATGGCTTATCTTGAATTTGAGGCAATGGGTGTTCCGAGAGTTAAAACAGAGCGTTCTGTCGCTTATATCGACCACAACACTCTCCAGTCAGGCTTTGAAAATGCTGATGACCACCGCTTTATCGGCTCTGTCGCAAAGAAGCACGGCATCTATTTCTCCCGTCCCGGCAACGGTATCTGCCACCAGGTACACCTTGAACGCTTCGGTATCCCGGGCAAGACGCTCATCGGTTCGGACAGCCATACTCCAACGGGCGGCGGACTTGGTATGATCGCTATCGGCGCAGGCGGACTTGACGTTGCGGTTGCAATGGGCGGCGGTGCATACTATATTACTTATCCTAAGATCGTAAACGTTAAGCTCACGGGCAAGCTTTCCCCTTGGGTAGCTGCTAAGGACGTTATCCTTGAAGTTCTCCGCATCATGTCCGTTAAGGGCGGCGTTGGCAAGATCATCGAATACACGGGCGAGGGTGTTAAGACGCTTTCCGTTCCCGAACGTGCAACTATCACAAACATGGGCGCAGAGCTTGGCGCAACAACTTCTATCTTCCCGTCCGATGAGATCACAAAGCAGTTCCTTAAGGCTCAGAAGCGTGAAGAAGTATGGACAGAGCTTTCCGCTGATCCCGATGCAGTTTATGACGAAACTATCGAGATCGACCTTTCAAAGCTTGCTCCTCTCGCAGCTTGCCCTCATTCTCCCGATAATATCAAATCCGCTGACGACCTCAAGGGTATGAAGATAGATCAGGTCTGCATCGGTTCATGCACAAACAGCTCCCTTATGGATATGATGAAGGTTGCATACATTCTTAAGGGCAAGACCGTTCACCCAGATGTTTCCCTTGCTATCGCTCCGGGTTCAAAGCAGGTTCTCAATATGCTCGCTGAAAACGGCGCACTCGCTGATATCATCGATGCAGGTGCAAGAGTTCTCGAAAGCGCTTGCGGCCCTTGTATCGGTATGGGTCAGTCACCTAACTCAAAGGGTATCTCGCTCCGTACATTCAACAGAAACTTCGAGGGCAGAAGCGGAACAAAGGACGGTCAGATCTACCTTGTATCTCCCGAAATGGCTGCTTACTCCGCTATCAAGGGCGTTCTTTCCGACCCGAGAGAGCTTGGCGAAATGCCCGAATTCAAGCTCCCCGAAGAGTTCGTTATCAACGATAATATGATCGTTCCTCCTGCTCCCGAAGCTGATATGGACAAGGTTGAGATTCTCCGAGGACCAAACATCAAGCCATTCCCCAAGACTGCTCCTCTTGCTGACAGCATCGAAGCTAAATGCTCGCTCAAAGTCGGCGACAATATCACTACCGACCACATTATGCCCGCAGGCGCAAAGATTCTTCCTCTGCGTTCAAATATTCCTGCAATTTCCAAGTTCTGCTTCACCGTTTGCGATGAAAAGTTCCCCGAAAGAGCAGAAAGCTACGGCAAGAGCATCATCGTCGGCGGTGCTAACTACGGTCAGGGTTCGTCCCGTGAACACGCTGCACTCGCTCCTCTTCACCTCGGCGTAAAGGCTGTCCTTGTAAAGAGCTTTGCCCGTATCCACCGTTCAAACCTCATCAATGCAGGTATTCTTCCTCTTACATTTGTTAACGAGGCTGATTATGATAAAATTTCTCGGGACGATGTTCTCGAGATCGCAGACGTTCGTGCGGCTGTCGAGAGCGGCAAGTCCGAACTTACAGTAAAGAACAAGACCACGGGCGAAGATATCCCCGTACTCTGCGAACTTACGGGCAGAACCAAGGATATCATTCTCGCAGGCGGACTTCTTGACTACACAAGAGAAAGCTTAAAGTAAAAATGTGCTGTTCAAAATGCGGCATGGATTGTGACAGGTGCAGCCGAAAGGAAGAGTTCGGCTGCCTTGGCTGCAATAATATGCAGAGCGGGTATTGGGGAGAAAAGTGCGAGATAAAGGAATGTTGTGAGGGTAAAAAGCTCGAACATTGCGGACTTTGCCCCGATTTTCCCTGCGAAATGCTGCGTGAGATATCCTTTGACGAAGAACTCGGCGACGACGGTGAGCGGCTTCTCAACGCCAAGAAATGGGCAGACGAAAGCAGAGAGCTTTCCGAGAAAAAACTGAAAAATATTCTGCTCGGAGTTTCACTCGGAGCAGTTTTCGGAGCTATTCTCGGCGCTTGGCAGGATATGACTGCGGCTTTTGTTGTCGGCGGCGTTGTGATCGGAGTCGGCATTGCTTTCCTTTTGAATTTCTACAAAAAATACTGACGGGAGTTACATAAAATGAGTGACATAACAACGCTTGAAAAAACGTCTGAATCAACTCAGCTTCAAATGCGCAAAGGCACTTTTATCTCGGCAAATGCAATAAAATATTTTGCTGTTTTTGCAATGCTTATCGACCATATCGCATGGTGCTTTGTTGATACAAATTCAATTCTCGGCATCATAATGCACCTCATCGGAAGAATGACTGCCCCGATAATGACATATTTTATTGTTGAGGGTTATCATTATACAAGGAATGTGAACAAATATCTGGCAAGGCTTGCGATATTCGCAGCGGTTTCGTGGATACCGTTTCTTTTTATGGAATATGGTACTCTGCTGCCGTTCACATCTGTTGACGGAAATCTGTATTTCAACCCTGCTCAGGGTGTTATCTATACGTTTTTCCTCACATTGCTTGCGCTGAAAACAGTACATTCGGAGGATCTGCCAAAGCCTGCAAAGGTCGTGCTTGTGATAGGCTTGTGCCTGCTCTCAACGATAGGCGACTGGTTCTTTTTCCCGATAATATGGGCGCTGCTGCTCGATAAGTACAGAGGAAGCTTCAAAAAGCAGGCTGCTGCATTTGTGGTATCATCGGTCATTCTTATAACGCTGATGATAGTGTTCCTCACGGACGGCTTTGGTGACAACTGGTTCCAGTACGGAGTTCTGCTTGCGCTTATCCCGCTTTATTTCTACAACGGCGAAAAGGGCAGGAGCGGCAGGTTCAACAAGTGGTTTTTCTATATTTTCTATCCTGCGCATTTATTGATATTCGGAATACTTAAATGGTATGTTTTTAATTAATATAGGAGGCTTAAAAAATGGCTGAAAAAATCAAAATGACTACTCCGCTCGTCGAAATGGACGGCGACGAGATGACCCGAATTATCTGGAAGATGATAAAGGATATCCTTATTCTTCCTTATGTTGACCTCAATACAGAATACTATGACCTCGGACTTGAAAACAGAAACGCTACCGATGATAAGGTAACTGTTGATTCCGCAGAGGCTACAAAGAAGTACGGCGTTGCTGTAAAGTGCGCAACCATTACTCCAAATGCTGCCCGTATGACCGAATACAACCTTAAGGAAATGTGGAAGTCACCTAACGGAACTATCAGAGCTATCCTTGACGGTACGGTTTTCCGCACACCTATCATCGTTAAGGGCATCACACCCTATATCCCGACCTGGACAAAGCCTATCACTATCGCACGTCATGCTTACGGCGATGTTTACAAGAATACAGAGCTTCGTGTTGCAGAGGGTGCAAAGGCTGAACTCGTTGTAACAAACAAGGACGGCAGCGAGGAGCGTTCGCTTATCCACGAATTCAAGGGTACGGACGGCATCATTCAGGGACTTCACAATACGGACAAGTCCATTTCAAGCTTCGCAAGAGCTTGCTTCAACTTTGCCGTTGACACAAAGCAGGATCTCTGGTTCGCAACAAAGGATACTATTTCCAAGAAGTATGACCACCGCTTCAAGGATATTTTCGCTGAGATCTATGAAAATGAATACAAGGCTAAGTTTGAAGAACTCGGCATTGAATATTTCTATACGCTCATCGACGACGCAGTTGCAAGAGTTATCCGTTCAAACGGCGGCTATATCTGGGCTTGCAAGAACTATGACGGCGACGTAATGTCCGATATGGTTGCTACCGCTTACGGCAGCCTTGCAATGATGACCTCCGTTCTCGTTTCTCCGAGCGGCGTTTATGAATACGAAGCTGCACACGGTACTGTTCAGCGTCACTACTACAAGTACCTCAAGGGCGAAACGACCTCCACAAACAGCGTAGCTACGATATTTGCTTGGTCGGGCGCACTCCGCAAGAGAGGCGAAATGGACGGCAACAGCGAACTTATTCGCTATGCTGACAACCTCGAAAAGGCTACTATCAGCACCATTGAAGACGGCGTAATGACAGGCGACCTCGAAGCGCTTTCCTCTATCCCGAACAAGAAAAAGGTAGACACAGAAGCTTTCCTCGTTGCTGTAAATGAGCGTCTTGCAAAGCTTATGTAATACTGCTCTCTGATCAACCTGCAGACAAATCCTCGGCTATAAATCCATTCGGCGTCAGACTCCTTTGCAAGGCACCCAGCCTTGCCGCAGTCGTCTTCAAAGTCCACGCAGTGACTTGACTGGGTTTATTCTATCTGTCGGCTTTGTCTGCAGAACGATCAAAGATCAGTATAAAAACAGGAGAGAAGTTATAAATGCAGAAACCAAAGAGATCCGAGATATCATCATCGGTAATCAAACGCCTGCCGAGATATTACAGATTTATCGGCGAGCTTATTAAACAAGGGATAGTTCGCAGTTCATCGGGTGAGCTGGCGGAAAAAATGTCGCTCACAGCGTCACAGATACGTCAGGATCTTAACTGCTTCGGAGGCTTCGGACAGCAGGGTTACGGTTATAATTTAGTTGAGCTTCGCACCGAGATCGGAAAGATCCTTGGCATCGACCGTGGATACAAGGCGGTGCTTTTCGGTGCGGGAAACCTCGGAAAAGCTATTGCGAGCCATATGAACTTCGGCGAATACGGCTGGGAGCTTATCGGTATCTTTGACAGCGACCTGCGCAAGGAAAACGAAAAAGTTGCCAACCTTTCCGTAATGCATATAAGCCGAATGGAAAGCTTTATCACCGAAAATAAGCCCGAGATCGCCATTCTCTGTATCCCAAAGGCAGCCGCTCAGGAATATGCGGATAAATTGGTTTCGCTCGGAATAAAAGCGTTCTGGAACTTCAGCCACTATGATCTGGCGGTTTCGCACAAGAATATCGTTGTACAGAATGTCCACCTCGGTGACAGTATAATGACACTTTCCTACGGTCTTACGACTTTTGAGGACGAAGAATAGCATAAGGTCACCTCTAAAAACCACCGGCTAAAGCCTTAGCACCTCATCTGCTTGCA
>URTF01000075.1 GCA_900550695.1 uncultured Ruminococcus sp.
TATCAAGGGGTATTAGATAAATGGGAAAAAATGAATATTTCCATATAACATAAAGTACCTTAATAACTTCGCGTTTGCGAAAGAAATGAAGGCCCTTGCAGAGCTTTCCCCCGACAACTTCCAGTTTATATTTCAGATTAAAGCAGAATATTTTACATAGCAGTCAAGTATTAAAAACACTTGGCTGTTTTTGTTTACATTTGAAAGCTGATGTGGTATAATTAAGCAAATGGGCAGAAAATCTGCTTGACAAATCGGAATTTAGTTTAGTCCGATATGCTAAAATAGAAATCAAGGAGCTGTTGAAAAATGAATGCTGATTTTAAAATTAACGGAATTAAAATCGAAACTGAACGACTAATTCTTAGACCATTTGAAGAATCAGATTTATACTAAACACCATTTAAAAGCAGGATAAAATCAAGCCGACGATTTTGGGTATATGTGATTTCAACGCAGATTTTTCCTGTATTTTATTGGTGTTTAGAGCGTATCTGAAAACTCAAAAGAGTTGTATCATTTAGACAAAAGCCAAATGGAAGCAACGTGTACGAAAGCAAAATTGTGACGGAGCTTGGACTTCGCAATAGTGAACACGAAGAAAAAGCGGTTGGGTAATAAGGAGATAGAATGAATAAGATAAGAATTGCAGAAGCAGAGAGTAAAGACGCAGAATTCCTTTATGAACTTATGAATAATGAAGCTGTTATGGCAGTTTTAAATGAAGTTCCGACAACCGTTGACGTTTGGAAAGAAGCAGTTGCCGAATGGGAGCAGGACGATGATGAAAAAGACTATATTATTTTTGAAGATGCTTCGCCGATCGGTTGGCTGGGGATAAACGGTCTTACCGCAAAAGATAAAACAGCATATATTAAAATGATAGCGCTGCTTCCTCAATATCAGAATAATGGCATTGGACGGTGTGTTATTGATCAAGCCATAGAGAAACTGCGGTCAATGGGATATACTTTTGTGGGGCTTTATACGGATAAAAGCAATATAAAAGCTCAAAGATGCTATTTAAAGTGCGGATTTGAAATAAAGAATGAAACAGAGCAAAAAATGTCAAATGGAAAGGTCGTCAAACGTTACAGAATGGAATGTCGGCTTAAAGATGAATAAAGGGCTGTTCATTTCCCGTTGAAGCTGCAAATCCGCTCACTTGCGTTTGTGGATTTTTGCTTCAAGGATAGTTTGTTTTAGAAAAAAAGAATTGGCGCAATTCACATTTCTTAGGTTTACAGATTTGATTTCTCATTTTCTGTTTTACCTTTTTGGTGTGAATTGCGCCTTTTTGATTTGCTAATGATTACGTTATTGCAGCAATGCTTTAGCTGTTAGTTTAGGGAGTTTCGCTCTTTGCTAAAGGTCAAATTGACCTGCGACAAGGTGGCTCTGCCCCCTTGACCCCTGCAAGCCTTTGAAAAGGCTTGATCTAAACTTTGTTTTATTCTTTCAAAGTGAATTTTCCTGTGAGCTGTTTCAATGTATTTGCCTGACCTGCAAGTTCCTCTGCGGCGGCTGCGCTTTCCTCGGAAGATGCGGAGTTGTTCTGCGTTACCACGGAGAGCTGTTCAACCGAGGTATTTACACGGGTGATAGCTTCGGACTGGTCGCGTGAGCTGTTTGCAATATCGTCGATCGATGTGATTATCTCGCCGATATTCGTTACAACTGTATGGAGCGATTCGGCGGTCTGGTTTGCTATCTGCGAGCCGTTTTCCACTGCCTCCATTGTTCTGCTGATAAGTGCGGAGGTATTCTTTGATGCCTCGGCGGAGCGTGATGCGAGGTTTCTTACTTCGTCGGCAACTACTGCAAAGCCCTTGCCTGCTTCACCTGCACGGGCAGCTTCGACTGCGGCATTGAGGGCGAGGATATTTGTCTGGAATGCGATATCCTCGATAGTTTTGATTATAGCGCTGATGCGGTCGGTATTGTCGGTGATGTCCTTCATAGCGTCAAGCATACTGTTCATACGCTCGTTGCTGAGGTTAGCTTCCTCGCCGATCTTGCCCATACTTGTGCTGACCTGTTCGGCCTGTTCGGCGTTGGTCTTTATCTGACCGGACATTTCATCGATAGTTGCAACAAGCTGTTCAATAGCGCCTGCCTGCTCGGTCGAGCCCTGAGCAAGAGCCTGAGCGCCGCTGGAAACCTGATCTGCGCTGCCCGAAACCTGATCTGCGGCATCGTTGATATTGACGAGTGTGGAGTTGAGCGAGGCTGTGATATTTTCAAGTGCGTTTTTGAGCTTTTCAAATTCGCCCTTATATTCCATTGTAAGGCTTATATCGAGGTTGCCGTCTGCGATTTTGTTGAGGACATCGGAAAGTTCGCCGATATATCCCGAATAATTTCGGAGCTGGTCGGTGGTCTGACTGATGCTGTTCGCAAGAACGCCGATATCGTCCTTTGAGGCAGCCTTAACGGTAACGTCAAGCTCACCTGCGGCTACTCTCTGAGCGGCACGGTTGATCTCACGGAGCGAACGTGTCATTTTTACGGATACGAAGATAGCGATAGCGACTGTGATCGCTGCGACCAATACTATCGCACCGATCATCATTATTATCATGTGGACAGTCTGCTGTGAAAGTTCGGCTGATTCAACGGTATAGATAAACTTCATTCCGTTGTCGAGAGTGCTGAAAACAACATCTCTTTCCACGCCGTTTATTTTGCATACCATCGGTTCGGAGATCGAAGCTTCCGTGAGTTTATCTGCAAGCGAATCGGAGTAGCTGTCAAGACCTGTGCCGAATTCCATATCCCTGCCGTACATAACGTTGTTGCTGCCGTCAGCGATGATAGGAAGTGCTGTGCTGTAAGCGTCCGATTCCTCGGCAAGCTGTTCGACCATTGTGAAGTCGATATCCATACCTATGATACCGACATTTACGTTGTCATGGAAAAGCGGAACAACGTAGGAGATCATATAGATGCCGACATTTTCATTGAGGTAGGGGTTCATCCAGGTAGGTCCGCCGTTGTTTACGGGAGTGTAGTACCAGCCGACATGGGCAAGGTCGGTCTTGTCAAAGGTGCTGAAGTCGGTCGGAGTAACGCTCTGGAAAGCTTCTTCGGTGCTGTTTCGGGTAAGAAACAGACCCGAGGTCGGCTCGGTAAAATCGGGGTTGTATCTTATGTAAGCGCATATAGCGCCGTCTGTGTTGCTTGCGGAGCTTAAAAGGAGCGGCTCGATGCTTTCGGTGTATTCATTGACATAAGCGCTGCTTGTCTTGAATGAATTGAAGTCGTCAAGGTTGGTTACTGCGACCTCGGCAAGGGTATCGACCGACTGTTCGATCATGTCCAGATATGCGTTGATATCGGAGCTGATACCGCTTTCGGTAGTTGCCATTATCTTATTGTTATCCTCGGTCAGGGCGCTGTTCGCATTAAAATTGGCAAGTGTACCGACGGCTATGGAAGCAATGACGGTGCAAGCCGCAGCCATTGTACTGATTTTTTTCGTGATAGTCATAAAAAATGTTACCTCCGAATTTTTTTGTAAAAATACAAAAAACAGTTTTTTCAACTTTATTATACAATGTATTTTTTAAAATGTCAATGATTCGGAAAGGAATGGTTTACATTTTTTTGCGGATATGGTATAATGTAAAAAATTCATTAAAAGGGGGCGGTGCTGTGAACATAACCGTATATCTCGGTGCGGGCGAGGGCAATGACAGGTCATTCGCAAACGCCGCAAGAGAGCTTGGAAAATGGATAGGCGAAAGCGGAAACTCGCTCGTTTACGGCGGCTCAAAGTCGGGGCTTATGGGAATTTTAGCGGAGAGCGTTCTTGACGCAGGCGGAACGGTCACGGGCGTAGAGCCGCAGTTTTTCATCGATGCAGGCTTTGAATACGACCGTGTTACAACGCTCATAATCACGAAAGATATGTCCGAGCGAAAGGCGAAAATGATTGAACTTGGCGAGGCTTTTATCGCATTTCCGGGCGGCACGGGAACGCTTGAAGAGATATCGGAGATAATGTCAAAAGTATCGCTGAAACAGCTTTCCGCACCGTGTATTCTTTACAATTTAAACGGATATTATAACAGCTTAAAAGAGCTTCTGAACCGTATGATCGAAAGCGGACTTTCCTCCAAAGAGCGGCAGGAGGGCATTTACTTTGCGGAAAATTTGGACGAAATTAAAAAGATTTTGAACGGAGAAAGCCTATGACGAACCGAATCATAACCGATATTTCCGATTACATTTTTGTATCGGACGAGCCGCAGAAATCTGATGCAATTTTTCTTCCGGGCGGCTCACACCCTGAACAGCCCGAATATGCCGCAGAATTATACCGCAAGGGCTTGGCTGAATGGCTTGTTCCGTCGGGCGGTATAAGCGTCAAGTCGGACAAGTGGCACGGCGTTCGTTCAAAGGCAGATATTTACAGCGGAGATTACCATTCCGACTGCGAGTTTTTCACAGATGTGCTTGTGAAAAACGGCGTTCCGATGTCTGCGATCATTGAGGAAAACAGCTCGGGACACACCCGTGACAACGCATTTTTCTCACGCCAAGCTGTTGATGAAAAAGGTGTAATGATAAAAAGTGCTATTATTGTCTGCAAAGCCTTTCACGCACGCCGCTGTTTAATGCTATATCAGATGGCTTTCCCGAATGTTGACATAAAGGTCTGCCCCGTGCATTGCTATGACATTACAAAAGAAAACTGGTATAAGACCGAAAAAGGCACAGACCGAGTGCTCGGCGAGCTTGCACGGTGCGGAAATCAGTTTGTCGGGGATATCAAGAATTATCTTGAACTGATATGAGTAGATATAGGATGCAGAATATATTGGAGATATTAAAATGAATACGGTTAAAACAAAATACGGCATAATACAAGGTGTTGTTGAAAATGGATATACAATTTTCAAGGGCATACCTTATGCAAAACCGCCAATTGGAGAACTGCGTTTCAAACCACCGCAAGAACCCGAAAGCTGGAATGGAGTTTATCACGCAGATACTTTTCCACCTTCCTGTATGCAGACACCACCACCCGAAGACGATTTTTATTATAAGGAATTTAATACACCGGTAAATTTCAGTGAGGACAGCCTTTATCTTAACGTGTGGACACCTGCCAAAAGTACAGCAGATATGCTCCCGGTTGCAGTATGGCTTTACGGCGGAGCTTTGTTAAGCGGATATTGTGCCGAAAAGGAATTTGACGGAACAGAATATGCAAAGCGTGGCGTTATACTTGTAACTGTAAACTATCGCTTAGGCTTGTTTGGATTTATGTGTCACCCTTGGCTTGCGAAAGAAAACAACGGACATTGCGGTAACTATGGTGTGCTTGACCAGCTTGCAGCATTAAAGTGGGTAAAAGAAAACATCAAAGCCTTTGGCGGAGATCCTGATAATGTCACGCTTTTCGGGCAGTCATCAGGCTCTCTTACTTCTCAGACGTTAATGCTTTCGCCGCTGTCAAAAGGACTTTTTAACAAGTGTATTCTTCAAAGCGGCGCAGGCTATGATAATGGCTTTTGTAAAAACAGAAAACAGGAAGAATACTATGACATAGGCGAAAGGGCTGTTGAGCTTAGCGGTGTAGAATCACTTGCTGAATTAAGAAAAGTACCTGCAGACAGGCTGCTTGAAATAAGCAATGAACTTATAGGGTATGCCTGCGGTCTTGACAAGGGTTTAGGGTATGAGCCTGTAATTGATAACTATTTACTTGTTGGTGACAGCGAGCATAATCTGAAAGTCGGAAATTTTCCTGATATTCCAATAACACTTGGTTCAACAGCAAACGATATCTGTACTCCTGAAAACAAAACTATCCCGATGGAAGAAAGTCAGCTTCACAATGGTTGTATAAATTGGTGTAAACATCAAATTGAGCTTGGATATACTCCATCTTATGTTTATTATTTTAACCACAGACTTCCGGGCGATGATTCGGGAGCGTTTCATTCTTCCGAGCTATGGTATATGTTCGGAACATTAGACCGCTGTTGGCGACCCTTTACTGATAATGACAGGCGTTTATCCAAAAAAATGCTTGATTATTGGTGTAACTTTATTAAGACAGGAAATCCTAATGGTAATGAATTGGAAGAATGGGCGGCTTGGGATAATGAAAACAGGAGTATTATGTTATTTGAATAATAATTTTGTCTGTCAAGCATACCTAATGTAATGGATTCATTATTTTGTATATTTAAATATGCCCACCTCATTGAAGTAAGCTAACCTGCTGAAAAAACTTACTCAAAATGGTGCTCATTTATAAAAAGCAGTATGATAAAGAAAGGTGATAAAAATGAAATGGATTTTGCTCAACGACGAACTTCGCCAAAGAATAATAAAAAAAGTAAAACCTCAAAAGGACGATTATTTCTCTTATCAGAACCTAAACCTTCTGACGGGCGTATTGGACGAGGAGAGCGGCGTGATACTTACAAAGACGTATGCTCTGTCCGAGGGTTTAAAAAGGTGCGGCAATGATTTTGACGATGCGGCTTATATTATCCTCACGAAGCATCTGAGCTTTTTGCTCACCTGCGGCGAGTATTTCCCCGGAGAGCATTTCAGAAACATCAAAAGCCCATGCCCGACTGTGATATCCGACAGCCGTCTGCTTGAAATGCTGAATTTTTATTCCGATAATTGGAAAGTCGGCTATGAGCTGAAAAAGCAGGCGTTTGAGAGCGGTGAATTATCGGGATATAAAAGCTATCACTTCCCCGAGCAGTATCTTGAAAAAAATTATTTCGGAGAAAAATAAATGAGTGAAAAACCGAAAATAAGCGAAATTAAAAAGGGAGCTGCCGCTTTTGTATATGCACGTTTAGGTGCAACAGACAGTTGCTTGCTTTTCCGTCCAAGCCGTGGTATTATTTGAACAGAAACAAATCTGACATCGGAAAGGAAAATTCATTTATGGAAACAAAGGATATCATTGCACAGCTTCGCACGAAAAACGGAATGTCACAGGCAGAGCTTGCGGAAAAGGTGTTCGTCACCCGTCAGGCTGTATCACGCTGGGAAACGGGCGAAACTCAGCCAAACACGGAAACGCTGAAGCTTCTTTCAAAGCTTTTTGACGTTTCGATAAACACGCTGCTCGGCTCGCCCCGTCAGCTTATCTGCCAGTGCTGCGGTATGCCGCTCGATGATTCGACAACGAGCAGGGACACGGACGGCAGCTTCAACGAGGATTACTGCAAGTGGTGTTACACGGACGGCAAATTCGTCTATACGAGCCTTGACCGGCTTGTTGATTTTCTCGTTGAGCATTTTTCAAGCGAGCAGTTCCCACCCGAGCAGGCAAGGGCTTACTATGAAGCAAATCTCCCCAAGCTGAAGCATTGGAGTAAGTGATATTCGTATAATTTATCGAATATTATACTTAATGTATAATAATTTAGCGGTAAAAAGGCGCATTTCGCATCATTGTTCGATGTGAAATGCGCCTTTTGATACTAATACTAAACACCAATAAAATAAAGGAAAAAATCTGCGCCGAAATCCCATATAAACCTGTTAAAAACAGCTATGAGATTGTCGGCTTGATTTTTTCTGAATTTTAAATGGTGATTAGTATAAAACATATTGCTCTTTACTATATGCAGATAATTGTGATTTACAAAATGTATAATTACTGTTGGTTATACAAAAAGTTGCAGGACTGCATATAAAAAGCTTGTCAAAAAGATCATTTTTTCTTTTTGTAGCCGCAGTCGCAGTAAGGTCCGCCCTCTGCAAGAGTGTACTCACGGACAAAATCAGTCGTTTCGCCTGCCTCGCTCATAGTGTAGTCGAGCCTGCACATCGCAGGGGTGAGGTCGTAAATCCCAAGCTTTTTTGTAAGCTCGCATATTCCGCACTTGTAAAATCTTGCCTCGTAGCCGCTGCCGTCGGGATATTCAAATAAGTCCATATTCCATGAAAACGGGTTGCGGTCGGCGGCTTTGAGCTTGGCTGTTTTGCGCATACCGTCAAGGTCTTTTTCGGTGAACTTTTTCTTTCCGCTCTTTCGGCAGAATTTTTTCATAAGCGAAGTCATCATCGAACGCTTGTAATATTCCGTCAGCCTTTCAATGTCGGGGCGCTGAGGCATATTCAGAATGAACGCACAGAGCAAAGCGCAGTTGACAAGGTTCATTTTGAAGCGGTCAGCTTTTTCAAACTCGGGAAGTTCGGAAATTATCTCCCTGTACTTCGGTTTGGCTTTTTGCCTGACTTCATCTGCGACTGCTTTGTCAATACCGAAAATATCGGTGAGATTTTTCGTGAACGAGCCTGAGAAGAGCGTCCACATTCCCATAGGCATACCTGCATATTTCATTTAAGAATCCCTCCATTCGTTTATAGCAGTTACAATTCTGCGTTCAATGTCTATTCGTGCCTGCCTGCACTCCTCGGGGTACTGTTTGGCGGCTTTGAACGCCATTTTGAGGAAAAGTCCCGAGCCGACAGGGAACATTTTCTTCAGCAGGCTTTCGGGGAAAACATAGTGCGTTGCGTGAGGATAAACAGCAGCTTCAACATCGCAGGAGTGCGGTCTTTCGGCAAGGCGCTTTTCCATTCTGCGTATATATTTTGTCGTGTCCCAGAGAACGTCGTCCTCACCGCCGATGAGCAGAAGCTTGCCCTTGATGTTTTCGACCTTGATGAATTCGTCCTCGGTGATTGGGTGAGCCTTTTCCGAATCATCGAAAAGCTTTAGCGAGTTGACCATATCGCCCGTGCGCTTTGATTCGCTTGCGATGACCTGCCAGTACTGCGGGTGCCGATAAACGAACGGCATATAGGGGAGCGGCTCGCCCTTGTAGGTGAAAAGCGACTCGCCCTCGATAGGCCATTCCTTGCAGCCGTCCTTTTTGCCCTGCATAAAGCCCTGCCAAACGAAGTCGCTCGGGGTCAAGCCTATTGTCAGCGTTATATCGTGAAAATACGAAGCCGCCGTGAGTGCAAGCGTTCCCGTTGTCGATGCGCCTACGATGCTTATTTTCTTATTGCCGAACGATTTGAGCTTTTTTATCGCAGTTTCTATTCTTTCGAGCGGATAGTTGTGATGACCGTAGTCTTTTTTCGCAGGCGACATCGACATAACGTTCACGTCAAGTCCGTGAAGCCACTTTACCATTGTTTTTGCGAGATAGTCCTCGGGGTCATCGCCTATCATTGCTATAATTGCGCAGTCTGTCGGGTTTGGGCATTTCCAGTAAGCGCCGTAAAAACCGTCCATATCGGGGTCAAAGTGTATCTTATCCATAGTATCCTCCATTTTGGTTAGTCAATGCTAACTTTGCTCTGTATAAAATGCCGCTTTTCCGTCAGCGGCGTTTTTCTGAGTATATTATAGCATAGGTCAAGGAAAAATGCAAGGAAATTCTTTATTATGATCATGCAGAAAAACTGCGCAAAGCCAGACACACGGCCTTGCGCAGTTTTTATATGATACTAATTCTCGATCAACCTATAGACAAACTCTCGGCTATAATAAGTTCA
>URTF01000076.1 GCA_900550695.1 uncultured Ruminococcus sp.
TCCAAGATTGTCGGCTTGATTTTTTCCAAATTTTAAATGGTGTTTAGTATAAAAAGTGCAGTTCACCAAAGCGTGGACTGCACTTTTTCTGTTTTTGCAGTGCGAATGAATTTGGCAGATCGGCACTGATCCGGAAAAACGGGGAAACAGCAGGATTTTGCGATGTAACCGAATTTGGCAGCCTGCATATAATGTATCAAACGCAGAAAAATTGTGTAACGCAAACCTGCGTAACGCAACCTGCGTTTGATATGTATCGGAAGGAGAGGAGCTATGGAAAGATATATCTTCGCTTTTCCGTCCGTTACCATTGCGCTGAGGGCTCAAACCGTTCTGCGCCGAAAGGGCATCTCTGCCGATGTTATCCGCACCCCGAAGTCGCTTGCTGTCGGCTGCGGCTACAGCGTTTCGGCTGCGGCTGACCCGGGTGTGACCGCAGAGCTGCTCGAAGCGGAAGGCATTACTCCGCGCGCAGTCGGAAAGCCAAGATAATACTAAACACCAATAAAATACAGGAAAAAATCTGCGCCGAAATCGTATATTAACCTGTTTTCAACAGCTACAAGATTGTCGGCTTGATTTTTTCCAAATTTTAAATGGTGTTTAGTATAAACCCTGATATTTTCAGAATTTTCCTTAAATAAAACGGGCGGAAATAATAAGTATGCTTTCCGCCCCCCGTTTCGGAAAAAAAGAAAGGAAAGAGCCACAAAATGATAAACTTTGACAATTCGGCAACGACCTTTCCGAAACCGTATCCTGTTCGCAGAGCCGTGAATGATGCTTTGACACGCTATGGCGGAAACCCGGGCAGGAGCGGTCATGAGCTTTCAATAAAAACAGCCGAGGCGGTTTATGCCGCCCGCAAAAAGGCTGCCGACTTTTTCGGCGCACAGACGGAAAACACCGTTTTCACAGCTAACTGTACCCATGCGCTCAACCTTGCGATAAAGGGAGTTTGCGGCGAGGGCGGACATATCATTATCTCAAACCTTGAACACAACTCCGCAGCACGTCCCGTTTATGCATTGAGCAAGCGCAGCTGCTCTTTCGATATTGCCGATGTGACAGCCGATGATGACACCGCTGCCGCAAACTTTGAACGGCTGATAAGACCGAACACAAGAGCGATAGTCTGCACCCTCGGCAGCAATGTCACGGGCAGGATAACGCCCTACAAAAAGCTCGGCGAGATATGCAGGCGGCACAATATCTGTTTTATCGCAGACGGTGCGCAGGCTTGCGGAGTGCTTGACATAAAGCTTTCGGACGGGATAAATATTCTCTGTACGGCAGGTCATAAGTCGCTCTACGGACCATCGGGAACGGGACTGCTCATTTCGGACGGAAAATTCCCGATAACTCCGCTTATGGAGGGCGGAACGGGAAGCACCTCACTGGAGCTTTCTCAGCCTGATTTTCTCCCTGACAGCCTTGAAAGCGGAACGGTCAATACAATGGGAATAATCGGACTCGGTGCAGGAATAGATTTTGTTTCGGAAATGGGCGTTGAAAAGATATTCAGGCATGAAACAGAGCTTTGCCGCTGTTTTATCGAAGGGATAAGACCCTTTGAAAGAGTACGGATATACCGCAGCAACGGAAGCTATCTCCCGATAGTTTCGTTCAATATCGACGGAATGACCTCGAATGAGCTTGCGACTGAATTGAGCAGTCGTGGCTTTGCTCTTAGGGGAGGACTTCACTGCTCGGGGCTTGCACACAAGGCGATCGGAACAGCACCCGAAGGAACGGTACGGTTTTCACCGTCCGTTTTCAGCACTCCTCAGCAGGTAAATCAGCTTATCAGAGCCATCGTTTCACTCCATAGTTTTTAATCGGTGTTTAGTATTACGCATAAGATGAAGCAGATCATTTGATATCATTGATCTTTTCTTCCGTATGTATATCTCCGCCGCACTCAATGGAATCACATTCTATTCCGCCCTTGGTCCAGAGCGTTGTGCAGGATATCTTTCCACATTCGGAAATATCTCCGCAATGAACATTATTATTTGCATTGACGCTGCCGCTTATGTTTCCGCAGGTGATCTCATTTCCCGTGCTGACATTTCCGACAACATTTCCGCAGTATATGTCACTGCCCGAGTTCACATCTCCGACAACATTTCCGCAGGACACCGTATTTCCCGCACAAATACCGCCTCCGACATTTTGGCATGCGATATCTCTTCCTGCGTGCAGACCGCCGTTGACATTTTTACACGCTGCATCACCGCCTGCGTGCAGACCGCCGCTCACATCGCCGTTTATGCTTGCGTTTCCCCATATTTCAGTGTTAAGTGTTCCCTCAAAATTTTCGGCAGAAAGATTGATGCATTTGTCCTTATCCCATTTTCCACCGGAAAGGATCTCTCCGTTGAGAACCTGAACAATGTAGAGCTTATCGTCATTCGGCAGGGTCATCTTTTCCGTACTTGCACCGCCTGAACTTTTACCGAAGAAAAGGCTGTCGATGCTTACCTTAAAAAAATCCGCAATATCCGGTATTATCCCGACATCGGGCAAAGACTGTCCCGTTTCCCATTTTGATACAGCCTGAACCGAAACACCGACCGCATTCGCAAGGATTTCCTGACCGATGCCCATATTTTTGCGGAGAATTTTGATATTTTCACCTATACTTATGTTCATATTATCTATCCTTTTATTAAAATTCAAAAGCTTTTGTTGAATACATTGTAGCATAAGAAAAGGTCTGATGTCAAACGAATGTTGGTTTAAATCTGCGGTGCAAAAATCAACCGCCGGTTGAATATGCTGTCCTTATACTATACAAAAATGCCCCCTTTTCAACGGTTCTATCCGATGAAAAAGGGGCATCTGTTTTATCGCAAAACACCTTGCGGCTAAGGACGGGAAACCCATCACTTGCGGAAATTTTGCCTAAAATATAGGGCTTGCAACGGGCGGATATGGAATCCGCCCCTACAATTTTCACTATAAACTAACGGAGTGCAAATAATTACGCATTACGAATTACGCATTACGCATTAAACTTACTCTTCTTCCGTCTTTGTAACAGCAATGCCAAGGATATCAAGACTGTCCTTATCAACTTCGGCAGGGCAGGAGGACATAAGCTCGGAAGCGTTCTGTACCTTCGGGAATGCAAGGACATCACGGAGATTGTCCGCACCGCACATTATCATCGAAAGTCTGTCAAGTCCGATTCCCATACCGCCGTGCGGTGCTGCGCCGTACTTGTATGCATCAACGAGGAAGCCGAACTTCGCCTGAATTTCTTCATCGGTAAGACCGAGGGACTCGAACATCTTCTGCTGGAGTTCATAGTCTGTGATACGGATAGAGCCGCTCGAAAGCTCTGTGCCGTTGAGAACGAGGTCATAAGCCTTTGCGAAAACCTTGCTCGGGTCGCTGTCGAGGTACTGCAAGCACTCGTCCATCGGCATTGTGAATGGGTGATGCATAGCGTCCCAGTGCTGTGTTTCTTCGTTCCATTCAAAGAACGGGAACTCTGTGATCCAAAGGAAATTGAACTTGCCCTCGGGGATAATGTTGAGCTGCTTTGCAACCTTAAGACGGAGTGCGCCGAGGAGAGGAAGAACAACGTTGTTCTTATCTGCTGCGATGAGGACTACGTCGCCCTTTTCTGCGCCCGTTGCTTTGAGGATAGCGTCAAGCTCGCCGTCCTTGAGGAACTTGCCGAATGAGCAGTTCGGAGCGTCGTCGTGCCAGCGGATATAAGCGAGACCCTTTGCACCGATGCCCTTTGCGTGTTCGATGAGCTTGTCTATTTCTTTTCTTGTAAGCGTTGCTGCTGCGTTCTTTGCAGTGATAGCACGGACTGTGCCGCCTGCTTCAATAGCGGAGCTGAACACAACGAAATCCGTGCCCTTAACGGTATCGGTGATGTCTGTGATCTCCATTCCGAAACGTGTATCGGGCTTATCAGAGCCGTAACGGTTCATAGCTTCGGTATAGGTAAGTCTTGGGAGCGGAGTCGGGATATCGATGCCGAGAACCTCGGAGAATTCTCTTCTTACGAAACCTTCTGCCATCTGCATAATGTCTTCGGTATCAACGAAGGACATTTCAAGGTCGATCTGCGTGAACTCCGGCTGTCTGTCCGCACGGAGATCTTCATCACGGAAGCAGCGTGCAAGCTGGATATATCTGTCGAAGCCTGCGATCATAAGGAGCTGCTTGTAGATCTGCGGAGACTGCGGAAGAGCATAGAACTTGCCGGGGTGAACTCTTGACGGAACGAGGTAATCTCTTGCGCCCTCAGGAGTTGACTTTATCATCATAGGAGTTTCGATTTCGATGAAGCCGTTCTCTGCGAAGTAATCTCTTGCGACCTTAGCGATCTTGCTTCTTTTGATGATGTTGTCCTGAAGCTTCTTGCGGCGAAGGTCGAGGTAACGGTACTTTAAGCGAAGCTCCTCGTTAGTGTTCGTATCATCAACGATCTCGAACGGAGGTGTCTGTGCCTTTGCAAGAACACGAAGGTCATCAACGAATATCTCAAAATGACCCGTTGCGATCTTGTCGTTCACGCTCTCACGCTCACGGACTTCACCCTTTGCCATAAGAACATATTCCGAGTGGCAGGATGCAGCCTTGTCAAAAACTGCCTTGTCCGTTGTTTCGTTGAATGTGAGCTGAACAACGCCCGTTCTGTCACGAAGAACGATAAAGATGATACCGCCCTTGTTTCTTACCGTGTCAACGTAGCCGCCGACCGTAACTGTTTCTCCTGCTTTAAGGACTTCGCCGCAATAATGTGTGCGGTGGAGACCTGCCATTGTGTCTGCCATTTTAATTACTTCCTCTCAATTTAATATATCATTTCTGAATTTTTCGATCAGTTCACTGTATTCACTGTCCGAACAGCCTTTTGCAAGCTGTGCGATGTTATCTATAAACTGCATAAAATCGGGGCGTTTTCTGTACTCCTCACGGGCTGAATTTATGTCCGGCAGTGCTTCAATAATATTTTGCACAGCCGTGTCAATGCAGTATGCAGGATCAGCCGCAGATCTTTTGCTCTCGTTGATATATGTCTGCATAAAATTCTGTATGCTGTTGATTTCTTTGGCTCTTAAACCGCTTGCCGCCATATTCGCAGATACCATACGCATCACCTTGGGCAAAAGCTTCATCTGCATCGGCATTGATATGCTTCTCAAGCAGTCAAATTTTGTCAGCACGGCATAAAGCCAAAATACCGCTTTTACCGATGCCGCATCAAGCTCGTTCTCATCGGCGATGCGCCCGATCTCAACAACGATATTTTCTTCGCTGTCCTTTTTATAATGAGCAAACATCGCTTCAATATCAGCCCGGATCAGTGAATTATCTCCATTGTCAGCGCACATTTTGTCCGACAGCTCTGCACTGTCCATCATAAAAATTATATTGCTTCGCTCTTTTATAACAAACAACATATTCGTCACCGCTCAGTCGTGTTATTTCAGCAGTTCATTTGCCAGTTCATCACATCGGAACATATTCGCAACGGAAATGTTGGAAAAATCATCGAGGAACGAGTCACCGAGGGAAATTTCGATTTTTTCACTTGTTTTCATATTTTTAAGTTGCGCTTTTCCGCTTTCTATTTCGTTGCTGCCAAGTACCATTGTGAAATCCGCACCAAGTTTGTCAGCATATTTCATCTGAGCCTTAACGCCACGTCCTTGAAGGTCGTATTCTGCCCATATGCCATCGTCACGGAGCGTTTTCGTAAGAACGATAGCCTTTTCAAGAGCAGCCTCGTCCATTGCGGCAATGTAAAGTGCGCACTTCTTCGGCTCGATAAAGTCGCAGCCCTGACTTTCCATCGTCATAATAAGACGCTCAATGCCCATTGCAAAGCCGAGCGCAGGTGTCGGAGCGCCGCCGAGCTGTTCGATAAGCCCGTCATAGCGTCCGCCGCCGCAGACTGTACCCTGCGCGCCGATGCTCGTTGTGACGAACTCGAAAACCGTCTTTGTGTAGTAGTCAAGACCTCTTACGATCTTCGGGTTGACTGTGAATTCAATGTTCATCGCCGTAAGATTCTTCTGAAGCTTCTCAAAATGGCTCCTGCAGTCGTCGCAGAGATAATCGAGGATAACGGGAGCGTCCTTTGCAATATCCTGACAGATCGGGCTCTTGCAGTCGAGAATTCTCATAGGATTTTTTTCAAGACGTTCCTGACAAGTTCCGCAAAGCTCGTCCTTTCTGCCCTCGAAATAGCTCTTCAAAGCCTTGTGATATTCGCCTCGGCACTTCGGACAGCCGATAGAGTTGATGTTGAGCGCAATGCCCTTTATCCCAAGGCGGCGCAGGAAAGCATCGACCATTGCTATCATTTCCGCATCAGCGGCAGGAGAAGCGCTTCCGTACATCTCCGCACCGAACTGGTGAAACTCACGAAGTCTGCCTGCCTGCGGCTTCTCATGCCTGAAGCAGGAAATGTTGTAGTAAACCTTCTGCGGAAGTGCGTCCGAAAGCATACCGTTTTCGAGAACAGCTCTCGCCGCACCTGCCGTACCCTCGGGACGGAGCGTGAAATCATCATCGTCCTTGCCGTTGGCGGAACTTTTGGCGGTCACACCGTACATTTCTTTCTGTACAACATCGGTCGAATCGCCAACACTGCGCTTGAAAAGCTTAGTGTTTTCAAAGGTCGGGAAGCGAATTTCCTTAAAGCCGTAACATTCGGCAGTCTCAGCAGCGATCTGCTCGACCGTGTGCCACTTGTAAACGTCAGCAGGCTTAACGTCCTGCGTACCCTTTGGTCTTTTTGTGATAAGCTCCATATCAAAACTCCTTTTCAGCTTTTTTGCGAAATAATAAAAGCCGTCCTTGTCGCAAGAACAAGGGACGACTTGTAAAAATCGTGGTGCCACCCTATTTTATCGGAAAAACCGAACTTTTATGCCCCTTAACGCAGGAAACGGCTGTACTTTTGGAGAAAACTGCGCTCCATTGTTCATACAGCGGCTCAAAAGTGTCCTTCACGCACAAACTCTCCGAGCGTTTTCACCGATCCGCCCTCTCTTTGGAAGAAAAATGTCCGCTACTCTCTTTATCATAGCCTTTACAAAAATAAGTATAACGCATAAACGCCTTGTTGTCAAGCGAAAAGTTTGAAAAATATGAAGATTGAAAATTGCAATATAAAATACCGGGTTTGCAGCGGACGGATATGGGGTCCGCCCTGCGGCATTATGTGCTCCGTGAAAATATACGGAATATAATACTAATTTTTAATCAAAGTGCAGACAAAAATCAGTATAAATAATTCCGTATTACGCATTTAAAGCTTCCTCTTCGTTTTCAGGCTTGCTTTCTCTCACTCTTCCGAGAACGATAGCGCTTATCGGTGCGACTTCGTAGTCGTTTTCGACTGTTCTGCATGGCTCTGCGCCTGCATAATTTCCGTCCGCATATATGCCGTATTTGCCGAAAGCGTGGAGCTGAACGGGATAGTTGTTCGGATTGAAGAAAACTACTATCTCTTCAAGCGTTTCATCGCCTTTGAGCAGGAATCCCACAACGTGCTGCGGAAGATTATCGAGGAACTGCAGGTTCTCTGCGACCTGTGCATTTTCGTACATTCTGAAAGCGTTATGTGCTTTTCGGAGTGCGATAAGTCCCTTGTAATAGTTCACAACGCCCTTGAATTCGGACTTTCTGTTCCACTTCAGGCTGTTGATAGCATCAGGCGATTTGTAGCTGTTGTGGTCAAAGACCGAGCCGCCCGGGAACGGCTTCGAGCGCAGGAATTCCTGACCTGCCTGGAAGAACGGTATGCCCTGCGAGAGGAACACCATTGCTGCGGCGAGCTTATCCATTTTTATTCTTGTTTCGATGCTTTCGGTCGGGTTCGTGTAGTAAAGCTTGTCCCAGAGCGTGAGATTATCGTGCGCTTCAACGTAGTTCACGGTCTGCGTCGGTGAGCTTGTCCACGAATATTTCTCCATATTCGGGAGCTGCGGATGCGGAATACGTCCTGCGATTATCTCCTTGACGTTCTCCTCGTTGCCCGATGCGCCGTTGACATAGCCTCTTGTCTTGTTCTCGAAATTGTTGCCCTTTACGGTATCGCGGAAATCATCGCTGAAATAGCCTGCGTTCGGGGTAAATCTTGCGTTGAGCTTCATACAGCGCTGTTCCCACGGGAGCGGCGTATCTGCGCCCGTCCAGCCCTCACCGTACATAATGACGTTCGGATTTATTTCATGAAGCTTTTCATACGCCAAGTTTATTGTTTCCTTATCATAAAGTCCCATAAGGTCAAAGCGGAAGCCGTCTATCTTGTACTCGGTCGCCCAGTAGGTAAGGCTGTCGAGGATATATTTTCTTACCATTTTCCGCTCGGTCGCAAGCTCGTTTCCGCAGCCTGAGCCGTTCGCATAGAGATTGCGCTTGCCGTCCCACTGGCGGTAATAATATTCGGGGAAGGTCTTGGTGAAGCAGGAGTCAGCCGTTCCTGCTGTGTGGTTGTAAACAACGTCCATTATAACACCTATGCCTGCTTCGTGAAGAGCGTAGATAAGCCGTTTCAGCTCCGCAACACGGGTCTTGCCGTTGAATGGATTGGTCGAATATGAACCCTCGGGGACGTTGTAGTTCTCGGGGTCATATCCCCAGTTGAACTGAGGACGGTGAACATCGGTCTCATCGACGGAAACGAAGTCGAATATCGGCATAAGCTGAACGTGGGTAATGCCAAGCTCTTTGAGGTGGTCAATGCCAACGCTGTCGCCGCTGTCATTTTCCAGTCCTTTTTCGATAAAGGCGAGAAATCTTCCCTTGTAGCAGAAATGTCCGCTTTCGTCAATGGAGAAATCACGGACGTGAAGCTCATAAACGCAAGCGTCCGTGTAGTGGTCAAGCTTAACATAAGTCTGATTGTCCCAGCCTGCAGGGTTGAGCTTTGACGCATCGAAAACCATACCCATTGCGCCGTTTGCACCTGCGGATCTGGCATAAACATCGATAGTTTCCTGCTCAACGCCGTCATTCGTCACGATATAGGTGTAATAAACTCCGTCAAGGTTGCCGTAGACTGTCTTTGACCATACGCCCTTTTTGCTTTTTGTCATTGGAAGATGGCGGTAAGGCTTTTCATCACGGCAGGTTTTGTAAAGATAGATAGCAACTTTGTCTGCGAGCGGCGCCCAGACCTTGAATTCGGTCTTTTCGGGAGAATAGACCGAGCCCAGGTCGTCACCGTCATAATAATACTTCTTGTCAATATCGGAAAACACAAAGAACACCCCATTTTATAGTTTGACTTCCCCGTGTGAAAAGTTCACCGTGGGAAAGGATCTTGCTAAAAATTTATAGCTGCCGCAAAAGTCGTTTTGCGGCACCGATAAACTTTCTTATATTATACTAAACACCATTTAAAATTTGGAAAAAATCAAGCCGACAATCTCGTAGC